>CALKXE010000087.1 GCA_938003955.1 uncultured Saprospiraceae bacterium | reverse complement strand
TGAAAACATCAAATGGTATTTATTTGAAAACATCAAATGGTATTTATTTGAAAACATCAAATGGTATTTATTTGAAAACATCAAATGGTATTTATTTGAAAACATCAATCGGTATTTGATTGAAAACATCAAATGGTATTTATTTGAAAACATCAATCGGTATTTGATTGAAAACATCAATCGGTATTTGATTAAAAACGTTTAGTTGGTTTATTTTCAAACGGGTTTTGTTTGAAAACTTTTCAATCGATATTTGATTGAAAAAGTCTATAATTCGACTTCGAAAATTGGCTAATTAGTTGAAGTTCGAATGTAGACTTTAGTTATGGGAACAGGTAGTATACTTAATTGTATGCTGCCTGTTTTTGTATTGGTACGTTTATACTGAAACAGTACACTAATTAGTTGAATCTCCTTTTTCGATTACATACTTCAAACCAAGAGTTAGGCGTCTATTAATATGGGTTATGTTTTCAGTATTTTTGAAATACCCAGTAGGTCTATAATCTAGATTCATATTAGCGAATACATGAAAACCATAGGCGATCTTAAGATTGTAGCCAACACCGATACTTATAATAGGTATGATTGATTGCATTTGATCTTTGATATCTTTGGTGATAAACTCTTCTTCATACTCCATTCCCATTGATGACTCGATTAATTCACTCTTGTAAGTTTCACTTTTTGCGGAGATGGGTATTATGGTCCACAGCTCTCCTGTGAAAAATAGTCCAGTAAAATCTGATTTGAACCAATAAGATCCAGCTAGACTGGCATGACTAAATATGAATCGCTTATCCTTGATGACGTATTCAGTATTTATTGTACTCTGAAATATACTGTGAGTTCTATATTGTGCATCCGTCCAACTTATTCCTGCTCTTGGAGTGAGTATTATCTTATCTGTTATTGGGAATGAATACCCTAGAATGTAATGGCCTATACCACGCTGATTATATGATTGGTATTCATATTCCCTATCCATATTATCGTCTATGTATTGGTTTACTGAGACACTTAGTTCAATGGCTTTGTATTGTCCGAATGATGATGTTACAAATGCTAAAACAATTGAAATAGAGAGAAGTATTTTAGTTGTGATTGATTTCATCTTTCAAAGATATGTAATTATCAATCTATAAAAACCAAATATTACTTTGTTTACAATATCTAAATTGTTGGAGTGTAGTTTAGATCTTGGGTACCTCAGCTCATTTATAGAGACAATTAAATCCCGCAAAAAACAATTACCTTTGCGAACAACCATTCGTAAAAAGAATAAATGAGCGCACTACATAAAATCAAAGTAAAAAAGGTAATCAAAGAGACAGCAGATTGTGTGTCTGTCAGTTTTGATGTATCAAAAGCCCTACAATCAGAGTTTCAATATAAGTCTGGTCAATACCTTGCGTTAGAGACAGAAATAAATGGGGAGAAAGTAAGACGATCCTACAGTCTATGCAGTGCACCTCACGAAAATGAATGGAAAGTAGCGATCAAAAAAGTAGAGGGAGGAAAATTTTCTACTTATGCGAATGAGGTGTTGGCAGATAATGAAGAGATGTTAATCATGGCACCAACAGGAGGTTTTGCATTAACACCTGATAGTGAAGCAAAGAATCACTATGTAGCATTTGGCGCAGGAAGTGGGATCACTCCTATATTATCTATGATCAAGACAGTGATGCATGACGAGCCTAAGAGTAGGTTTACATTATTCTATGGTAATAGAAGTTTTGATACCATCATATTCCGAGAAGAGATAGAGGCACTAAAGAATGTATATCTAGATCGATTATCGGTACATCATATTTTAAGTAAAGAGAAGCTGGGAAGCCCATTGTTTTTTGGAAGAATTGACGCCCAAAAATGCGAGAAGTTTGGAAAAGTATTCTATAAACCTACAGAGGTAGCGGGCTTTTATCTTTGTGGTCCAGCACAGATGATATTTGGAGTAAAAGATCAATTGATTGAGCAAAATGTTGATTCTAGTAAGATTCATTTCGAATTGTTTAATACGAGTGATATTCCATTAGAGGCTAAAAAAGAGGAAGTAGCATTTGACTCTGAAGCGGAGAGTAAGGTAACTATCGTCCTTGATGGTGAGAGTTTTGATATGCCACTTGATTTTGGAGGGACTAGCATCTTAGATGCAGCCTTAGCAGCTGGCGCGGACCTTCCATATGCATGTAAAGGCGGAGTATGCTCTACATGTAAAGCAAAGGTTACGGAAGGAGAAGCTAGCATGGATATCAACTATGCGCTCGAGCCCGATGAAGTAGAAAATGGATTTATTCTCACCTGCCAAGCCCATCCAAGGACAGCAGAAGTAACTGTCAATTTCGATGAAGCGTAGTAAGAGAAAACAGGAAATATATGTCAGTTCGGCAAGGCTATTCCGAAAAAAAGGATATGCAGCTACTTCTGTTAGAGATATTGCAGAGTTAGTAGGTCTAGAACCTAGTAGTTTATACAGTCATATAAAATCCAAAGAGGAAATCCTTGTAAATATATGTAATGACTGTGCAGAATTGTTTGCTGAAGGCATGGATCTGATTCAAAAAGAAGAAAAAACGAATATTGAAAAACTAGATAATTTAGTAGATCTACATATTGATATTGCATATCATAATCCTAGTTCCGTAACAGTGTTTAATGACGAGTGGAGACACTTGCCAAAAGAGGAACTGTCTCAGTTTCTTAGCAGAAGGAAGGCATATGAGGACGACTTTAAAAAGATTCTGAAATCAGGAATGGACGAAGGAAGCTTTGTGCACATGTCACTCACCACTACTTTTAATATTATAATAAACAGTGTGAAATGGCTTCATTTTTTTGCAAAGAAGCTAGATAAAAGTGCTTTTGAAGCGAAGCGAGAAGAGATAAAGAGCTTTATAAGACGAGGCATTTATACGTAATTATTCTAACTTAAATAACTCGTAAAGGCCGTCATATTAGACTTAAAATGACCTTTTAATATTTTATCCGCGAATAAAAAGATATGTTTTTGAACCTTTGTCATCTTAGTTTGTTTAACTTTCCTATCTTTTGTTTAACCTTTGTAATATATAAATGCCAGTTTACTCCATAAATGACATTGAAAAACTATGTGGAATAAAAGCCCATACCATTCGTATTTGGGAAAAGAGGTATAATATTATAACTCCCCGAAGGACAGAAACCAATATCAGATACTATCTAGATAAAGACTTACAGAAAATACTCAACATTAGTTTATTAAATAGAAATAATTATAAAATTTCTAAGATAGCTAAGATGAGTGATGGTGAGATGAAACGGCTGGTGTCTGAGCTCTCCGAAGTAACCATAGAAACGGAAGATTACCTAGATTCATTAATGTTTGCGATGCTTGAGCTGGACGAATATAAGTTCAACAAAATAATAGAGCATAACATAAGTTCTAAAGGTTTCGAAGTTACGATGAACGATGTGGTGTATCCGCTGATGGAAAAATTGAGCATGATGTGGATTGCTGGATCCATTAAAAGTGTCCATGAAAACTTTGTGGCAAACATTATCAGAAGAAAAACAATAGTAGCAATTGATAATAAATCAAAAGAAAGTCGCCCAGACGCGAAGCGGTTTTTGATATACCTTCCAGAAGGGGAGTCTCATGAATTGAGTCTTCTGTTTTTGCATTTTCTATTGAAGGATCTTGGTATTAATGTAATCAACCTTGGTTCTAATATCCCATTGATAGATGTTTTGGAGGGACAAAAGATATTCAAGGCTAACTATATTTTTACATTATTCAATGATAGTTTTTCTCAGAGTCCTCTTCAACCATATATCAATGAATTAAGTAGGCACTTGCCTAATTGTAATGTTCTTATATCTGGTTATCAGACTGCAATTCAGAATCTAGAGCTTCCAGAGAATGTAAGTTTGCTCAGAAGTATATCAGATGTTAAATCTTTTGCCCAGAAAGCAAATTATAAAGTTTTAACAAAATAATAGTGCATATATTGATCGTTAAACCTTCTTACTCCCAAGAGAAGTATAAAAAGCACACTGAATCATTTACAAAATTCAAATCAATTTTTTTAACTAATAATAACTTTTACGAAATGAAAAATCTTTTAAAATTTACTTTTTTGATGTTGACTATGACCATGTTTGTAGCATGCGGATCAAAAGGTAAAGATGCTAAAGTAAGCGATACGGCAGGGACTGTAGCTAAAGCTGAAGGCAAAAAATACGCAGTAAACGCAGCTGTGAGTAAAGTGATGTGGACTGGTACTAAACCTGCAGGTTCTCATACTGGAACTATAGATGTAACAGCTGGTGAAGTATCTGCGACAAATGGTATGATTACAGGTGGTAGTTTTACCCTTGATATGAATACAATCAATTGTACGGATCTAGAAGGAGATAAAAAAGCATACTTAGAAGGTCACCTTAAAGGTTCTGATGATAAGAACAAGGACGATTTCTTTAACGTTGCTGCTTATCCAACTGCAAAATTCGAAATCACGAAGGTGACTAAAAAAGAAGGAGACCCAACTGGTAACGCACTTGTATATGGAAATCTAACTATGAAAGGTCAAACTAAGCAAGTAGGATTTACGGCAATGACTGATGTAAAGGATGGTATGGTAAGAGTAAGTACTCCTGATTTCAAAATCAACAGAACAGATTGGGGAATCAAGTATAATTCTGCATCGTTTATTGAAGGATTGAAAGATAAAGCTATTAGTGATGATATCACTTTAAAAATAAGCTTAGTCGCTAAGTAATATAACGACAATAAGATTCATGAAAGACCTGCTGCATTATGTAGTAGGTCTTTTTTTTGTTTAATACTCACTAAATATTTGCTATTGGTCTTCTATTGCCTGAATGTAATACTTCATATACAATCATCCCAAACACCAATATGTACTCTGATGCGATTACCCACAAATTCTCAAAATATGGATCATAACTATAGTTAATGTAGGATAGCATAATTAAGAAAGACCAAGCAACTGCAAATCGAAATCTTACGAATACACTCAACATTATTGGGATCGCCAAGTACCAAGGATGAACTGTAGTAGCCAATAAAATATAAGCCGTAAAGCTAAAAAAGGCAAAATCTAAAAAGTGTTGAAGTGAGTACTCCGAAGAAGAATATGCTTTTTTGACGATCAGTAATACAGTGGTGATTCCAAGGAATGGGCCTATATAGTGAATCAGATTATATCCTGACCATAGGTGACCCAAATACCTCAATAGGTAATAAATGCCAGCATTGAACTCGAATTTCTGAAAGTAGAGGTCTATACTCGAACCAAAGTTAGCAAAGTCAAGGCCGAGTATAATCGGTAAAAATGAAAGTAACGTAAATAGTATTCCAGAGATAAAGAATCTAGTTCTATATTTCCCAGACATTTTAAATAAGAAATAGGGGAGAAACATCAATGGAAGCAGCTTGCTTGCGATAGATAATGCAAAAAATAATGCGCCGAGCACTATTTTTTTCTTTGTGATCGTATGATATATACCCCAAACCCAAAAAGAAATCATAATAATCTCGAAATGAAGATTTCCCATTCCTTCTACCATTACTAGTGGATTGAGAAAGTATATGGCAACAAGAGAAGTGTTTTTCATCAATGAGTTGAGAAGACGAACCAACCCATAAAAAGTAAATATTTCCGCTATGAAAAAGCATATTTTAATTATAAAGCTACTCCACCAAATATTCTCACCTACCCAAGTGGAAACATAGAATAACAGCTGTGTAATTGGTGGATATATTGTGAAGTAGTCTGGACTATTCATATTGGAATATAAGTGCTGCCAATAAGAGCCTTCCATTTCTGAGATAATATCGGAGGGCAAATACCCATATGGATTAACACCTTGTGAAATGAGCTGTCCGTCCCACACAAATCTGTATATATCATCACTCAGATTGGGAAAAAAGAATAATATGCCCACTCTAATGCCAATGCCTAGGGCAAGTACTTGGCGAGCCTTCATTTCTGAAAAGAAAGATAAATAGCTATAGCTAGCAAAAGCAGCTCCTCCTGCCAATATAATCTTAATGAAGTCTGATTGTTGTGGAATTGATACTAGGTAAATGGTAGCAAAAAAAAGGATTAATGCACCTATTAGCTGCACGTATTTATAATTGCTTTTTGCTATGGAGAGATTGGTCACTAGTCAATATATTTATTGAGTTTGTCCGCAATTTTCCTGTCGTTACTTAGACGGGGGACCTTATTCTGTCCTCCCAGTTTTCCCTGATCTCTCATGAATGACCTGAATGCGTCAGTTTTGAGTTTGTTGATTTTGAGAGGTTGAAGGATTTTTCCTTTTATAAGATCTTCGTAGTATATGTTTTGTTTCACCATTTCCAAATCCACGGACTTAGAAAATGCTGCCATGTCTTTCGGGGCATCCACAAATTCTACGAACCATTCATGATATGGTGTACTTCCGTCTGCCGGATTTACTTGCGGCGCCACTGTGAATTCTACGATGCTAATATTTTGTTTATTGGCCACATTGAGTATCGCTTCTTCTACTTCTTTTCCTATTACATGTTCTCCGAATGCAGAGATGTAGTGCTTTATTCTTCCGGATACGACTAGCTTATATGGGGCGAAGGACACAAATCGTACACTGTCTCCAATACTATATCCCCATAGTCCAGCATTATTATTGATGATCAAAGCATAATCTTTTCCTAATTCTACTTGATCAAGTTTGAGTCTAATGGGCTTCTCTTTATGAACTTCATCTACTGGAATGAACTCGAAGAAAATACCAGATTTTGTATTAAGAAGAAGTCCTTGTTCGTTTTGATTTACTTGGAATGCTATGAAGCCTTCTGATGCCGGATAGAGCTCAACACTCGGAATTCGTTCACCGATTAATGACTCTAGCTGTGCACGATAGGGTTCGAAATTGACTCCGCCGTACATGAAAAGGTTAAAATTCGGGAATATCTCTTTGATAGTTGACTTTCCCGTTCGTTCGAGCAGTCTTTCATAATACATCTGAACCCATGGAGGTATCCCACTGATAAGTCGCATATCATTCATGAGTGTTTCGTCAACTATTTTTTCTAGTTTTTCTTCCCACTCTTCTATGCAGTTAGTTTCATAACTCGGCAATTGATTGGCCTTCAGCCATCTAGGGATTTCATGATTTACGATTCCTGATAATCTACCAGTATTTATTCCCCCTTTTTGGGATAATTCTGGAGATCCAGATAAGAAGATCATCTTACCATCAAAAACAGAAGCGTCTTTGGATTCGGCTATATAATTTAACATTGCACTTTTGGCAGAGTTCATATGATTAGGCATACTGTCTGCTGTCAATGGGATATATTTAACACCTGAAGTAGTACCACTTGTTTTTGCAAAGTACTTTGGTTTTCCAGGCCATAAAATGTCAGATTTCCCATTTACAACTTCGTCCACGTATGGGCGCAATCCTTCATAATCTCTAATGGGTACCTGATTCTTGTAATCTTCATAAGATTTGATGTTTTCAAACCCGTGATCTTTCCCAAACTTAGTGTTTTTAGCCTTAGACACAAGTTTCATCATGATCTTATCCTGATCTTCTACAGCCCTTTCCGCCCACTTATTTATGTGATTTGCTGTCCATTTGGCAGCAGGCATGATCAATTTTGATTTTATCCCCATATTATGCTTGGTTGACTGGCTAAGGTATGAGTTTTTTGGTTTTTTTAATGATAAAATAGAACTTGATGACTTGTTAAGCATTTTTCTTCCTTTGTAAAGGTTTTAGAATCAAAAATGATTTTGTGAATAAGAGAAATAGATTAATCTTGTAAATTAGTACCTTACGTATAGTAAAATCATTTTACAATTGGAGCAAAACGAAGAAAAGTACAACATAGAGGAATCAGAGATTGCAGAATCTGATAACCTTGTTTTCGATAAACGTCAAAATGATGATAATTACAGATTGATTAATCCTGATGGAACCTTCAATATAGAGCGAAAAGGTAAATCGGGTGCTAATATCTACGAATCGGTATTGACTTTATCTTGGACCAAAATTTTGGTTAGTTTTCTGATTATATACTTCTTGTTCAATTGCGTATTTGCCCTTGTATTCATGGCTATAGGTCCAGAATTTGTGGTAGGTGCTAAGGGGAATACTTGGTTTGAGATGTATACTCAGATGATTTACTTTAGTATCCAAACATTTACAACTGTGGGCTATGGACGTATGAGTCCGCAAGGCAATGCTGCCAATTTAGTGTCAGCTTTTGTGGCATTTGTAGGTCTTATCTCATTTGCAATATTGACTGGTTTGTCGTTTGCGAAATTCTCAAAGCCTAAGGCACATATATTATTTAGTGATAAAATGCTCATTGCACCTAATGCCAATAAGAATAACAGTAGATCACTACAGTTCAGAATAGTAAATGCTGCGAATAATCAGATTATTGATCTTCAAGCAAGAGTTACATTGGCATGGCTAGAAGAAGTTGATGGTCAAATGAGAAGAAGGTTCAAACGACTTGATTTGGAGTTTGAGAGTATTCATCTATTTCCACTCAATTGGACGATTGTACATAATATAACAGAGGACAGTCCTTTGTACGGTAAGTCTTTACAAAGGTTGATTGATAATAAATTAGAGGTGCTCGTATTGATTAAGGGCTTCGATGATACTTATTCGCAGATTATACACAGTAAACGGTCATATAGCTGCATTGATTTGGTAGACGGAGCTAAATTTATACCGATGTACAATAATAAAGAATCAACTACTATTCTTGATCTAGCGAAGCTAAATGACATAGAACTTCATGAGTTCAATTAATAAAACAATTCGTGTTTTAAACCTTTGACAAATAAATGAGTCATATAAACGTACTCAATAATTAGTATTTGAAAGCACAACTTACAGATGAGCAAATTTTAGAATTGATCCAACTGAACAAAGATGGAGGATTTAGGTCGTTGATGCATCAGTTTCAAGAACCAATTTATTGGCATATTCGAAGGATGGTCACATTGCATGATGATGCTAATGATGTCTTGCAAAATACCTTCATAAAAGTGTATAAAAATATTGGTAAATTTAATAGAGACTCTAAAATCTATACTTGGATATATAGGATAGCGACGAATGAAAGTATTACTTTTCTTAATAGGAAAAAAAAGAAGCGAACTGAAGCCATCGATGGAGATGAAAATTCGATAGAGTATTCCTTAAGGGCTGATACCTTTTTTGATGGAAACGAAGCTGAACTTGCACTTCAGAAAGCAATATTACAACTTCCAGAAAAGCAAAAAACGGTATTTAATCTCAGATATTATGATGAGATGAGCTATAAGGATATGTCGGAAATGCTAGAAACATCTGTAGGTGCTTTGAAAGCGTCATATCACCACGCTGTGAAAAAAATAGAGAATTACGTAAAAGGACAGTGATGAAAAAAGAAATATTACAAGAAATAGAACATATAGCACCTCGCCTACTACAAATAGGTAATCGTAATCCTTTTAAGGTTCCTGATTCGTATTTTGAAAACCTAGGATTAGAAGCAGATAAAACAGTGTATAATAGTGATGAGAATGTACCTGATGGTTATTTTGAAAATTTATCGGATGAAGTTTTAATTAAGGCAAAGTCAGACAAATCTGCTAGAGTAATCTCCTTAAGCGCTAAACGCTGGATAGCTGCGGCATCAATTGTTTTATTATGTACTGCCTCATATTTTACAATAAGTACACATGATAGTACTGGCGAAAGTGAGTCTTTTGCTCTCGATGTGGAATTAGAAGAAGCATTTGACTATTTGGCAGATAATGACGATATAGATTTGTCGGAAATTCTTGAGCTAGGTGAATTTGAGCTAATTGAGGAAATGGAGGTAGAGTATAATGATATGGACATTGATTTATTCCTTGATGAAGTGGGATTAGATGATCTAGATGAATTATTGCTCTAAATAATAAGTAAACAGAATGTTTCAGTTTCCTATATGAAAAGAATGAAGCTGAATTTTATAAAAATAGATAGATATGAAAAATTATATTTCAATATTGGCTTTTTTGATTCTTGCAACGGGAGTCACTGCTCAGGAACATCAAGGCAGAAAAGGAGGTGAAAAAAGAAAGCAGAAAAGTGAAGGGAGAGATAGTCGTATGGAGACTAAAAAAATTGGTTATATCACCGAGGAGCTTGAGTTGAGTGCTGAAGAAGCTCAAAAATTTTGGCCTATATATAATGAGTTTCAAGATGAAATGAGAAGCTTGAGAGCCGAGGCTAGAGAAAAAGGAAGGTCGGACAAAGATTTTACAGACGCGGATGCTGAGATTTTTTTGAATACTATATTTGAAAAGGAACAAAAAAAGCTTGACTTGAAAAAAATGTATTTCAAAAAAATGGAAACGGCTATATCAAAAGCAAAAATAGCTAAGCTGTTTACTATCGAGAATATATTTAGAGACAAAGTGTACAAATCGATTAAGAGAAGAATGAAAGAACGGGAAAAAGGTAAGACAAAGAAATAGAATGATGAAAAGTCGAAGAGTATTGAATTACTCTTCGACTTTTTCATTTCGGAGATATTCAATATTTACTTGATATAGAATAAGTCTTAGTCTTCAAAATATCTATTTTCGCATCATGAATATAGCCATCCCTGAAAAGCTTAAAATACATTTTGCTTTAACTATTGTAGCATTTATCTATGGGCTGAATTATTTGGTGGCCAAAGATGTAATGGTCAAAGAGTATTTGACTCCTTTTGGGTTTATCATGTTACGAGTAATTGCTGGATTCATTATATTATCCATAGTCCATGGACTGTTCGTTAAAGAGAAACTAGATAGAAAAGATTTAATGTACACTTTAATGTGTGCTGTTTTTGGTGGTGCAGTAAATATGCTAGCATTTTTTGAAGGATTAAAAAACACATCTCCTATTCATGCGTCTTTGATCATGGTTCTCACTCCATGTATTGTACTTTTGATTAGTGCTATTATTATAAAGGAGAAAGTAACAAAAAGTAAATTGTTAGGTATAATACTGGGATTGTTAGGAGCTGGATTATTAGTATCTAACAGTGGAAGTATGTCCGATAAAGTTGCTTCGGTCTATGGAGATGTTCTGGTTATGGTCAATGCAGTTTCATATGGATTCTATCTGGTGCTTGTTCAGAGGTTGTATGTAAAATATAACCCGATTACCGTCCTCAAATGGATTTTCCTCTTTGGGATATTTCTAATTATGCCATTTGGTGGCCATGATGCCCTGACTGCAGATTATGCTTCGTTTCCTGCGAGTATTTGGTTATCAATAGTGTACGTATTAGTATTAGTAACTGCGGGAACATATCTTCTCAATGCTTATGCACTCTCGAGAGTTACTCCATCAACTGTCGGGTTTTACGTATACTTCCAGCCATTGATAGCTGCAGGTGCAGCTATCTTGATTGGTGATGATACTTTAGATTCTGTAAAAATCAGTTCTGCTATACTTTTGTTTGCAGGCGTGTATTTTGTGAATAAGCAATCGCGAAAGTAATTTTTCAAGGTAAAAAGGAACTTCTTTATCACAAGTTGAAAAATAATTTATATATTTTTTGCTTCTACATGTAAAAATCTACTCATGTGTATAGATATGGGATATAGAGAATTAAAAATATTAAAAAATATCTTAACTTTTATAAAGTAATGATAATCAGATGATTAAACACAGATTATAACTTATTAACATACACAAAATTGTATGGAAAAAAAGTAGTTTCGAAGTAGTCTCAGTGGTAATTATTTATCTATATTTGATCTAACGAATTTATAATCCCGTACATAAGTACAATATATGGAACAAAGGATACGACGAGATTCGGCGTTGATAAGTCTTGTTTCCGAATTCGAAGCCAACTATGAGAACGGCAACATTGAGTACCTCAGTGATAAAGTTTTTTTCAAATTAATTGGTTATTACGAAGGAGAACAAGAATTTGATAAGGCCCTTGATGTTGCTAAGCTTGCGCTAGAACAGTTTAAATATAGATCTGATTTTTATATCATTATGGCTAGAGTATTACTCAAAGTTAATGCCATAGAGGATTGTCTAGAACATTTAGAGAAAGCTCAAACGATTGCACCTTTTGAGAATGAGATAATTATACTCAAAGTAAAGGCATTAGCTCTCAGTGGAGAGTATGATGCAGCATTCCACCATCTCGAAACATTAAAAGAAACGGCTCTAGAAGGAGACCTAGTAGAAATATATCTTTGCGAAGCTGATATAAATGCTGAGATGAGTAATCATTTAGAAAGGTTTGATGCTCTAAAGAAGGCTATAGATCTAGAAAATAGCAATAAGGAAGCTCTTGAGAAATTTTGGGCAGCGACAGAATTAAGTAAGAAATACTTCGAGTGTGCTGACTTTATGTCGAAAATTATAGATAACAATCCTTATAATAGTCTTGCTTGGTATAATCTTGGACATTCATTTTCATTTTCAGGAGAATATGAAAAGGCAATTGATGCATTAGAGTATTCGTATATCGTAAATCCTGACTTTGAAGAAGGGTATTTAGAATGTGCAGACTTATGCTGTCAAATCAAAGATTTTGATAGAGCCTTAAGTATCTACGAAGAGGCGATATCTATTTTCGGCGAGGACAATGACCTTCTGATAAAAATCGCAGAGTGTCAGATGTATCTTAACAAGACAAAAGCTTGTAAGAGTAATCTTTACAAAGCAATTAAACAAGACCCTTACAACGATGAAGTATACTTCTTCTTAGGAGAATGTTTTAGTAAAGAAGAGAAGTGGTATAGTGCAATAAATGCTTATCATAAGGCGATTGAAATAGAAGATGGAGCTGGCGAATATTATATCGGTGTAGCTAGAGCTTATGTAGCTGTTGAGGATTATAATAAAGCGACTGTTAATTTTCATTTAGCTGTAAGTGACGGACCAGAACAGACTCATTTTTGGATGGAGTTCGCTTCATTCTTGATGAAGCTAGGTTTACACGAAGAAGCAATACAAATATTAGACGAGGCTGAAGAATATACTTTTGGTGCTGATTTATTGTACTGCAGAGCAATGGCAAATTTCTTCTTAAAAAATAAAAAAGACGGATTAGAATATCTTAAAGAAGCATTGCTTGAAGATTATTCTTTACATACTATAATCTATACACTGGCTCCAGAGCTAGAAGTAGATAAAGAAATAAACAGTATGATTTTATATTATGCTGGTGAATCTTAAAACACCTTTAATACTGTTATAATCAAGGGAAACTTTGATGAATAACCAAAACTCGGGCCGCCTGCATCAATCACAGGTGGCTTTTTTATGTGCAATACTGAGATAGCGAGGCAATATTGGATTAAGAAAACTATTTTGAGAGACATAGTTATAGAAACTTCATTGAAGTGTGTTTTTTGATTGCATATAAATACCTTTAGCTTGGTTCAGACAAGAAGTGGATTTGGAAGAAAGTCCTTAGCTCCAAAGGGATATTGGAGATTATTTTTAGATCGGACACAAAAGTATTTTGAGTTAAGAATGGTAAAAGAGATTGCTTGCAAAGCAAAAAACACTCGTTGCACAATCAAACGTACTTGATGAGATAAGGTGAACTTTTTGTGTTTCTAACAATATTTTTCAACAGACATTACTAACTCGGTAAAGACTAGACAAGTGTGGCTTGCAGAACAAACGCACGTAGTCTTTTATTTGCTACTTTGTCATAATGAGAAAAATCAAATCTTGAGCTGAAACTTAAATCAATAACATCAGGTAGGTTAGTTACTAAGTGCTATTTTTTAATTGTGATCTTTATCCTTAATATTCACGATGAAAAGTATATGGAAAGGATACGAATATTGACTAGTCAAGGGATTCATAAAAGAATGAAGGAAGGGGAATAATTTCAATAGGTGTTACATTATCGATAATCTAACTATGAATTCTTCAGGATCTCTTATGTCTATTAAATGAAGAGTTAGGATTAGCTTTTTGTTGAATTTTTGGTCTAGGCATGTTACTTAATACCTCTCCAGTCACGATTAAATACTGAGCTAGCATGTAGGTTACCATGACAAAAATTTGACCATATGGTAAAGGATCGCTAAACTTATTAAGTCCTAATAACATATCAGAAATTATAAATAATATCACTCCTGCTAGCACAATCTTGTAGCCTCTTAGTCTTGGATGTCTCAGGTAAGCATAGATAGCCATAAGTACAATAGAAGTCGCATAGAGGCCGACAGAGGTTTGCATACTTCCCAGGTCTGGCCAAATAACTGATAATGCAGCTACACCAATTATTAATATACCTAGACATATAAGATAATCTCTATTTTTTGGAATCCTTCTCTTGTTATTAAAGGCGACGGCATAGGATAATTGCATTATTAGAAAACAGATCAATCCTATAATAAATAATTCTACTGTTTCATATAATAAAAAACAATCCCCAAGAAGAGCAAAGATGAGACCGGCTAGAAATGCGTTATTTTGTCTTTTCTCTACAAGAATATAAAAACCAATAAGACCTGCCATGATCATGGCTTTGCTTACCATATGGAATGTAGGGATGACAGTAAGACCGGCAATTTCCAATGCCATCAAAAGTGCAAAAAATAAAGTGAACTTAGGAAATGTCTTTATAGAATCCATGCTTGTATAGTATTATATCAATGGACAGTTAAGACTGCAAAGGTGGAGAATGATATTAAGAAATAAATTTTTCTACTTCTTAATCATCTTAAGAACGTTGATTTTGTTTTCAGTTTCTATGATAACATTATAGAAACCTCTTGGGCAAGATGCAATATCTATATTTAGGATATTACTTCCTTTGTATACATGGTGCGTGTTTTTTACAAGCATTTGACCCATATAGTTAATCACAGAAACAGTAAGCTCTTCGTCTTTAGATCCATATACTTTAATATTTAGGTCGTCAAGAACAGGATTTGGATATATTACTGCTTCTAGAGGAAACGGTATCAATTCTGGCCCGCTCTCAATGTTACCATGAGGCATAGCTCTGAATACATCTTCTTGCATTAAGGAGATACTAGTGTTTCTCATTAATATTCTTCGCATTGATACGGATTCGATATCATTAATTTCTGATTCATCAAATTCCATGTTTTCGTAGTAGAATCTGTCGCCTTCTCTTAAGGCTTGAAATTGCTTTTCTAAAATAGTAGTAACTAAGTTTCCAAAAAGACCATCTTCAACATGCGGCTCTGCAAGCATACCAACCCATGGGTCAACATCGTCGATTTCTCCTTCATATAATTCTTCCATTACAGCTGCTTCCTCAGCATCTTCTGTCAATTCCAAAAATGAACTTAATCTTGGCATTCCTAAGCTTGCTCTAATTGTGTTATAATCAGAAATTCCTCTATCCCTACCTCTATTGATATTGATTGCCGCTAGATCTAGTCCTCCTTGTCCAGGATTTCCAAATAAAAAGTTTCTTACGTCATCTATTACTTTGCAATCGAATTCTTGTTGAACTTGTGTAGCCATTCCCTTAAAATAAGGTTCGATGCCTCCAGCATATTCCACAACTAAAGGGTTGAAGAAAGCGTCTCTTAGTGATATGTGTCCACTTTTAATTTCTTCACCATCATTGTCCAATCTGATTATAGAACTGTTGATGAGTGTATGTCCCATTCTAAAAGCTGCAGTAGAAAATTCGTTTGAGATTTGAGGATTCACTGTTTCTTTATAGCCAGAATAGGGAGGAAGATTGACACCTAAAGCTGGTAACCAATCTGTAAAAACGATTTTCTGATAATAAGATATTAGCTTCTTTCTAGCTTGTTGATATATTCTTTCATCATTCCAACCTGGATGGTTGTCTTTCTCTATGTCACACAATCTGTTGTGCTCTCTAACAAACAACGTATGACATGCAATTAATAATGGGTTTTCATTAGCTCTTATATCACCTGCCACATACATCTTGACCAGTGACTCAGTATCATCAGCCATGTGTGGAGCATTAGGATCTAAGCTACCATTGAAATTACCATCCAAAGTATTCCATGGTAACATATTACCAATTCCTACTTTTAGTTTCCCATTTTCTAATGATCTTAGCCATGTAGCACGATCTTCGTCAGAACCATATACATTTGATAAATCTAAGAATGCTGTAATGCTATTGACGTGTTGTCTTGGAGTTGTTATTCCAGTACCTTCTGCAGCTTCACTTCTAAACATTCTTATAATAGATCCAGGAACAAAGTGTTCGTCGTCAGCTGGAACTAGTATATTGTCTAAGAGTTCGTTAGAATTTTCTGATAATATAATATCGTGATCAACAAATTGACCGAATACCCATGTAAAATCACTAAGCGCTAAATCAGAATTTATATTATCGTCTTGTGCGAATAGTGTATTTGATATTATTCTTGGTTGTGGTCTATAGAAAACACCTACTTTTGGTTCAGACATCGTCGGCGCTCCTGTTACGAAATCAGCTGGACTCAATCTAGGTTGCGTGTCAAATGTAGCCCCCCAGGTAGGATTAGCTTGATTATAGCCAAAACCATCGATAGGCCGGTCTGTTTGACCGTTAGAAACTGTTGCAATTATTATTGTACAAACAGATACTAAAACGTATCTTTTGCAGGTGTTATATAGGTATTTGCTCATGGATGTGCGATTTTATACGCATTCAGTGTGCAAATATAAGACAATATTAGTGCTCAAATCAAATTTTTGAGCATTAATTTTCATAATTGACTTATATTTTACATAGTTAAGATTGATATGTGTGTATATAAACATATGTATTAATGGTGTAATGTGTAATTTATTGTGAGTTAATATTTAAACTGTAATATGCTCGTTTTTTGTTTTGGCTTTGAATCTTTTACTTTGTTTTCTATTTATGTACAATGCACTAGATCATGCATGTATATATGATCTATTTTCTGACTATGAAAATAATGTAAATTTGACCTTACGATTCAAATAGTGTTTTGAGCATTTCAAAAGGCTCCTGCATAATTATTTCGGAAATAAGAATTCACACTATTTATTAACTTAATATACTCATTTCAGAATGATAGACGTTTGCTATTAAGACCTATTATATTTGTGCTGAACATAGCAAATTGCTATCTTTTATGATTAAGACTTTAATTTACTTCATTACGATTTTTTGCATCTGTACTAACAGTGCAGATGGACAATCCGTAGTATTACAAGGTCAACGTAACAAAGCCATCACCGTTTCTGACTGCAGCGTGGTGTTAGATTCTTTCACCTTGGCACCTAAGAGTGTGATCGTTGTTGCAAAAAATGGTAAATCAATATTTGATTTTTCGATTCAAAATAAAACCATAATCTTCGATGAAGATGTATGTGCTGAATTTTTAGACGATACAGTTAGTATTTCATATCGAGTTTTACCTTTTGATGTGGAACAAGAATATTTTCATCTTGATTCTACTATGATGAAAGAAGAGGATCAAGCTATTTATATTGGGTCAGATTATAATTTTACTCCAAGAGGAAAAGAAATTATTGATGCAAAAGGGCTTGATTATAATGGGTCATTTTCAAGAGGATTCTCTGTTGGTAATAGTCAAAGTTTAGTCCTTAATTCTAATTTTAACCTTCAGCTAGCGGGTGACTTAGGTAATAGAATCAAGGTAGTAGCCGCTATTTCGGATGATAATATTCCTATCCAGCCAGAAGGGAATACGCAGCTTATCCAGGAGTTCGATAAAGTATTCATCAAAGTAAGTCGCGACAAAACTAGCATCATAGCTGGTGATTATAATCTAGAACGGCCTGATGGATATTTTATCAATTACTTTAAAAAACTAAAAGGACTTTCAGGCTCAAATATTACGGATTTTAGTAATGGTAGTAAGCTCATTAGTAATGGTAGTTTCGCCATTTCTAGAGGGAAATTTGCAAGACAGACACTAGATACCAAAGAGGGAAATCAAGGACCCTATAAATTGACTGGGAATAATGGTGAACGGTTTCTTATCGTTTTATCCGGTTCTGAAAAGGTTTACTTGGATGGTAGATTGTTGGAAAGGGGACTGGACTATGATTATATCATTGATTATAACAGAGCGGAGGTTACCTTCACTCCTAATAGATTGATAGCTAGAGAAACTAGAATTATTGTAGAATATGAATACCGAACCAATAATTATTTACGTAGTGTATATGCTTCTAATCTCTATTATAAAACATCAAAATTTGATCTAAACTTCAATTTTTATAATGAACAAGATAGTAAGACTTCGACTGGCGATATTGTGCTAGACAGTACTGATATCAATTTGCTGAAAATGGTAGGTGATAATATAGGGAGTGCACGAATTTCTTCTATTAGGCCACTGACGGATACTGTTTTTATTCCTGGCCAAGTAAGATATCGTCTTAATACTAGTGTAATACCAGGGGACACAGATCCTTTTTTTTTAGAGTATAGTGCTGATAATTCTGAGCAATTATTTCTGGCGTCATTCATGGAAGTATCTGTAGGAGAGGGGAGGTATATTATAGATGATAATACACTAGTTAATGGACGAGTCTATAAATATGTTGGACCAGGAAATGGTATTTATGAGCCATTTACATCGCTTACTCCTCCCGAGAAAAAACAGATACTAAGTTTTGGTGCTAAATTAAGACCAAGAGATAATATTAATATTGGATCTGAAGTGTCGCTGAGTAATACTGATGTTAATAGATTCGCGGAGTTGGGTAATAATAATAATGTAGGTTATGCCGCAGTGCTAACTTATGACCACAATATTAATCTTAGTAAGAGGCGAAAAATTAAACTATTTACGGATAATAAATTCGAATTTGTAGATGCGAACTATGTTCCACTAAACCCTTACAGAAATGCTGAGTTTAGCCGAGATTGGAACATTACAAATCCCCTGATTAGTGGTCGTCAAAACCTGATAGAATCATCTATTGGAATTGGTAAAATAGATTCAATGGAAATCAAGTATACTTTCAAGAGTTTTGGAGTCGAAGCCAATGACTTATCAGTAAGTAGTGATTACCAAGGAATAAATCATAATGCAAATTTCATATTCCGAAAGAAGGGGTTTACTGCTTTGGGAAAGATGGACTATCTCTCAAGTGAAGGATTCGATGAGAAGACATTATTCGAAAGGCCGAAGGTTGATGTTTCTCAATTGATTTCTAAAAAAAGAACGCTAAGATTAGGAGCAATTTACGAAGGGGAGGTGAACAAGAGATCATTGTTGACTGGCTCAAACGATCTGCTCGCTAATAGTTTTGCATTTGATATCTACAGGGCATACCTTGAAAATGGAGAAGAGAATAGACTGCATTATAAAGTTCAATATAGTAGTAGAAAAGATTTTTTCCCGGAAGCGGAAAATCTTGTTGAAAGTATTGCCACCAATGAGATAAATACTTCGGCTAAGTGGACTTTCTCACTAAAGCATGCATTAAGTTTTAATTTTGGAATTAGGGATTTTGTGGTAGGCCGCGAAGAATTACTACCTAATGCCAGCAAAAGTAAACGAACACTTATCGGTAGACTCGATCATAACTTACAAGCATGGGACGGTCTCTTTCTTACTAATACAAACTACCTAATAAATTCTGGACAAGAACCAAAAATTGAGTATTTCTACGAGAAAGTAGAAACTGGACAGGGAGATTATATTTATATTGGTAATGCTGATTCTGTATTGGTCAATAATAACTTCAGATATGCTCCTGATTTAGGGACTGGCAATTTCATAAGACTGTCATTGATTAACAATGAGTTTATCACAACGAATAATCAAAGTCTAACACAAAGCCTCAGAATAGATCCGAAGAAGTTCTTCTCTGCAAGAAAAAAGAAGAAAAGAAAGGAGAGATCGAAATTGAATAGTTCGGAAAAAGATGATAGAGCCAAAAAGAAAACTCACTGGACAGAGAATGTATTGTCAAGATTATCCACTGTGAGTACGTTTAGAATTGCAAAAAAAGTGGAAGACGATGGGACAAGTCAAGAAAGTACATTCTTGAATTTTAGTTCAGTGGATACGAACCTGGTTAGCTACAATTCTCTCATTAGTAATACATTATTTGTCAATAGAGGGAATCCGACGATCGATTTTCAAGTAGGAAATAAAGTGACCGAGAATGTATTTACCCAGATATCTGGAAGAGAAAGTAGAGGTTTGATTGAGAGTTTTTTTAGATCAAGAGTACGATTGGCTAAATCAGCCGATTTTATTTTGAATCTGAAAAATGGCAATAGAAACTACACTTCGATTATTGATCCAACAAGGAATCTTGATATTAATTTTTATTCACTTAATCCAGAAGTTAGCTATAGACCAAGTAGTGATTTTAGAATCAATCTTCAGTATGCATATGACACAAGAAAGCAACAGATAAATAGTGGAGAAGTAGCCAGTAGTCATGATTTTACCTTAGCTACAACATATCGGCAAGCCTCTAATGCTAATCTAAATTTTTCTTTCAGTTATGTGAATGTAACCACTGATGTACAAGCCAACAGTCCTATAGAATTTGATCTTTTAGATGGGCTAAAAGAAGGAAGGAATTTTATATGGAACACACTTTTCACAAAGCGACTCTCCAATAATATTGATCTTAATATCAGTTATGAGGGCAGGAAAACGGGTAACGCATCTACTATACATATAGCTCGTGCTCAAGTAAAGGCTACTTTTTGATATTAATTCTTAGTAAGTAATATTGATTCTGCACTTATAAACTCTACACTATATTCGACCTCTTCAAAGAGACCATTAATAGTTAGATTTTGATCGGATAAGCGCCAAGTTATATCATGATAAGAATGTGCATCATTAGGTGCAAGTAAAAGCTCCGACCCTTTATTATCTTCTTCAAATATTATTGAATATCTAAACCAAGAGGCAGGGAAGTCCTTTACTTCACATTTTGTCATTAGGTATGTTGTATTACCGTCAGTTGTTTGTGCTTCGGAGTCATGCTTCCAGCAAGCTATTAGGTTTTCTTGAGTAATGTTGCTTGAAGTTTCTTCTTTATTACATGATATAACAAGCAAAGTAAAGAGTGTGCAAATTATTAGATGTTTCATGTGATCAGTATTTTTTATAAAGACGCTATACTACATAAAATGGTTTGGGCGTACTATTTTAATCGTACTTCGTCATGAGCACCTAGCAGTGATTTAGTTCAAGTAGAAATGACATAACGCATATCTATATAAGTCATATGAATTAAACCATCCAATAAAGTCGAATAGTCTAGTGTCGAAACATCGAATAATCTACAATACAAAATTACTCTTCCCCAATCAATTCTATAAATTCATCTTCACTCATTACTTGAACAGTACCCAGTGCCTCCGCTTTCTTCAATTTTGATCCAGCTTTCTCACCTGCAACTAGAACATCCAAGTTTTTACTCACCGCAGAAATATTCTTTGCACCATGTTTCGCAGCTAATTCCTGCGCACGTTTTCGGCCCATACGTTGAAGCGAACCCGTAAATAATATCGTCTTACCAGCTAATGGAGCTCCTTCTGCAATTTGAAGCGGTTTATCTTCTTCTGTCTGAGTGAGATTGACACCATAATTTTCCATGCGCTCCAGCATTCTGATATTTATTGGATTGGAGAAGTATTCGATTACATTTTTGGCCACTACAGGACCTATGTCTTTAATGTCTGTGAATTTCTCTTCTGTCCAATCTCTCAAATCGAGCACATGCTCAATCTCTTGAGCAATCAATTGAGACGCTTTTTTACCCAAGTGGTGTACAGATAGTGAGTGTAATAATTTTGATATTGGATTTTCCTTTGCTTTATTAATGCTCGCTTCTAATTTGACGGCACTTCTTTGGCCAAAACCTTCCAATGTAGAAATTTGACTGTAGTCTAGATTATAAACGTCAGAGATGTCTTGGAGCCATCCTTCTTGGTGAAACCGCTCAACATTAGACTTACCAAATCCATCGATATCCATAGCTACTTTCGATACATGGAAGATTATTTTTTGCAACTCCTGAGCACCACAAACACAATTAGGACATCGCCATGCTGCCTCGGTTTCTATTTTTACTAAAGGGACTTGAGTGTCTGTCGTGTTAATCGGACAGAATTCTGGAAACTTTGGCGGTTCTTCTGATCCATCTCTCAATTCCTCCAGTGATTTCACTATATATGGAATCACATCGCCTGCACGCTCTACGACTACGGTGTCTCCTATTCTTAGATCTTTACCTACTATAAATTCTTCATTGTGTAGCGAGACAGAAGATACGGTTACCCCTGCAATATGAACAGGATCAAGCTTGGCAACTGGTGTGATGGAACCGACCTTACCCACCTGATATTCGATGTTGATCATTTTTGTCGTCGCCTGTTTTGCCTTGAATTTGTAAGCTATTGCCCATCTTGGATGATGGGAAGTAAAGCCACATTTATCTTGCAGTTCTAGACTATTTACTTTCACTACCATACCATCTATCTCGTAGTGGTAATCATCTCTCTTTTCCTCCCAATCTTTACAAAAGTCAATAGCTCCTTGGATAGAATCTACTACTTTCCGTTCGATTATTGGAATTTTAAAACCAAGGTTTCCCAGTGTTTCTATTCCTTTGTCATGGGTAGCAAGAGTGGGCAACATGTCATTGCCAGCTGAATCAACAGCATATCCCAATTGGAATATAAATGCTTCCAGACCTCTTCTTCGAGTCTCGTTAGCATCTTTGGTTCTTAATCCTCCTGTCGCTGCGTTTCTCGGATTAGCAAATAGTTCTTTCCCCGCTTTTACACGTTCCTTGTTTACCTTATCAAAATTATCTTTTCTGATCAAAGCTTCTCCACGAAGCTCCGCTTTGAATATGCCTAATTTGGAAAATGCGGCTTTGAGCGGAATCGATGGCATTGCTTTGGCATTTGGAGTCATTTCTTCTCCTTTGGTGCCATTTCCTCTAGTGGCGCCTCTTACCAAGTAGTCATCTTCATATACGAGCGCGATACTTCCTCCATCGAACTTTGGTTCTATACAGTATTCGACCTTAGAATCTGGGTCTAATCCACACAGTTTCTTGATCTGTTTGTCAAAATCATTGAGGTCGTCCGCATTGTAAGAGTTACCTAGCGACAGCATCGGTACAGTATGAGCTACTGGTTCAAAATCTGGATTCAAATCGCTAGCGACCCTTTGTGTAGGTGAATCTAGTGTTATTAAATTTGGATTCGAACGTTCGAGTGCTTCTAGCTTTTTGTAGAGTTGATCGTATTCGAAATCTGAGACTACAGGCTGGTTCTCTACATAATATTTCCACTCATGAAATTTAAGAAGATCTCTAAGTGAACCAATATCCAAAGGGGATATATTTTCCGTCTTCAACATCTGTTTAGAGAGGTCGTATATTTTCTTTTGCTCTTGTGTAGAATACATTATGCGTAGATATTTATGCTAACAAATGTAATTGAAAGGCATGATAAATAGAAAGGAAACGAATTAAGTTAATAATGAATCCATAATATTAAGCTATGAAAAATAATCAACATCAAAAAGCGATTTTGCAGTTGAGCGATTTCACGATTTTGCAGAAGTAACGACTTCGCAATTTCTTAAAAGAACTTCGATTTATAAGGATACCTCACATTATACATCTCCTCAACCATAATTTTGATCTTAGCTTTTAGCTCAGGAATGTTTTCTCCATCTTTAGCTGAGATGAACATATTATCATGATCATAGTTGTTTTTAAGATTCTGTTTGAGTTCGGCAAGAATTTCTACTTTGACGTCTTCGTCTAGTAAATCATCGAAGTATCGTTCTCTGTATAAATCGATTTTGTTGAAAACGATCAGTGTTTTCTTATCTCCTACTTCTAGTTCCTCAAGCGTTTTATTTACCGTTTTTAGCTGATCTTCGAATTGTGGGTGAGATACGTCTACTACATGGATTAGGATATCACTTTCTCTTGTTTCATCTAATGTAGACTTAAAGCTTTCAACTAAATGGTGTGGCAGTTTTCTGATAAATCCTACAGTGTCCGACATCAAAAATGGCATTCTTTCTAAGACTACTTTTCTTACTGTAGTATCCAAGGTTGCGAATAACTTATCTTCTGCAAATACTTCTGACTTACTTAGAAGATTCATCAAGGTTGATTTTCCGGCATTTGTATATCCCACTAATGCAACTCGGATCATATCACCACGATTCTTACGCTGAGTGATTGCTTGTTTGTCTATCTTTTCTAATCGAGCTTTTAGTAATGCTATTTTATCCCAGACGATCCTTCTATCTGTTTCAATCTCCATCTCTCCAGGACCTCTCATTCCAATTCCACCTCGTTGTCTTTCTAAGTGATCCCATAATCCTCTTAATCGTGGAAGAAGATATTTCATCTGGGCCAGTTCCACTTGTGTACGAGCCTGTGCAGTCTGTGCTCTACTTGCGAATATATCAAGGATAAGCGTACTACGATCAATGATCTTCACCTTCAGTTCTTCTTCCAGTATACTGGTTTGTTTTCCTGAAAGGTCATCATCGAATATAACCATGACTATATCTTCATGATCCTCGATATACTGACGTATCTCTTCCATCTTTCCAGTTCCTACAAAGGTCCGAGAATTAGGATGTTTCAGCTTTTGAGTGAATTGCTTTACAGTATTCGCTCCAGCTGTCATAGCTAAGAACTCTAACTCATCGAGATGTTCTTGCGCTTCTTCTTTCCTTTGGCCATCCAATATGACGCTCACAAGTACAGCGTTTTCTACACCTTTACGTATTCCTGTCTTCTTCTTTTTACCAACCTGCCAGATGTCGCTCATATATATGTTTTATTGAATTGGATGTAAAGATAAGGAAATGGGAGTTAATAGAGATCTGTGTTTCGAAACTTTTGTTATTAGTCTAATCTAAAAACTATGAACATAAGCTAAGAAACAATGGACTTTCGCAGAAAGCTCAATGCGTGCCGAATGAATTGGGTTAAACAAAAATGTATTATTATAAAAAAGACCTTGATCAACATCGTCGATCAAGGTCATAATAAACTAAAATTCTTAATTCTTAAAATTCAACGTTAAGAGAAAGATTAAACAATCTTCCTAACTGACTGAAATGGTAACCATCATATGTCATCTGAGAATATCTCTGATTGAAAGTGATTAAGTTAGATTGATTCTGAAGGTATGCAGCATCATCAAGACTTCCTGTGAATGTATCATCACCTTTGAAACTCCACTCTGGTAAAATACCTAGCAAATTATTCAGATTAAGCGTCAAATTTACTTTGTCTGTAAATCCATAGTTAAGAGCTAAATCAGTAACTACTTTAGTCGAAAACTCTGTATAAAGTCCTTGATCTAGTCCTTGTTGGTAGAATGTCGTTGGACCGAAAACAGTATTGTTAAGTGAAACACCTAACTTTCCGAATCTTGCATCTAACCCTAAAATCACTTTGAATAATGGTCTAGAAGTAAAGAATAGAGCTTCTTGAGTCTGATTAGATACTGTCTGTCCAGCAGACTCTACTAATGCAGGGTTTTTAACCGCTCCATCTCTTTCATTTTGTAGTGTATAATTACCAGATAAGTTAATTCCTAACTTACTAGATCCTAATGAAACACCTCTGTAACTCGCTACGAAATCCAAACCTGAAGTTCTAGTATCTAGTCCATTTACAAAGAAACTTAAATCAGAAAGATTGTTGTCTTGTAATATTACATCAAGAGGAGTAGCTCCTCCATCAGTAGCTCCAATCTCCGAAGATAGAATCACTCTGTCTTCTACTGCAATATTGTAGTAATCTAGTGTGAAACTAAAGTCATCACTAGGTCTCAACCCAAAACCAACAGTAATGTTTGTTGATTTTTCAGGTTTTAGAGAAGGTAGTCCTAATAATTTTGCTTCTCTAGAAACATTGTTTACAAGTCCACCTACCTGGATTCCTTGTCCTGGGATGAAACTGTATTGTGCTTTCTGTGTGAAAATCTGGTGCAATGATGGTGCTCTGAATCCTGTAGATACAGACCCTCTAATTGTTGCCTTATTGTCTGCAATTTTATATCTAGAACTTAACTTCCAAACAAAAGCAGAACCGAAGTCACTATAATTTTCGACTCTACCTGTACCATTGACAAGGAAATCATCATTTATATCATATGCAACATCGAAATACCCACCGAAGTTGTATCTGTTAAATGAACCAGAGTTTCTAGGATCGTTACCTGCAAATGAATCTCCACCTCCATCTTCATAAGAAGAAAGTATGCCTTCTATAACTGTAAAAGTCTCACTTCTAAACTCAGAACCAAATGCAATTCCGAATTTGTCATTCAATCTTCTAGATATATCTATGTTACCTACTACGTGGCTAAATCTAGTACCACCTGGATCAAAAATAAGTGGACTATTTTCTTTGTACTTATTAGAACCATCTGGGTTTAATGTACCATTTCTATTATGTGTATTTCTAACTAAATAAGTTTGCTCGTTACTACCAAAAGTGAAACTTGCATCTGAATTCCATCCACCTTTTTTAGATCGTACACCTACTGTACCATTATAATCAAAAAGGTCACCATCAAAAGTAGGAACATAACCATCATATCCACCCGCGTTAGTTGGGTGATCTCCTGGAAAGAAATCCGCTAAATATGGGAATTCGTCAACTGTTCTCCAGTAAGGAGTTCTGTAATTAGCAAAACTGTTTACTTTTTTGTAGACGTAAGCTGCATTACCATACAATTCAGAATCATCTGAAAGATCAACACCCAAGTTTATGGCAAATTTAGCCGCCGTTGTTTCTGGGTTACCATTGATATTGTTTGCATCTGGATTTCTAGCCAAAAATTCTTGAACTACTCCAAGATCAGCACCGAAATCACCTGCTTCTCCCTCTGCACTTACCGTACCTGGTCTATTCGATAATTCTCGTTTAGATAAATCAACTGTATAGTTCACAAAACCATTTTCACCTAGTTTGGCACCATTGTTAAGTGCTATTCCATAAGATTCGCCATCACCTTCGCCAGTGATACCAGCATTGAAAGTTATACTTCCTCTATCCGCATTTTTCTTTAAGATTATGTTCATTACACCTGCGATGGCATCTGAACCATACTGTGCTGATGCACCATCTCTTAGGATCTCTACTCTTTCAATAGCACCCTGTGGGATAGCTGAGATATCCGCACCTGTCTCTCCTCTACCTGGTGAAGTTTGTACATATAATAATGCACTTGTATTCTTTCTTTTACCATCAATAAGGATCAATGTTCTACTCGGTCCCATGTTTCTAATTTCATACGGATCTAGTAGAGCCGTCGCATCATTAACTGGTGTATTTACTGAGTTAAATGAAGGAATTTTATAAGTCAATGCCTTATCAAAAGAATTCTGACCTGTCATCATAAGTTCTTTCGCAGTAACAACATCAATAGGTACAGCTGTATTCGTTGACGATCTAGGAGCTGAACGTGTTCCTGTTACAACAATATTATCTAATGAAACACCTTCTATTAAAGTAACATCCCACACCTCATTTTGGCCATCAGTTAAAGTAATCGACTTTTCCTGTGTCCCAAATCCCAAGTAGCTAATTCTGACAACTTGACTGCCTGTACTTAATTTAAGGCTATAGGTTCCGTCAATATCTGTAATTGTGCCTGTTGATCCTGAACTTATCGTGGCCCCAATAACTGGTCCTCTGTCATCTGTAACCGTGCCCGATATACTTTGAGCATTGGTCATAAATGGTATTACCGTTAATAGGAGTAATGTTAATTGTACGATTTTCTTCATAATAAATAGTTAGTTGAAATTTAAATGCGCTGTACTGCAAATGTTAAGAAATGATTAAAATTAAACTCAAAGTATAAATAAAAAGTCACTATGCATACTATTGTCCATCAAAACATTTGAAAATAATAATAATTAATAACGAATGTTTTGCCTAACATCGCTAAAAACATATAATTAAGCACTACTCTTAAATTATAACAAAATAATTATCTGTTCTTGTCACAAATGTTCTATGTCAGCAAATGTACCTTCTTAGTTCTTTATATAAACCACTATTATATTATATCTAAGATCATGTCTATAATTATAGAAAGACAATCTATAATTAAAATTATTTTTTTATATGAAATCATAACGGTAGATTAGTGAGAATAGCGAATTGGGTATTTTGCTTAATTGATCCAAATTGAGATTATCAATTGAAAGTCTATCTTTATATATGAATTCAAATAAAAAGGCATGGAGCATGATTGCAATAATTTGCATAGCGTTATCATGCAACCGAGATAAAATTAAGGCAGATCTTATCATTGTAAATGCTTCTATATGGACCTCCGATGACTTAAATCCAAATGCGGAAGCCATGGTCATTTCTGGAGATAGAATTTTATGGTCGGAGAGAATGTGAAAGCTCTATCTTATAAAAACGAGGATACTGAAGTTTTAGATTTGAAAGGTAAATTTATAACTCCGGGGTTCATTGATAGCCATGTCCATCTGATGACAGGAGGGCGAAGTTTGCTCAATGTTGATCTTAGAGATGCCAATACACCGGAAGAATTTTCTAGACGTGTAGGTAATTTTGCTAAGACTTTAGAATTGGGTGATTGGATAATGGAAGGCAACTGGGATCATACTTTATGGGGAGGAGAATTACCTAAAAAAGAATGGATCGATTCTATCACGCCGAATACTCCAGTACTTCTCTTTAGACTGGATTGGCATATGGCACTGGCTAATTCAGCAGCATTAAAATTTGCTGGTATAGATAACAAAACTCTTGATGTAATAGGTGGAGAAATAATCAAAGACAGCAATGGTCAATTAACTGGTTTATTTAAGGATAATGCTATGAATCTTGTCTTGGATAAAATTCCTGCAATGACTCCAAAACAAAAAGACCTTGCATTTTCTGCTGCCCAAAACTACTTTGTTTCCAATGGTGTAACATCTGTCCACGATGTAGATGGGCTAAACAAAGACTTTGAAAGCTATTCTGTGGCAAGAAAATATCTAGATAACAATGATCTAAAAGTAAGAATCTATGCCGCTACTCCGCTCAATGAATGGCGTAAATTGCGCGACATGAAAGATGAAAGTGACGAATGGCTTAAGACAGGCTGCCTTAAAGGATTTGTGGATGGTTCATTGGGTTCTCATACAGCTGTATTTCACGATCATTATTCAGATAACCATTCTGATCATGGTTTATTTATTAACACCTCAGATAGTTTATATAGTTGGATTGTGAATGCCGATAAGCTTGGGCAACATGTATTCGTGCACGCAATTGGTGATAGTGCTAACCATGTAGTCCTAGATATATTTGAGAAGGCGACCAAAGAAAACGGTCGAAAAGATAGACGATTTAGAATCGAGCATGCACAGCATTTATTACCTGATGATATTCCTCGTTTTTCACAATTAGGAGTTATTGGAAGTATGCAACCTTATCACGCAATAGATGATGGCAGATGGGCTGAAGATTATATTGGTTCGGAAAGAATTAAAACCTCATATGCTTTCAAGGCTCTATTAGAGGCTGATGCTACAGTAACATTTGGGAGTGATTGGGCAGTTGCTCCAGCTTCACCCTTATTAGGTATTTATGCCGCTGTTACTAGAAGAACTCTGGATGGCAAAAACCCTAACGGCTGGGTACCTGAAGAGAAAATAACCATAGAAGCAGCACTTAAAGCCTATACGTCTACAGCAGCGTTTGCATCTTTTGATGATGATATAAAAGGGACACTGTCATCAGGAAAATTAGCTGATTTTGTAATACTTAGTGACAACATAACTCAAATAGATCCAGTAAAAATTAAAGACGTGAAAGTCTTGAGAACTTACGTCGGTGGGAAACAAGTGTTCACTTCGACATCGCCCAATGATCGTTAATACATGTACTTACTTATTAAAGAAGGATACGATAAGAAAGGAAATTGTCATTTAGAACCTTACTTTCTTCTTAGTCATAGAGATCAATGTATTTAGAGCTTTTTTGCTATCCTTTACGTCTACAAATATATGATCATGGTAGAAACCTGCAACAACATTGCAACTGATTCCTTCAACAGCTAAAGCGTTTGAGAAAGCGGCAGTTAACCCTACCGCTTCCAAAGAAGAATGAATATTCAAGGTAATCCAAGATGCTACATATTCGTAAGTAACACCCAATTCGTCGGCATCTTTTCTTGCTAGGACTACCGTTATTCCTTCCCGCTCTTTCACCTCACAGACAACTAAATCTCTTGGTATATTTGCGGTACTTTTAACCGTTCCAAAAACATATTCCCCATCATTGAGAATCGGTTCCATCTTAGCAATTAGTGAATCTAATTTTTTTTAGCCTGCCATATTCTCTAAATGTATTATTTCAATATTAATTTATAATTCTTTTACTGCCGTTCCCGTGATTTTCACCTTTCCACCAAAAGGAAGTGATTCCGCTTGATATATTGTTCTTGCAGGCCTTCTTTGTTCAGGAAACAACTCTATGTATAACTTATCTATTTCTGGTAAATCATTCAAGTTGTCAAAAGCGATATCAATAAAGACGACATCATTTTTTGAAAATTCTGCGTTTTCTATTGCCGCAAAAAAATTTGCGAAGGCTAGTCTCCCTTCTTCCATAGCTGTGCCCGCAATATATTGTCCATCTGAATTTACAGATAATTGACCACTTACAAAGCACATATTATTTACCACAACTGCGTGACTAATGGGGTTAGTCCATTTTGGAAGCCCTTTCCCTTCTGTAATAAACCTTCTGTTTTTCATTGTTTAGTTTTGAGCTCTCTTCACTATTGACAGCATGATTCCACTACAAATCAACAAGGTGCCTATTATTCTATTTTGCAGATGCATTTTCTCTTGATTCTCTAAGTACACTTTTAGCTTAGAAGCGAATCTAGTATAAATTAAGAGTGATGTTCCGTCCATTATTAAGAATGTGACTCCTAGAATTAAAACTTGAGGCCAAAATAGTGAAGTCTCATTTATAAATAATGGAAAGAGCGCTGCAAAAAATACAATGGCCTTTGGATTTGATGCAGACATTAAGAACCCCTCTGCATACAATTTTGAGAAGCTTCTGTTCTTAGTCTTTTCTTCATCTATGTGTATTGCTGATTTCGAAATAAACTTCATGACTCCCATATAAATTAAATATGCAACTCAGCACCATTTTATTACTTGGAACAAACCAGCAGATGAGATTACAAAAGATGCAAGACCTAGCGAAGCAAGTAGTATTTGGCATGTATTAGCGGATAGATCACCTAGAATTGTCCCTATCGCTTTATCAGACCCATACTTCATGCTGTTTGCTGTGGCTAAGAGTACACTTGGTCCAGGAGTTATTACCAAGATTAAAACAGTTGTGACATAGGATAACCAAATAGTAAACTCCATATTATTTAATACTTTAATTCTCCGATGCTTGCGCCGGGGTCATGAAAAAGATGTTTTGCATAAAACCGCTTTATGACAAAAAAATCAGATTTCCGACTTTTAGGTTGAAAAAATTTTGGCGAATGCTCCATCCACTTGCGATGGGGAAGTCAAAATTTAGGATCTTTTTTACTTTTCATGAGTAATTCAAAGTTGTTTTTCTGCAACAATTACGTAAGTAGGAAATGCATAATTCTTTCTATCTATTATATTTAGAATTTTAAATCCATTTATTTCTAGAAATATTTCTATCTCATTTTTAGTAAATGGCCTGACTACGGCTGTGTCTTTTCCTATTTCCACATACTCATTCTTCACTTTTTTGCTGTATATCGAATCCCAAGTAAGGTCCATTCCGTGCTGCATATTAAGCCGCCACGTACTTTCGCGCATATATTTTTGGTCAACGAGTGTAGCTTTATGGACTACCTTTTCAACTTTGATTATTTCAGAAATAAATCTGTTTGCGTCGATAAAATCAAAACAGAAAATTCCTCCAGCTTTCAAATTCCTATGAATACTTTTGAATGCAGAATTTACATCTTCGTTTGACAACAAATAGCTTATGGAACGGCCGGTTATCAATATACTATCTATTCTGTGCTCAAGCACAAAATCTCGCATATCACCTTCAACAAAGGCACATAAAGGGTTTTTATTTCTTGCTATTTCAAGCATTTCCCTACTCATATCTAGCCCGATATATTCCCAATCGTTTAATTGAAACAACTTTGATAAATTTCCTGTTCCACTACCTATTTCGAGGACACTTTTTTTATTATGCGTCTTTAATATTTTACTATAAAAGTTATACTCTTCGTCGTAGTCAATAAATGAAGCATACATAGCTTCATAAATGTCAGCTAATTCTTTGTATAATTTGCTCATGGATTTCTTAAGTATTTATGTTCTACTTCTCGTGGTTAAAGTCACTTACCAAAATTGGTATTTAATTACCTTTTTCTTGGATCAATATTGATATTATTCTTCAAGTATATATTTTCCGCAATTGGCTTTAAAACCTTGTCTTTTCTTGCCGGATTCTTTTCTAACTCATTCTTAGGTCTAGACGGTCTCTTCTCAAATCCACCACCACAATTTGGACATACATTTTTCAGAATATCTTCTAAACATTTCTTGCAAAACGTACATTCATAAGTGCATATCATTGCTTCGTTACTATCATTAGGCAATGGCTTGTCACCGTTTTCACAATCTAATCTAATCTCTAACATAGTGTATTCATTTTATATCAAGTTTTAAATTATTGATCTATGCTAAAATTAAATTTTCTTGTATGAATTAATTCAACAAAGCATATAATTTCAAAAATCAATTAGAACAAATGGCCATGTTTTGGCCTCCTTGGATACAAATTCACAGAAGAATTTGAAAAGACCTCTTCAATATCATTCTTAGAAAGCTGAATTTTAAACATTTTCAGGTGCTTTCTGAATTGCTTTTTGAGCCATTTTATTTCTTTCTTTTGAGGCATCTCAGTCCATACATTACCTAGATCATGAATATTCCTTCTTCTTTGATGCGCTCTTGTCTTAAAAATTGGAGATTTACTTTTTTCGCCATTAGAGAGCATCGCGCAGTATTCATTCCCAATTTGTGAAAAGTATGGAAACCCATTAAAAAGTGCATTCTTCTCACTTTCCGTTAATTGATCATAGCGTTCGTCTGTAATTTTTAAAAAAGAAAGAACTACCTTTTTCGGTGTTAGAATTCTGTTGAGATACGGAGCATATTCTTTGAGTACTTTATTGATGTATGGTCCCGCTGCAACTATCACTTTATTGGCTTTAAGTGATTGAGTTTCTTGAGTCTTAGTATTCAGGATGTCCACTTGAAAAGCTCCATCGTTTTTCACAAGTTTAATTACCTTATCTCCATATTTTATTTTCCCATTCTTCCGTTCTATTCCAGATCTCAATTTTTTAATAAGTTCCTCGAGATTTAATGTGCCCGAATACTGTCTCTTCTCCCTTACGATAATAGAATTGTCAGGAATACTCATTCTAAATTTCCTGAATGCAGAACGTTGCGAAGCACTATTAAAATCATTCTTTTGCTTTTTATATCGGAGCTTTTTAATCTCATTATATTGATCTCTTGGATAGAGGTAAGAAACCGGTGAAGACGAATAAATATCATCTATGCTATGTTCTTTGTTGGTGCTATCCCCATTTAAGAAATCGATTAGTTTCGTTACTTCTTTTATGGTTTGGTTATGCGCATAAGAAAACACATCTTTCTTTGGACCCAAGCTGCGAGAGATACGCGCCTTTCCATAACTTGATCCATTGAGATAACTTTGGTCCTGCTGCCCTATCAAAGTTACGTTTGCACCTCGATCAACTGGTTTCCATGCCACAGAAGAACCCATTAATCCTCCACCTACTGCGATTACATTTTCCATTTATATTTTTTGAGTTATTGGTTCTAAGATTCAAATATCTACAACTCTAAGAATAAATTCTAATCACCTCTCCTGTAACTCTTCCATCTACACTTCTACGATATCCCATCAACATTTTATCCATAGGAATAGGAGGGTGCCCAGGAAAGTACTTTTCATATTTAGCATATGCATCCATAACCACACCTGAAGAGACAACATTTACTCTGATTTCTTTTCTCATTTCTAATGCTGCAGCTTGCACAAAACTATGCACACCACCATTCACCATAGCGGCACTAGTTGTAGTATAAACTGGATCATCCGCTAGTATACCAGTTGTGAGCGTAACAGATCCTTTTCTTTTTAAGCATTTATGTGCATAGCGTACTAAATTTACCTGTCCCATTAGTTTGCTTTTTAGTCCTATATGATAATCAGCTTCAGAAAGATCTTTCATACGTGCCCATTTTGCTTCCCCTGCCGCACAGATAATCGCGTCTATTTTGCCACTCTTCTTTATTTTCTTAAAAAGAGCTTTAATAGATTTGGTATCTGCAATATCAACGGGATATTCAGCGGAGCTCCTTCCAGCTACAAATACTTGATTTTCTTTTGAGAAGTGATCTACAATTGTTTTACCAATTGTTCCGGCTCCTCCAATTACTAATATTTTCATAATCTCAGTTTCGTATAATTATAAAGTGTAGCTTAAAGTTAGGTCAGAAGTAAAAATGTGGTGTACTCTTTGATGACTTCTTCATTCCTTTGAAAGTAAGACCATTTGCCATGCCTAGTCATTATAAGTAAACCACATCTTTCCATACTCGACAGATATGTAGATATAGTTGATTGCGATAAACCTGCTTTTTCTTGAATGTAGGTCACACATACACCATCATTAAAATGTTTTAATGTTTCGTGTGGTGGAAAATTCTCCTCGGGAGTTTTCAACCATTCCAGAATTTGAAGTCTTGGCAGATTAGATAAACATTTACCTATTTCCGTAGCTAATTTTAAATTCATTGTCTAATATATCGATAATTCGCGATATATCAAAATATTGAATAACTAAATGTACTGAAGAAGTCTCAGATGCAAAGGGTTCTATTGTTAGTTTATTAAGATAAGCGCCATCGATGGTTCACTTGTGAGCCTAATCTTCTTGCCAATAAATTTAAAGAATAGTATTGAAGTGCTAAGATGAACTCATAGTTATTACAATACTGATTTTGTCATGTCAAACGCCAATCCTAGATAAATCTTATCATTAAATTCGAATTCATCTATAAGCTCCCACCCAAGTTTCTGGGTATGTGCTATTGTGGAGACCTTATTTACCTTATTAATAAAAGTGATTCCTATTGGATAATTCTGAAGAAACTTAATCCTCATTTCTTCGAAAATTAGATTTATTAAGCCTTTGCCTCGATATGCTAAATCTATGCATATCGGGCCATACTGAAAGCTATTCTGTACGGTTAGACTTTGGTCTTTAAACGACAGATTTGGAAATCTAGAAACCATAAAATTAAATATTTCCCACTGCGAATAATATTCCCATGTTCCAGCAAAAACATAAGCTATTATTGTATTATTTTCATTTTCGGCAAGAAAGAGTCCATTTAACTTGATTATATCTTTTAGCTGAATAGAAGAAAAAGGAGTTGTCACAAAACCATATTCTCGTTCCTTTTCACTAAGGTTTCGATACAAATATTTTTCTTGCAAGGCCAAAATATTACTTACATCGCTGAGGGTTCCAATTCTTGTTTTTATCATGTCGATATTCATTCATAAAATAATTGAAACATGGCTAATTTTAAATGCAATATACTAGAATAGTCAATTATTCCCTACAGTCTTTAAACCTATAATTATTGACATACTTAGCAGTATGCGGTCAACATGATTCTTTGACACTATTTCCTGGCTTAGCCTTGGAAAGATAAAACAGAAACGAATCAAATTTTCTATTTTGCATAGAACTTTGATAAATGAGTTATAAGTATCAAAATGTTTTAACAGTATTATTAATTTTAAATTAACCTTATGTTTCGTTATACAGGACTCTTTATGATCGATAGTTCACTTATTGATACATGTAAGTCAATTTTTTTTTTACCCCTTTTCCAACCTTTTCTAAAAATATTACCACTATATAAGTGAAAGTGCAAATTACTACTAACAAGCAATGAACGAAATACAATTAATAATCCAATGTAAAGCGAACGATAGAGCTGCCCAAAAAGCACTCTACTCGATGCATAAGGATAAGTTGTTTACGATAGCTTATAGGATTTGCAATGATTTTGATGCAGCGAGTGATATTCTTCAAGAGGCATTTATAGATGCATTTAAAGGAATCAATAGTCTGAAAGAGCCAAAGTTCTTCTATGCTTGGATTAAGAAAATGGTGATCCGTAAAGCATATAATTATGTGACAAAGAAGAAAGATGTGGTAAACCTCGAAGAATCAGCAGCAGCAAATTTATCATCACCAGAACGAGGGGATACAGATTATATAGAACAGGCGATACAATCGCTGCCTTATAAAAGTAGAACAGTGTTCGTGATGGCCGAGATAGAGGGGTTCAGTCATAAAGAAATAGCGGCAGAGTTGGATATTTCAGTAGGGACATCAAAGTCTCAATTGCACTATGCTAAAACAAAATTGAAAAACATATTAAGCGAATATTTAGTAGGATGAGCAAGGCAAAGATGACATATGAGGAGATGATCTCCAAGCTGCAGGCTCAGACCTATATAGCACCTGATGCATGGGATGCGATTGAGACAGATTTAGATCTAAATGATCAAGTATCTCAGCTAAAAACACATAAAGCTCCGGAAGATTTATGGGATAAGATAGATGCAGAGCTAGACGAAAAACCAAATATTAGGGTAGAAGTGTCAGAGAAATTTAGGGTCAATCCACGAACTTATGTATTAGTTGGATTACTGATTCTTGTAAGCGCATTAATATTTGTGTTGTCAAGAAATAATGATACTGAAATCTCATATTCATCCGAAGTAATAAAAACAGAAATTTCGACGAAATCTATAGAGGGCCCTCTAAATAATGAGTTGATACAAGCGATTAGTTTTATAAATGAGAATGACTTCTTATACACAGCAAAAGACAAGCTGGACTATGAAAAGCAAATGAAGAAACTGGAAGCTGCAGAGAAGGATATACGGCAAATGCAAGAGCAATACGGAGTAGATAAAAACTCTCAAAAGATGCTTGCGAAAATCGAAAGAGAGAAGGCCGAATTAATTAAATCAATGATAAAAGGAGCGTAATGAACCGAATTATATATACCACCGTACTCGCTTTCTTTTGGTGCACCTGGAGCATGGCTCAAGGTTTAGCATACAAAGAAATCAAGACAATAGAGAAAAAGTATCCATGTACAAATAAGAATAACCTAACCATTTCAGGTGAACGTACATACTTGAATTTATCATCATGGGATGAGGACTACATCAAGGCAAGTATTAATGTGATATCAAAATTTACAGATAAGAAACAAGCAAGTGCTGATTTAGAAAAAGTAAACGTCGTTTTCGAGAAAGATGGTAAATCATTTATCTACAGCAATGCTTTACGGATAAAATCTCCGGCTGATAAACCTAAATCAAACATTACAGTAACAGTCGATCTTATAGTTCCACACGGGATGAAAGTGGAATTGACTAACGCCTTCGGAGCGATTGAAATTTCAGGGGGATTTAAGATGGTTGACATCCAAAGTGATTTCTCAGCAATTAATATTTATGATTTTTCTGGCTCCTCAAATATAATAACGAAGTACGGGGATATAACTGTTGATGGCTATGATGGTGAGATGAATATTGAAGCTGATCGATCCAATATTACAATGGAAAATGTGACGGGTAAAACAGAAGTTGAAGCTAGCTATGGAGAATTAGAAATATTCTACCCTAGAAGATCGGCTTTCTATAATGTGAATGCTTCATACTCTCCTATATCACTTTATATACAGGAGGATTTTGAAGAGGCAATCGCCTTGACTTGTAAAGAGTGTTCGATCATGGGGCAAGATGATTCGATTCCACTAAAAATATCAAAAGAAGGAGAAAACTCCAATGGTATAATCTCGAATACTAAAGGCAAGAAACCAACAGGCCTGATAAGTTCTGAAATTGAGAATATCAAGATTAAGACCTATAAAAGGAAGTCAAAAACCAACTAAAACTAAATTATGAAACAATTTATACTACTAATAATTATGGCGATGTCAGCTGTAATATCTGGGCAAACTGTAGACAATTATAAGCAAGATTCAGTTCTTTATCTTACAGATGAACAAGAAGCGTTTATGATAGATAAAGAAACAAAATACCTGATTAAAACAGGACCGCTTGCGTATGAACAGAAACTATCTGAGTCGTTTTCTATCAATACATCTATTATTCCATTTTATTCTACCGATAATGGATTCGGGATTAGATCAGATTTAGAGTTACGATATTATTATAAACTATCTAAATTGATAAAGGAAGGCAAGCAAGCTAATAATTTATCAAGTGAGTATTTTTCAGCAGGTGTTGGTTATGATGGATCACCATTTATTGGTGACGGGCGAAAAAATGTTTCCTTTAACTATAATATAAATTGGGGCTCGCAAAGAAGATTTCTTAATACAGGATATGTTGATATGGGCATTGAATTAAGCTATAATACTTATGAAAATATTTCATCAACTGGTGACCAAGTTACATCGTCATTGGTGACGCTCCAAAACAGATCTATCGTTGGTGTAGCTTTTGGTAAAAATTACGAAATTAGTGATGTTGTAAAATGCCCAATATTTAAATGTCATCTCGATAGGAAATCAGCTATGAAATTCAATCTGAATAAGACATTTAGTATGAGTTATGGATCAAGTTCACTCTATGGAGGCGGCAATCAATTTAGCGCAAGCTTAAATCCTGAAATATCATATGAAAAAAAGCTAGGATCATCTGCTTTTTCTATAGATCAAGAATTAGAAATTTTTGTTGGAGCTAGTACACGAATTAGTAACCTCAACACTAGTGCAGGTATCAGTGAGTACAGTTTGGGTTATACAGTAGCACTAAGGCACTACTATAATCTCAATAAAAATATTAAGAAAGGAGAATCTGGAAATAATTTATCAGGAAACTATTGGTATTTAGGTAGCTCATTTCAATTTGGAGATTCGAAATTAACTTTTAACGATGGTAATGATGTGATTGGGAAACAGAATTATTTGGGTATTCCCTTTGGTTTAGGATTTCAAAAAACAATGTTGGATAGTTATTATTTTGATTTTCAATTTGGTGTAAATATAAAAATAAATGAAACTATTGCTACTGGAAGCCCAAGTATTGGAGGTTCTAGAGCTGTACTAGATTTTAAAGTAGGGAAGATTTTCTAATGAATTATAATACAAATAGACCAATTACACATACCTCAGTTTCGGGATGTAACCAACTACAACAATATTAATCAAAACAGTGATAGGGAGAATATTGATAAACCTATTCTCCTTAACTGTTTGGTTTTAAGCTTATCTTTCATTTGATGCCAATCTTGTATACTAAGTCCCTATTTTCTTATAAGAAAAGATAGATAAATAGAACTTTTGCCCCCTCAATTACCATTATATCACCGATGATAATTTATAATTCGAAGAAGGCAGCTAGATCAGCGATGAATTACCTCGGTAAGCGAGGAGTTCCTTTCTTATTTTTGATAGATTTTGAAATGGAGAAGATTATCATCTGCACAGATTTCGAGAAAGAGACTACTTTGAAGTTTGATATTAATGGAGTGACCAATGTCAAAACTCAAAAAAGTGATATTGATAAATTCTATTTGGATGCCTATCCGATCAGTAAGGCGCAATATAAAATCGGATTCAAAAAGGTGGTAAATGAGATACAATTAGGAAATTCGTTTCTTCTCAATCTTACTTACCCTACGAGAGTAATATCAAATCTAGGTCTAGAAGATATTTTCTATATTACATCTGCTAAGTATAAGATTCACTTGGAAGACGAATTTGTTTGTTATTCGCCAGAGATATTTGTTCAGATCAAAGAAGGGCGTATATCATCCAATCCAATGAAAGGTACCATAGACGCAAGCATCGAGAATGCAGCATCGATAATCCTATCTGATGAAAAGGAAACCGCAGAACACTATACCATCGTCGATCTGATAAGAAATGATCTTAGTAGAGTTGCGAAAGACGTAAAAGTGGACAAATTCCGATATATAGATCAAATAACAACCAGTGATAGAAACCTACTTCAAGTAAGTTCTAAGATATCTGGACAACTTCCAGATGACTATACTGATCATATAGGAGATATCATGTTCAAATTACTGCCAGCGGGTAGTATAAGTGGTGCTCCGAAAAAGAAAACTTTAGAAATTATTCGAGACGCCGAAAATCTAAAACGAGGATACTATACAGGTGTTTGCGGTATTTTTGATGGCAAAGATCTTGACTCTGGTGTTATGATTAGATTCATAGAAGAGGTCGGAGAAGAGCTACATTACAGGAGCGGATGTGGTATTACATCTATGAGTAACGTGGATAAAGAATATCAAGAAATGATCGATAAAGTATATCTTCCAATCACAGATATGGAATCTTCGGAATCAAAATCTGCTTCAATCAATGGATAGTCGCCCATTGCTCATAGAATCAATCTGCATCAAAAATCAGCAGGTCCAATTACTCGAATACCACAATCAAAGAGCAAATATGGCTCGATCTGCATTATATAAAAAAGCTGAGATGTTAGATCTTGGAAAGGTCATAGATGTCGCTGAAGCAAAAGAATCAATTGTCAAATGCAGAATAGTATACGGAGATAAGATAGAATCTGTAGCGTATCAACCATATGAACTAAGACCGATAAGAAGTCTAAAAGTTATAGAAATAGATGATACATGGAATTACGATCACAAATATCTTGACAGAGACCAGTTAGATGTATATTTTAGCCAGCGGGGTAGTGCAGACGATATGATTATGATTCAAAACGGATTAGTAACGGATAGCTACTATGGTAATCTAGCATTCCTGAAAAATGGAATGTGGTATACACCCGAAAAGCCACTTTTAAAAGGTACAAAGAGAGCTCGTCTAATTGATCAAGAACAAATTATTCAACAACACATAACACAAGAACAAATTACTTCTTATGAATCAGTTAGGATATTTAATGCCATGATCGAATTCGGGCAGATTGAATTATCCGTTGATGCTATTGGTATTGATAAACTCTAATATTCCAATCCGCACTATATTTATCTAGATGATTTAGTAGCTTTAATAATAAGTTTTCAAATTCTCATACTAAAGCCAGCTCTGAAATTATTGTTTTTGCCATCAAAAGTGCCAGCATTTAATATGTTATCCGTGGAAAAGAATCCAATTACAGGCCCTAACTGAGCTTTGAGATTAAGACCAAAATTTGCCGAGTTTCCTGTTTTTGCAGAGTATAAAACACCAACGGATAGCCACTTGTATACATTCGCGGTTGCGTTTAAGCCTAAGGCATTTGATCTGCGATCTCCATTTCCTACGCTTTGTATTATTGCTCCGACTGTCCATAAATCACTTATCTTAAATTTTGCACCAAGGTAGATTTGGGTTGGTAGCGTAGTACTAAACTCTGTATTAGATTCTGTAATGTTAAGTAGACTCTCTATTGAGTCAAGAATTACAATTTCATCATCAGAATTAATGTAATCTGCTACATCGATACCTTCGAAAGTTTGAGAGCTTTGAGATGTAAACCTTTTTGGATCTACATCCCAGTTAATACTGCCAATGTCGAGTACACTTAAGGACAGTTCTATTCTATCTCCCACATTCAATGAAGCGCCTAAATCAAAAGCCCAGCCTCCATTATTACTAAAGAAGTTGTCAAAACTAAAATTCTGAATATTTAGATCAAAATCATCAATATCAGTATAGCTAAATGCACTGGATGCCAGCATCTCAAAATCAGTATCTAATGTTAGTTGATAAATATCATCGGAAGTAGTAAGGTTGATTGTGCTCTTTTCTGTTTTTAGGGCTTCTACACCATTTAGTCTTTTTGCTCTTACTCCTATACTTAATGGGCCAATTGATTTTTGAATACCAAGATAAAGTTCATTGTAATTTATATAGTCAATTTGAGGTCCAAGATTGAGTGTTTCGCCTACAAAATTCCCATTCCCATAAGTGACAAAATTCGCTAGATCTTTTGTGTAACTCATCCAGCCATTTGCTTTCCAAGCATGTCCAATAGAAATTCTACAAAAAGGAACCTTGATAGAAGCATCAAAAGTATTAACACTGCTATATCCATATAAGTCATTTACATCATTCATAGCTGAAATGGCATTGGCAGGCGATAATATAAGATTGTCATTTGGGCCATCTATAATGAAATCGTTAATGCTTGGACCATCTGTAATGAAGCCTAATCCTAATCCTGTAGAAATCGAAATGCGTCCTTCATCGTTCAATGCTGGATTAAAATAGCTTCGCTGATATATATCGTCGATGAAAAAGTAATTCATGTTTTGACCGATTGCAGCTGTTGTAAATAGTACAAATACGGTAAGAGAGATAATTTTTGATATGTTCATTGATATCATTTTGATCTAGAAAAAATGGTTTCCTTTAAAAGTGTTGATTAGAGTGTGGTTTTTATTTTAGCACCCACTTTGAATTTGATTCCATAATCATTTAATATCCAGAGTGGATCTGAGGAAACCTGTCCCGTATTAATTTTTACATTAAGAAGCATTTTTTTCGTTTTTTTGATATTTTGAAGTCGTGTAGCATCAAAATTTTCAAACGTGATTACTTCCTTACCTCCACTAGACACACCACTACCATCTACTGATGCTCCAGGCATAAATAGTCTATCCTTGAATAGTGAATCTAGCAATGTTCCATCTTCTGTGTAGAAATAACTTTGTAAAGTTATATCCGCTGGAAAATCATTTGTAATCACATTTTTGAATTCTGCATTATTTGCTTCATCGAGATCGTCAATGTCAAGATCTAAGTCAATTGTATCTTGAAGCACAAGATTATTTACAGACCCGTTGAGCGGAAGTTCTACATCAACTGATACTAAGAAGTAGCTGTCTTCATTTACAAAGCCTGTAATTGATTCATCCATGTCAGGATTAGCACCTGCGTCTATATCGTAAGTTACTCTCCTTACCTTCTCCTTGAATAGATCAACTATATTAGAGTTGTCCTTTGTAAATGAGAATTCAGTAGTCTTTACCTGGCCCATTTCATTCAGTTTTGGATAGGCAAAATCTACATTATTATCAATTACTTCGCTTTCCATATCTAGCATTTCCCCAGTCGTAGTGACCACTTGCATGGTATTAAAAATTGACCTTACTGGAAATCCGAATGAGTTCTCTACAAAAACTTTCACCTTCGGATCTTCGAAAGCTAAACCACCACTCCTCCATGTGTCAAGGACACCAATAGCAACAAAATCACCATTGATGTCAAATATTTCACTACCAAAATAGCCCTCTATATAATCGAAAGTTACATTAAAGAAAAAACCAGCGCCACTTGTGAAAACTTGTCGTTCTCCGTCTGCAGTTCTAGCATCATATTCTATTCTTATAATTTTTTCATCATCAACTAATGTCCAACCTTCAATAGAAATGGAATCGGATATGAAATCAACTGGAGAGGTTCCTTCATATTTCACTAAGAAATCTGTTGTGAATATCTCACCGTCTTTAGATAATTGTGGTATTGTAACTGTTATATTAACATCCTCTTCGAATTGCGAAATAAAACGATACGCCATATTGGTTTTGCCAAATATAGCTCTATCTACTCGCTGATCACTGGCAAATGGAACGGGTATATCATTTATAGAATCAAGTAATGGAGCTGGGACGACTGGGATGGGTGCAAATATTGCTGCTAAGCCCTGACGAACTACATCCCCTTTATATACTACGGTCACTCTATCTTGGTCATCAACAGCAATAGCTACATTATTTTCCGTGTCATCACTAATCAAATCATTGACACTGAATTCTGTATTGATTAACGGAATAGCAATTTCTAGCTCTTGTTCTTCTCTGTCCAATGAATTTATATCACTTACTTCAGAGCAGTTAGTAATAAAAAATGCAAAGACAACTATTGGAAATAGTAACAAGTGTGAATGCCATTTTTTGATTTGTAATATCTTCATTTATCAAATTTTCTAATTATAAGAATGTCTTTGTAGGGGTTACGTAAACATAATCTTGGGTGTAAGATAAACGTTTCAGTTTTCTTTTTACAATTTGATATCAATACGCACAGAAGACATATTGAGTATTAAGGGCTTTTGTAATTCTTTTTTTTATCAGGAAAAGACATTTGTAGAAAGCTTTTTTATAGAGCTAGGCTCCTATAGCAAGCGTTTTAATGGCCTTTTTAGAGGCGGATTGTTCTGCAGACTTCTTATTGAAATCTTCAGCGGTCGCTACTTGTTTACCATCAATAAGGACACCTACTTTAAATCTATCTCTCTTATCCATTTTGAATTTAGAGATTGTCTGATAGCTAATATCTTTGCTCTGTTTTTGACACCACTCTAATAAAAGACTCTTATAGTTATCATCCTTTGTTTCTAATTCGTGTATATCCAAAAACTTCATAAGGATATTCTTTATCACATAGTTCTTGGTCTTTTTATATCCAAATTCTATATAAATGGCACCTACTAGAGCCTCTAGTGCATTACCTAACATAGAGTGACTCATTCTACCTTGTGAGTAATTACTCAAAATAATATCAAGACCCATCTGATCAGCAATATCGTTGAGTGTCTTACGCTTTACGATTTTAGATCTCATTTTTGTGAGAAAGCCTTCGTCTTTATTAGGATATTTTTTAAAAAGATATTCAGCAACAATTGTTGATAATACGGCATCACCTAGATATTCTAAACGTTCATTACTCGAGCCATTTTTTCCATCATTGTTCATTGACTTGTGAGAAAATGCGCGTTTGAATAAACCCAACCTGCAAGGTGTAAAACCTATTACAGGATGTAGCTTTTGTGCGAGGTCCTTATCCTCAGACAAATAGAAATTATAAAGTCTAATAAATGGTGTTAAAATCAGCTTTCAAATCTTTTAATTACGATAGAGGCATTGTGACCTCCAAATCCAAATGTGTTGCTGATTACCGTGTTTATTTTTCTCTCTTGAGCCACATTTAACGTCAAGTTTAACTTAGCGTCAATCTCTGGATCATGAGTATGATGATTTATTGTTGGTGGAATAAAGTTATGTTG
>CALKXE010000086.1 GCA_938003955.1 uncultured Saprospiraceae bacterium | reverse complement strand
TGGTATGGATCTGAATTCTGGGGTACTGGTTTGAATCAAAATTGTAAGAATCTATTGCTTTCTTATGCATTTGATACATTGAATATCCATAGAGTAGAGTTTCGGGCTGACAATAATAACAAACGAAGTATCGCCGCAATGAAAAAACTTGGCTGTACAGAAGAAGGAATACTCAGAAGTAACTGTGCAGATGCGTCTGGTGGTAGACGAGACAGTATTGTACTTAGTATTTTGAAGGAAGAATGGTTCGATTTAATCAAAAAGAAACTACAGCAAAAGACTTCTTGATTCTAATACGGAAACAACTATAGACTAATCCTATTGCTTCAATATTATATATTATTTATGCGTATTCAAGAACTGACTTTATTCACCAATAATCTCGAAGCTCAAAAACAGTTTCACAAATCATTATTTGGAGTCGACTGCATAGAAGACAACTCTGACTATTTCTCTTTTCAAATAGGATGGACAAAACTTACTTTTAAGCAAACATCCAAATCTTATGTCTATCACTATTGCTACCTAATTCCAAGTAATAAATTGGAAAGTGCAATACAATGGCTTGAAGGTAAAGTCGAACTCATCGTAACAAATGGTAGTGTGATCCATGATCATCTTCATTGGAATGCTAAGGCAGTCTATTTCTATGATGCAGATGGCAATATTGGAGAATTCATAGTAAGACATAATCTCGACAATGCAATAGAAGGTGATTTTTCATACAGTGATATCCTCTGTATAAACGAGATAGGGGCGCCTTCGAATAACTCTGTGAATTTGAATGCTTTTTTACAAGAAAATTTAGGAACTAAAGTATGGAAAGGAGATCTAGAAAGATTTGCTGTAAATGGGGATCAAGAAGGAATGTTTCTACTTGTCAATAATGAAACTAAGGATAAGTGGTATCCTACCGATATATTTCCTGAGTCCGCTCCATTTGAAGCCAAGATCCTAAATAGTGGAAGCTTGTTTGATATCAAATTCGATGGAAAGAAATTCAGCTAAAATATCGAAAATTTCAGACCGTCGATTTATTTATTTCTAAATTGCATTTTATAATTCGTTAACCACATCCAATAAATGGAAATCAAACCAGATAAAAGAGTACTTCTAGAAATAGTAAGCACACGAATGCCTTATGGCAAATATAAAGACTGGTTGATCTCAGACATACCAGTCCATTACCTTGTTTGGTGCAAACAGAAAGGAGCATTCCCCAAAGGTAAACTTGGTGATCTCATGCAAAATGTGTTGGAAATTAAAACGAATGACCTAGGCCATATTTTAAGAGAAATAAAAAGTTGGAAAAAATAGAATAAATAACCAGAGGAAGAAATTACGTAAACGCAACTTCTTCCTCAAAGTTACTTTAAAGTGAGCCAATTGGTAATATTGGCATTATGCAGACATCAAAAAAATCTGCAGGGTTATAAATCTTATAAGTCAAAATGGTTCACCTATCAAAAATAAACCATATATAATATCAACTTAAAAAAATAATATTCCCCAAACACTTTTGGCAAATTAACTAAACAATACTCTTTTTAGTGGCTACTCTATAGTAGCGACGTGGTTTCTTACTCTTACTTGGTGGGGGGATATTTTTGTATTCTATAAATACTTCATAAAAGTTGGCATTTATAAATTTAAGACGCACTTAAAAATAGAAGTCACAAAATACAGATGAAAATTTCTCCTTTTATTTCTAACATTAATTGTCCGCTATAATTCACTGTTAGCCTTAACATTACAAATTGAAAAAAAAATATCTGTTTGTTTTTTCTATCTTTACGACAAACAAAACAACATGAAATCTATATTATTACCAATCCTTACTTTATTATTATTTACAAATATAGCGATGTCGCAAGACAGTTATTCGCCATCTGAATTACAATCTTTTGTAGATATCTACATGGAGGCAAAAAACAATAAATCTATTGCTTCCTTTGATAAAATAACCATCGACAAACTTGCTGAATCGGGCGTCTCGTATGCACGATACAGGGAAATCTTCCAAGCTAAATTGTCTGGAAGTGAGATTGTCCTCAATGATAATGAAAAAGCTTTTTTCGATGAATTACAAGTATTGGAAAAGAAATACAATGGAGAACGAAAAACCCAATTAAAAGAGCGGTGCAAAACAGGATCAATTAACTACAACTCCTATGTCGAGATAAGAGATAAATACAAGAACGACATCAAATTCCAAAAATCACTAAAAAAATATTTTGATAAATATATAAATGGTGAAAAATGAGATTAATTATACTTTGCATTTTACTACCAATCCTTTGTTTCTCTCAACCTCCTACAGATCGGTACAATACTGATTTATTTAGTGTTTCAGAGACTAATGAAATATTGTTCAGCACCGCTGTTCCTCAACCTAATTTTGGTGGAGGGTTCTATGAATGGGTTACTGGCTTACCGCTGAATGCCGATGAATCAGACACAGACCCTGTGAATCTTTACATGGACATTTTTCAACCCACAGGAGATACTTTGTGTGCGAGACCCTTAGTCATTATCGCATTTGGTGGTGGATTTCTAGACGGTAGTAAAGATCATTGGAGTATCAGATTACTATGTCAGAACTTAGCAAAGAGAGGATATGTAGCGGCCGCGATTGACTACAGGTTAGGCATGAATATTTTCGATTCAGATTTAGCAAATCGTGCGGTTTATAGAGGTCTACAAGATGGCAGATCTGCAGTGAGATTCTTCAGAGCGGATGCCGCTGGCGCAAATAACTATAAGATAGATCCTAATCAGATCTTTATCGGAGGTCATAGTTCAGGTGGCTTCATTGCGCTGCATAATGCTTATCTAGATAAAGAATCAGAACGACCGTTGTCTACCTATACTTGGACACAAGATGGGAATTCGGTAGCTGATCAAGGCTGTATCGACTGTGCAGGTAATAATCAAGGCTACAGTGGTCATGCAAATGCAGCTTTTAGTCTTGCAGGAGCTCTAGGGTTTACCTCATTCATAGAATCTGGTACTGATCCTTCGGTTGTGATGTTTCATAGTACAGATGATGACACAGTCCCTTATACATCTGGTGAGCCTTTCTCCGGTGTTACTTGGGTAGTAATTGGCGATGATCTACCTACTGTATACGGAAGTTCTGAAATTGCAACTCGTGCAGATGAAGTTGGTCTCCCTTATGATTTTTTTTCCTACACTGATCGTGGTCACGGTGTACATGAAAATGGAAGTGAACTACATTCCGATATTATTCCAGGTATTTCTGATTGGTTCTTTAATCAAGAATTGAAGCCAAAATCTGACATTTTGATTGGTGCTGGCACCGTATGTAATACTTGGCTGCAACAAGATTATCACCTAGAGAACGGAAATGAAATCTACCACGACTGGCAGATCACTGGCGGTAATTTCAATACAATGAGCACGTCCTCTCCAGAAGTAGATGTCACTTGGTTGAGCAATAATCCTAGCTATCAGCTATCGGTCACTCCATATAATAAACTGGATGCCAAAGGAGATGAAATAGTCTTAAATATTACGACTCAAAACAATGCCACGAATACATTCTTAAACCAATCTTCTGACTGGGCAGACATTAATAATTGGGATCTGCAACATGCTCCATTGGCCTGTGAAGATATTTTAATCAATTCGACTGGTATGCCCATAGATATTATTATTAATTCTCCCTCCGAGATTAATTCTCTTTCTATTAGTGCTAATATCAACTTTACGAACAACAGTAGTCTTATCATTGATCAGAAGAATACTACTGACCCTGTGTTTTCTCTTTCAAATGAGGGAACAATAACTAATAATGGAAGTATTTACATTTATACAGAACTGTTGACACAGAAGACAATTTTATTAGAAAACAGTGCTACTATTAATAATGGAGAGATAAGAACAGAACTAAAACCGTAGATTGCTGAGGCTAACCAAATCCATTTGAACATGAAGATCTTTTTACATATTCTATTTACCTTATTTTTAAGTTTGACTTCTATAGATTCCATTAGAAGCCAGGATGGTATACTATATAATTCTGATTTGGCTCAAGAAGGTTATGTGTTAAGTACTCATGATTTCAATACATACCTGATTGATCAATGTGGGCAAATCGTAAACACATGGTCAGCATGGAACATCGACCTCCACGCAAAACTTACAGATGAAGGAAACATCTACTACATAAAAGAGGGAAGAATAATAGAACGGGATTGGGAAGACAATGTCGTGGTTGAAATCGAATATAATGTTCCTGAACTCAAGCTTGTATATGACATCGTAAAAATGAAAAATGGAAACTACTTGGTCAACTGCAGATGGGCAATAAGTTCGGCTGAACTAATTCAACTGGGTTGGGATACTAACCTTGGTGGAACTAATCTCATAGATGGAGTTGTAGAAATAAACCCCCAAGGAGAAATAGTCTGGGCTTGGAATATTGCAGATCATACTGTGCAAGATATAGTAACAGGCGCTTCGAACTTTGGCTCCATAAAAAACAACCCTCAACTGTTAGATATAAGAGCAATCTCAGATTTTGATTGGCAATTTAACGAAGCATTTATGTTTAATGGTATTGATTACAATGAGGAACTTGACTTAATACTCGTTTCTGTTAGAAAGATGAGTGAATTCATTATAATTGATCATTCGACTACAACAGAAGAAGCCATAGGAAACATAGGTGGGGACTACGGAAAAGGGGGCGACATCCTATACAGATGGGGAAATCCTCAGAACTACAATCCATCTTCTAATGCATCTCGACACTTATATTACCAACACAATCCTAACTGGATAGAATTTGGTGCACACAAAGGAGGCATCATCGTATTCAACAACGGTCTGTCAACTGATCTGGGATCGTCAGTAATTATCGTAACACCCGATATTGATAGCCTTGGTAACTTTATCATGGTTGATAGTACATTCTCCCCCAATATTCCAGATAGGGAAATAGGATACGAAATATTTGATTACAGATCTTCAGAATATACATCAGGAGCGAAGGTAATGGAGAATGGAAACATATATATCACATCAGGCGAATGGGACCAATTCATAGAAATAACTCCTAGTGATGAAATTGCTTGGAACTACAAACTTGAAGATATTCACTATACTTATAGAACCGAAAAGTACCCAAAAACCCATCCAGGATTAGTTGATAAAGATCTTACACCTGGAGGAACAATAGAGTCTCCTCCTTCTGATTATGAGTGTATGGACTTCTCTGTTTCTACAGCAGATCTTATTGATGAATCATTCGAAATTTCAATCATTCAAAATGAAAACACATTGGAGATTAATTCACAATTAGAAGACCTATCCGCGATTCGAATATTCGATAGAATGGGAAGAAGAATTTCCAGTACAATAGCCAAAGGAAAGAATCAAGAAATAAATATTTCTACTATTCGCAATCAGCTTATCGTATTACAAATTGAAAACAATACTCATCAAACCATAAACAAAATCATATATTTGAAGTAGAGCCTATCGATTATACGGATACTCTTGAATCCAATGAAAACCCCTCGTTTTTAATAAATATTCCTTTTCGACTTTCTTTAGATTGATCGATATTGAGTCCGTATATAGATTTCCACTAATATGAATATTACTTGTGTCACTTATTGTATAGTTGAGCATTTGATACAAAGAATCAGGATCAGTTCCTAACTTCAAACCTATTGTTTGATTTTCTGTATCGATCTGAGCTAAGAAGTACCGTTCTCTTCCATCTTTATATTTCACACCAAAAGAGCGTCTATTCAAATGGGGAACAGATTCCCAAATTTTCGCATATGATGTATCTAAAATTTCTTCCCCATCCATAAAAAACTCTTGATCAACGACCTCGTACTTTCCAGTAATAACGGCAGAATTCTTTTTTGATTTATAAGATGAATAATTCCCAACTCCCATTCGAATAAGCATGAATGATAACAGACCGATCTTAGCCCATAACATCATGCTATTATAATTTCCGTAATCGAAAAATGGAATTGTATCTCTCGTTACTTTATCTCTACCAAGAAAAAAACTAGCGATCTCTCTCCTTACTGGAAAAAGCAAAAACAAACTCATAAGCACAATATGAAACGAAAAGAGTTTCACTGGTACATCATAAAACATATTGAGTGCGAATACATTCAACATAACACCAAAAGTCATCAGCACTCCTAATATGGTTGTTCTTCTAAAGACCAAAAATAATCCAGCAAGAAATTCTAACCACCCAGCGAACATCGTGTACCCTTCCGAATATCCCATAAATGTCCACATCAATCCCATTGGAGATTTATCGCCAAGATTCACTTCCATAGCATAATCAGCAGGAAATTGAAACTGCAAATAGAAAACTTTAGACAACCCATAAATGATCATCATATAGATTACAAAATATCTGACAAGCATATAAACTGTCTTCATGAAGAAATCAACTGTACACTTTTTCTTAACTAAAAAAAGTAAGACTATACTTGCAATAAATGCTGTAAAAAGCATAAAGAACACTTGATGAAAATCAAATGGAGTATCTCCACTCCCAGTCATCTCGATTTTCTCAACTCCAGTCACACCGAATAAACCTGCAAACGAAGGAACCACAATAGAATAAATCCAATTTGTAAGAAATGCCGTCAAAAACATTCCACTGTTGCTGTACAAAAAGAAATAACTCAGCACAAATAGTAAAAACCATGTTGAGACATTTAATTGCCTTTGCTCTGAATCAATAATATTTGGTGTAATTGGAGTCATAAATTTTAATTTTCGAATTGAAAACTAGCAAATATAAACGCAATTATAAAATCAGAAATAGATTATCAACTCACTAACTATTTAAATTCAGTATACTTTGAAACTTATCAACAAACAATCCTACATGATATCCATCCACCAATGCGTGATGGACATGGATCGAAACGGGCATAGAATATTCTCCGTCTTTCTCCGTCATCTTACCATATGAGATCATAGGAGCACTGCCTTTCCTCTTAAATGCTCTTGCATGCGATGTAAACATGAAGTCTAACCATGGCAATGATGAAAGATACAATACGTCTTCACTCGATCTATCAGGAAACAATTCATGGCTTTTACTGATACGATCGATTTCCGCTTGAGCATTTGCTGCAAAAACATTGAACTCCGGATCAAAATCTATATAACTGAATCCAAAAGTATGATCGGGTCTACTTATGGTAGCCGAAGCATTAATAAGATCGTGGATGACTACCCTATCACCGTCCATCCTGTATTTGAATTCTGGAATTTGATTAGCAGCTAACAATGTAGCATGGAGGTAAGAAAGAAAAAAAGACCTCTTCCTCTTCTTTGCAGATTTATATGCCTCTGTCACATCAATAGGCACACAAACACCAAAATATGGTTCTTCATACGTTTTGAAAAACTCGAATTGGCTTTTTCTATTCCAATTTTCTATGTCTAGGTATTTCATATAATTAAATTTCATTCTGCAAAAAATTCAACGAGTTGCTCATCTCAGTGGAAATCCAAAGCTTGGTCATATGAGTTTCATACTTTTCGTTCTGATGATAAAACTAACAAAGACTTTGAGCGCTGTTATATTATATTGATACTTTTGTCTAAGGAATGATAAAATAATCTATCTAACTAAAAATAATACTCATTGTCAGGAATCTATATCCATATTCCATTTTGCAAGCAGGCTTGTCACTATTGCAACTTTCATTTTTCTACTTCTTTGAAATATAAGGACGATATGGTAGATGCCATTTGTCGAGAAATAGAATTAAGAAAGGACTATCTAATAGATAAAAATATAACTAGCATTTACTTTGGCGGCGGCACCCCTTCTTTATTGTCCGAAGAAAATCTAGATCAAATATTCAATGCTCTCAGCAAACAATTTAATTGGTCTGCGGAAACAGAAATTACGCTAGAAGCTAATCCGGACGATCTCTCTGCAGAAAAACTATCTATATTCAATAACTCTCCGATCAATAGACTAAGCATAGGTATACAGTCATTCGCTCAAGCTGACTTAGAATACATGAATAGAGCACACAATGCAGAAGAAGCAGAACATTGCATAAAGAATGCTCAAGATATTGGTCTCACAAATATATCAGCTGATCTTATTTATGGAAGTCCAACGACAAGTGACGAAACTTGGATAGCGAACATAGACAAGATGATCGCTTTTGACATCCCACACATATCCGCCTATGCACTTACTGTCGAAGAAGGAACAGTCTTGCATCATTTTGTAAATACTGGCAAAGTAAAACCCGTCGATGAATCTGTCGCAGCCAATCACTTTGATATTCTTATGGAACGATTACATAGTGCAGAATTTGACCACTATGAAATATCCAACTTTGCAAAGAAGAATCATTATGCAGTGCATAATTCTAATTACTGGCTAGGTGTCCCATATTTAGGTTTAGGTCCCGCAGCACATTCTTTTGATGGGGTTATGACTAGATCTTGGAATCTAGCTCACAATCCCAACTATATTAAATCTATCCAATCAGATAAACTCCCAATAGAACACGAAACACTATCTACTGTAGATGCGTACAATGAATTCATATTGATAAGACTCCGAACGATCTGGGGAGTTGATATAAAGGATATTGAATCCAAGTTTCCTGACCAGAAGGATTACTATCTGCGGAATATACAACCCTACTTAGCTTCAAATCATATTGTCCTAGAAGACGATATATATAGGTTGACAAATAGTGGGAAATTGATAGGTGATAAGATATCTATGGAGTTGTTTGCAGAGTAAATTAACTCTTTAAATAACCTCAAACTCAATTGCGAGGAATCATAATTAAGACTATCTAAACAAATACATAGTTGGATGTGTTACTAACTATTATAAACAATAGTCTTATGAGAATTTCTGTCTTCCGTACTGCCCACTTTAATGCTGCACATAGGTTACATAACCCAAAGTGGAGTGATGAGAAAAATCAAGAAGTATTCGGACTTTGTAATAATCCTCATTATCACGGTCATAACTATGATCTAGAAGTAAAACTTACTGGAGAGTTGGATCCGGATACAGGCTACCTATATGATCTAAAAATCTTAAAAGATCTGATCAAGGCACAAATCGAAAATCGATTTGATCATAAGAATCTTAATCTGGAAACAGAAGAATTCAAAGACCTAAACCCAACGGCTGAGAATATGTGTTATGTGATTCATAACATCCTTAGAGAGCACATCGAACCTGAATTCGAAATTACTGTCAGATTATGGGAGACGGCAAGAAATTATGTAGAATATCCGGCGAGCTGATTATTTATTGCTTTTTTCTAATCAATCCTTTTTCGCCATATAAATAAACGTAGTCTTTCGTCATTTTAAACTTCAAGAAACCCTCTCCATCGATGTCGATTGGTTGCTTTTCGAACCGTTTGGTATGATACTGGAAGAATGATCCATACTGCGAATAAAAAATATAGTCTCCAAAGATCTGTATATAGTCGACATCAGGTTCCGGAATCATCTTAAGGAACTGACCAAAATTATCAAAAAAAAGTATCCCTAACTCTTCATCCACCATCGCTACTTTATTCTCTTTCTCTCTTACTATTGTCGGGTTTACATTTCCTAGATTGTAATCGCTTAGCCTATTACTTATGAATTGTGCATTCCCCAATTTATCTATCTTAACCAAGACTTGATTGATCGGATCGAATAACCATATTTTATTATCGTTTGATCGAGCGACCGCAGTAATATCTAAAAATTCAGTCGTAGTCAGGTCTAATGTATTAATCTCTGCAAGCGTGTTATCCAGAACCAATATTCGATTAAAATCAGCAATGAAACAGAGTATTTTCTGCGGATTAGTTGCATCTATGCTTACTATATCGCCTATCGAACTGTTATTATATTCAAACATTTTTTTGAAATCCGAGTCGTACCTTATTATTCTGTTGTCAATTGTAAGTACATAGATATTTTGCAAATTGTCAATTTCGACCTGATCTATTTTCTCCTCTAAGTCTAACTTAGGACCAGATGTTAGTAAAGCTTCCTTACTCTGAGTCGTACCACAACCCGGCAAGAGTAAAATCAACAACACAAAACAAATCAACTGTCTATAAATCATTTTACAATTTTAGTCCGATTAGGCATCTCAAAATACTCTAACGAAAACACACCGTCTTCTAGCACCCCAAAGCTTTGATATTCTAACCAATCTCCCAATCCGATGTAAGTCGACTTTCCATTATCTATCGAAACTTCTAATGGCAGATGCCTATGACCGAATATATAGTAATCATGATGAGTCACCACTTCTTTCTGTTCTGAATATTGGACAAGCATTTCTTTTTCTCTTCCAAAAAATTCAGAATCATCACCACCTGCATCTCTGGATGTATGGCTAAATTTTTTCATCAACCAAACACCAAAATTAGGATGTAGTCTAGCATACGCCCATTGACAAAGTTTATTACTGAATACTTTTTTAATTAGTTTATATCCATGATCTCCTGGACCTAATCCATCTCCATGTGCGATGAATAGACGCTTACCTTGTATATCTCTTATCTGAGCCTCTCGAAAAACTGGAATATCAAATTCTGACTTGAAATAATCGAACATCCACATATCATGATTGCCCGTAAAAAAATAGATAGGAATACCTTGATCACGCATTTCAGCTAGCTTGCCAAAAAATCTTGAAAACCCCTTTGGTACAACAGTCTTATACTCAAACCAATAATCAAATATATCACCGACTAAATAAAGCTCCTCAGCTTCGGCTTGTATACTCGAAAGCCAGCGCACGATCTGCTTTTCTCGCTCAACACTCGTAAGTCTAGCATCTGTCCCAAGATGAAAATCCGATGCAAAAAAAACTTTCTTACCCACTCAGTTATTATTTAGAAATTAATCTACGAAACGATTGTCTACTGCCATCTTCTCACCACAGCTTTTACAAGTTCTCATCTCATCTGACCCATAGTATTCTTTGAATCTTGGCAAGAAATCCTTTTCTATATTTTTTAATTCGAAGTAACTTTCATGCAGCCGGTTGTTACAGTTATCGCAGAACCATATAAGTCCATCTCTCTCCCCTTTTGTTCGTTTTAGCTCAATCACTAATCCGATAGAGCCTTCTGATCTCATAGGCGAATGAGGAACCTTCGCTGGCAGTAAAAACATCTCTCCTTCATTGATTGGGATATCGACTGGCTTACCATCTTCTTGGATTCTCACCACAATACTACCTTCTACTTGATAGAATAATTCTTCAGTCTCATTATAGTGATAATCTTTCCTAGCATTAGGTCCAGCGACGATCATTACGATGTAATCCCCCGCTTCTTTATATAGGTTTCTATTTCCTACTGGCGGTTTTAATTCATGTCTATTTTCATCAATCCACTTGTGAAGGTTAAACGGTCGAGCGATTCCCATATCTAGGCTTTTATTTGATTAAGATCTAAAGTTATGAAAAAAAGAGAAATGAATGAGGAGTTCTTTTTTAAATAAATATCATTTCAAAATAGATGAGTTGAAGAAATATTCAATTATTGAATTGAATATTTCCTTCGTTGTTATTTTGTAAAATTGTGATTCGGTTAAATATGAATTTGAGCACTTCATGATTTCAGTTACAATAACAAAATAATATATAGCATAATTCATTATTAACTGTATTTGCTTGTGCTCTTAGCCCAAAATACTTTCGACATAATTAAACCTTCTATTTTTATAAAGGTCTAACCTTCTTTAATTATTTTCATTAAAGTATAAAAAATGACCAAAGGTTCTCTGTTTTCAATAATGTCTTTTTTTGTTGTTATTTCACTAAATGCTCAAGACTTGCCAAAATCGTGGCAGATTTTGCCGGAGGAGGGAATGTTAACTATTGGTGGTCATAATGATAACGGTTTCTACGGTCAAAATCAATTGCAAGATATCGAGTTAGAATTCCTTCAGCCAAATTGGTGGGAGCTTCTTGAGGATAATTATGACTCAGCTACAGACCTATTGGCAAAGTGTTGGATTAATGGTGTAAAGTATGATAGTGTAGGAGTACGATTTAAAGGGGCCACTTCATATTTCAGAAATGACACGGAAAAGAAGTCCTTCAACATAACGCTTGACTATATGATCGATGGCCAAGATATTGAAGGATATAACACCTTTAATCTTAATTGTGGTTGGGATGATAACTCATCAATGAAGGAGGTCCTTTATAATAATATTGGCCTGCAATATGCCATGAGTTTAAAATCAAATTTTGCCAATTTAACAATCAATGGGACGAACTGGGGCCCATACCAAAATGTACAACAATTTGACTCTGATTATATCAAGGAATGGTATCTAAGTAACGATGGTACCATCTGGCGAGCAGAAAGAACTGATTTTGTTCCCGGTCAAGGAGGAATGGGTGGTCCCAATTTTGGAGCTGGAGAATCTTCACTTAATTATAATGGTCCAGATAGCACCGATTACAATACAGACTATACCCTAAAACGTACTGAAGTAGAAGACCCTTGGACAGGATTGATTGATGCTTGTGACGTACTTAACAATGAACCTCTGGAAAGCTTAGAAGAGGAATTATCCAAGGTTTTAGATATAGACAAGGCTTGCTGGTTCTTAGCTCATGAAGTTATATTCTCAGATGACGATAGCTATATTAATAAAGGTGGCATGGATTATTACCTCTACTATGAAGTTGAAACAGGTAGAATAATCCCTATGGAATATGATGGAAATAGCGTTATAGCAAATGATAAGTTATCATGGGATCTATTTTATAATGAAGACAATACTGATTTTCCACTCTTGAATCGTATGCTAGCAGTTCCTTCAATAAGACAACGCTATCTGGCCCATGTAAGGCTTATTCTTGAGGAATATTTTAATCCGCTTTATATAGATGCTAAAATTGATGCCTGGGAAGAACTCATTGATGAACTAGTGCAAGAAGATCCTAAAAAATTCTATACCTACACTCAATTTTTATCTTCTATTACATCTTTGAAAGAGGATATAGTTACTCGAAGAAACTTCTTATTAAGCAATGCTGAACTGGTTGGCGGAGTTCCATTAACAGTTAACCAAGTTAGTTATATGGTGGATGGTGTCCAATGGCAAACTCCGTCAGAAATCAACGAAGTAGAAGTAGTAGCTAATGTTTCTGGCTCGTCGGGTATCGCATCCGTATGGCTATACCATGGAGAAGGCTTAACAGGGGCATTTGATAAGATTGAAATGTATGATGATGGACAGCACAATGATGGAGCAGCACTGGATGGACAATATGGAGGAGTGATTCCAACAAAATCTATAGGCACGTATATTCGATTCTATATCGAAGCCATTGCAGCAGATAACGCAGCTACCGCAACATTCGAACCTAAAGGAGCCGAACATAATGTATTCCTTTATCAAGTTGGTATTGAGCCCGCTTCAGAATCGACTGTGGTTATAAATGAATTAATGGCAGAAAATAATACTGCCGTTGAAGACGAATTTGGCGAATATGATGACTGGTTAGAATTATATAATCTCGGTGAATCTGACCTAAATCTATCGGGTTGGAGTTTGACTGACAACATTAATGACTTACAAAAATTTGAGTTTCCAGAAGGTACGATAATAGAATCCGGAGCTTACTTAGTCATATGGGCAGATGAAGATGAAGATCAAGGCGAATTACATAGTAATTTCAAACTTTCAGCCAATGGAGAATCACTTTATCTACTCAATGATACACAGAAATTAGTAGACGAAATCAGCTTCCCTGAAGCGATTGAAGATCTATCGTATGCTCGAACACCAAATGGCACAGGATCATTCACATACAAGACTCATACTTTGGGACTTAACAACGATTTGACATCAGAGCTCTCTGAAACTAATAAGGACTTAGGATTTTCGATATCCCCAAATCCTGCTAATGAATATATCACCATTCGAAGCAACGACGTCATATCTAGTCTATACAGTACTACTATATTAAATATTAATGGTCAATTAATGTATGCTAATGATAAGATAAATAATAATAATAATAATAATAATAATATAACTGTGGTGGACTTTTTACCCGGACTATATTTTATTAAACTTCAGATAGATGGAAATAGTGTTATATACAAATTTATAAAAATGTAGTCTAGTTCATCTCTTAATGCAAAAGAATAATTGTTACTAGTTATAGGCAAATTACACTTAAAACAACAGTAATCGCGGGATAATAACCCAAGGCTTCTTTTCAAATAAAAGAACTAATAAGCGATTAGAATTTCGACCCAAATAAACTTCGTTCTAGTGATTTCAATAAAAGTTTGCATATTACCTTCTTTATATGATGTACAATAACTTGGATTTATTATTTTGAGAATCTTAGAAAATTGTATTAAGAAGTTTCAAAAAAGAATGAAAAACGAACTGCCGGAAGTAAATTTTGAGAATCAAGACAATCCTAAATCTTACTTTGACATAGTAAAAATTGAAGACCTATTACAAAGAGACTTAAACCATGATATTGGAACAAACCACCTCGTAAAATTCTACGTTCTTTTCTTCGTTTATGAAGGCCAAGGATACCATACAATTGATTTCACTGATTATAACTATAAAAAAGGGACTGTATTATTGATCAGGAAAGATCAAATTCACAAATTTTTCAGAAGCCCTAATGTGAAGGGTTATTTATTGGTTTTTACAGAAGACTTTATTATTAGTCATTTGAATAGAATGGAGGCTCTTAAGTCTATGCAGTTATTTAATGACTCTTTAAGTTTTCCCAAAATAGAGTTTAATGATGATGAAGCCTTTTCTGATTTTACCATTTTAGTAAAACACTTAGAATCAGAATATAATATCAAAGACAACTTTTCAATTGGAATAACAAGAAGTGTTTTACATATAGTGATTACAAAACTATTTCGCATCAAATCGAAAAAGGGACATTTTATAGAAAGGAAAAAATATATGTCCCAGTTTTTAGAGTTTCAAAAATTGGTGGAAGAAAACTGCTTCAAGAGTAAGAAAGTAAAATATTATGCTCTGAAAATGAATGTTTCTACCAAAACACTAAACAACATCGTAAGTAGTATAGTCAATGATTCTACAGCTAAGGTGTTTATTGATGAAAGGACTATTATGCAAATAAAAAGGCTGTTAATCAGTACAGATCATCCTATAAAAGAGATCGCGTATATTACGGGGTTCAGTGACTCTACTAATTTTTTCAAATATTTTAAGAAATTTACGGGCAGCTCACCAGAAGTTTTTCGCCAAGCACACTAGACATTTTTCCATTTTGACAGTCCTTTGAAACATTCTTACCACCAGTGCAGTGGTAGGCCTCCATATCTTTGTGATATTATTTAATCAAATTATAATATCAATGGATATTTCAAAAACATTTATTTTTTTAGGACTTACATTTTCATTACTCGTTATTTCTTGTTCAAAGCCTATTGTTAAGGACTCAGGTGTTACAGCAACAAATACTTTTACGTCAGATGCATTCACTGCAGGTGAAGAGGTTGCAATCGAAGCATTATTCCAAGTAGATGCTGGCTCACTAGCTGCAACAGCAACAGTTAATGACGAAATTGAATTCCCTGCGTACTTACTAGGCCTATATGACATAGATATAGACAGAAAAAAAATCAAATTCGATGTTGTAGCTCAAGCAGATGATGTAACATATGGCGATTTATTTAGAGTTTTAGAAGCAGGTACAACTGACCGTTATTACTTCACATTCGATGAAGCTCAAAATGTAGAAGATTTTGAATCAGATAACGACGCAGTAAAATTGAGAATCGATTCTGATAGAATCTTAGTTGTCGAAATAGGAGAAGGATTTGACTTCAAACCTGGCGCAGCGTTTACAATCAAATTGAAATAATCGAAATATAGTCAATAATTTTTATTGCCTCTACTGGTATTATTCTTATGTATTACCAGTAGAGGAATAAAGATTCAATTTCTCAAATGGATAGTAACCCAATAATCTAGGTTACTCTTTTTCAATAGCAAAGTAAATCCAATCGTCACTTCCAATAAGAAATGCGAAGATGAGAAGGCTAGTCAAGCAAGCAATCTGGATAAAGATGGAATTAACCAACAAAGAAAAAATAGCAGCACTCCTTAACAGTTTTAATACTGGTGACAAGTCTGCACTTGCCTACATAAATCAAGATAAATATATCCAACACAACTTATCAGTAAGCGATGGTTATGAAGCGTTTGCTGGTATGTTACAAAGTTTACCTCCTCAAGGGTCCGTTAAGATCATTCGAGCATTTGAAGATGGAGATTATGTTTTTACACATTCCGAATATAATTTTTTTGGACCACAATCTGGATTTGATATTTTTCGATTCGAAGATGGTTTAGTTGTTGAACATTGGGATAATTTAATCAAAGTACAAGAGCCGAATCCAAGTGGAAGAACCCAATTTGATGGAGCAACAGACATAACTGATAAAGAAAAATCAACACCAAACAAAAAGGTCGTCAACGACTTTTTGCTGAATGTCTTTATGAAAGGCCAAATGGATAAAATCGATTTATACATCAATCCTAATAAATACATCCAGCATAATCCTAATATACCTGATGGTCTAGATGGTCTAAACATTGCTATGGAAATCATGGCAGAAAAAGGCATAACCATAGAGTATGACAAAATCCATAAGGTCTTAGGTGAAGGTAATTTTGTGCTTTCAATGTGCGAAGGCAATCTAGATAAAGAATCAACCGCCTTCTATGATTTATTCAGGCTTGAAAATACAAAAATCGTTGAACATTGGGATGCGATTGTACCTATACCGCCAAGGTCTGAATGGAAAAACGACAACGGCAAATTTTAATTTAACACCTCTTTTCCTCTCTCATATTTAAAAAATAAATCTAACCAAAATGAAGAAATTTTTACTAAACGTATTTATTCTATTACTAACAACCTTAAACGTTGTAGCCCAACTACCATCAAATCTTACATCTGATGACATGGACTTCTTCCCAGAAGATATCGTGATCGCTAATAATATCGCCTACATAAGTGGCTTAGGAGATGGAAGCTTAAAGATGTTTGACTTAAACATGGCTCCCCCTGTTGGTGAGACTTTCGCAGAAGCAGAAGCTGGATACACTCAAAGATGGGGTGTAAAAAGTGATGGAACAAAATTATTAAGCATTCTTGACAATGCTGATTTCGGTGGTGGAGAATCTGGAGCCGCTAAGTTAGTAGAGTACGATATCGCCAGTAAAACTAAAACAGGCGAATGGGATTTACCAGCAGGATCTATAGGACATACTGTTTCTATTGTAGATGGTAAGTATTATGTTACTGATTTCGGTAGCCCGAGGATATTTGAAGTAGACCCTATCGCAGGTACAGTAAATGATAGTTGGTACACAAGTACTGATTGGGATCCAGCTATCAGTGGTATTGGTGGTACTATCTATGATAATGAAGGTGGATTCTATGTATCACAAGGGAATAAATTATGGTATTTACCTATTAGTGGAGGAACACCTGGAACGATGCAAGAAGTAACTGTTGAGGGACTTGATGCTATCGATGCAGATGGTATAACATGGGTAGACAGCCAAAATACTATGTACTACGCTACGAATGATACTGGAAATCCAGATGATGCAGGTGTAGTTTACAAATTAGTCTTTTCTGATGCGACTAATGCTGTAGGTAACGAAGTAGCTTCAGGATTCGATGACTCTTCGGGACTATGGTATCACGAGATGGGCGGGAACGCATATCTATATGTCCTAGAATCTCAATTTGGAGCACTATTCGGCATCAATAGTTTTGAGCCACCTTTTAATATTGCGTTAATTTCATTAGGTGAGATTATATCATCTAATACGCAGGTATTTGAATCTGTAACTAATATAAATGTATACCCTAATCCATTTAAGCAAGTAGCTACTTTCGAAATTGAACTTATCCAAGGAGGAAATTTTCAGTTTCAAGTTTTTGACATCAATGGAATGGAAGTATCAAGTAAGCGCTTAACCTTAAATGAAGGTATAAATAATTTCACCTATGATGGTAGTCTGTTGGCAAGCGGATTCTACAGCTACAGACTAGGTAATTCGAACGGTTTTTCAACTGGAAAAATGTTCATTCTTAAGTAAGTAAGTAGTTTTTGATTTTAATAATGTTATTGTGGAAGGGCGTTACAAGCATTTGCCCTTCCCAATTTTTATTTTAAATAGCATTGTACATCATCTGATGATGTCAAAACTATTTTATCATAAAAAGTAACAGATCACAAACTGTTACTTACAGAATTATGAAGTCAAACAACCACCATTTTATTCAGAAAAATTTAAGGACTACCCTATTATACTGAGAGACATTTTCACTTTGGGTAATCATTATAATCTAACTCAACAAAACAATAAAAAATATGATTTTCAAAACTCTTTTTTCTGCACTCATCATTATGTTTTCAATATCTTTTATAAATGCCCAACAGATTAAATCATTAAGCGAAATGGCATTTAGCCCTGAAGGAGTTCTGTTCGCAGGAGATAAAGTTTCTGGTGCAATTCACGCTTTTGATTTAAGTTCAGAAACTCGTTCAACGGAAAAATTCGAAATTAATGCATACAATATCGATGCACAAGTAGCTGCAGTGCTTGGAACAGCACCAGCCAACTCAAAAATTAACGATATGGTTGTCCATCCAAAAAGTGGAGAAGTATACATATCAGTAACTCGTGGTCATGGTCTAGATGCTATTCCTGCCTTAATAAAGGTAGATGCAAATAGTCAACTTCAAGTTGTAGACTTATCTAAAATACAATCTACTTCACAAACGCTAAACAAACTACCTGATGGAAGCCAAAAGTTTGTCGCGAGAGGTACAATGGCTCCTCCAACTATCAAAGAGCTCGAAAAGGCAAAATTACCGATGCGTACATTGTCTATCATGGATATTCAGTATCACAAAGGAGAAGTATTCGTAGCAGGTATTACAAATGAAAATTTCTGTTCTGCATTGCGAAGAATGCCTTATCCGTTTAATGGAAAAGAGAGTATCAGTAATATTGAGATGTTCCACATAGCGCATGACGAATATGAAACTCGTGCTCCTATCCGATCTTTTGTTATTAAAAATATTGATGGAAAAGATCAGATGGTCGCAGCATATACTTGTAGCCCATTAGTACTTATTCCAATAGATGAATTAAAAGCTGGCGCAAAGGTTAAAGCAAGAACACTAGGTGACATGGGAAATGGACAGCCTATAGAAATGGTAGCATTTAGCATGCAGGGGAACGACATGATTTTTGCAACAAGTAATAGTAGAACTCCTAGAATAATTCCACTAGCTGGATTGAATAATGCAAAGGTCTATACAAGAGATGACTTTGAAAGAGGAGGGAAATTAGACATGGGAATCTTACCTGTTGGACCAATGGGAAAACCAGTTATGTTTACTGGTTCTGCACTTCATGTTGACTTATTAAATCCAATGCAATTCGCAACTATAAGAAGAGATCCAGAGACAGGAAGTATGGATTTAGAAACTGTTTCTATATTCTTTCCGAACAAATTGAATAACGTAATGGCAGAAATGGATTTCCCTCAATACGTGAAAGAACATAAGGACGATAAAAAGAAATAAGTGGTCAAGAAAATTAGACTTGAACTAATTTTCGTATTAGCATCTATTTCAATAATTATATCACAAAACATTCAAGGCTTGTTTTCACCTTATCTACCAGAAGGTATGATAAGTCTTGATGTTTTTTTTCTTAGTTAATATAAAATGTAAGTGCATTTAATTAATACGTTTCACCAGTCTTTGAAACGATTAAACGAAATGAATACTACAAGCGCTGAAAGTTAATTCCCCATTTTAATTAAATCTAAAAACATATGACTATTAGAATTTCAACTCCCATCGCTGTAATTATCTTAATGATGATCATTTCATGTAAACCAAGCAACAATTCTGATAAAATACCAGACGCGAATAACCAACCAAAAAAAGAAATTAACGATAAAATCACAAATAGTTCTTGCGATAAAGATGTCGATTTTGCATCAGGAAAAGGTCATGAATTTAGAGCCCGAGCCACTGGTACTTTGCAGCAAATGTTTAAAGCGGCTAAACAGAAAGACTCTGATGGATTTATGGCGACAGCTACCGATCTCTACATACAGCATAGTCCTGATCTGCCAGATGGCATGAAGCCAGTATGGGATTTATTAATCAATAGACCAGCTAGTTTTTCTAACAAACAAATCCAATGGATTGGTGAGATCGGATTTCTGGACAACGGTAATTTTTTAATCATGTTTCGTGAGGTAGATCGAGGCGATGGAACAGGACTGAGTAAGATTGTAGACATCATGCGATTTGATGACGAGGGCAAGTATGCTGAACATTGGGATATACGCCAGCCACTAGCTGAAAAAACAAAATCTGATCATTCCGAAACTGGAACAGCTAAAAAGTTCTTGGACAACCCGGTTAGTTATTCTAAAAAGGAAGAAGAAAAGAATAAAAAAAGAGCAGTTAGATATCTCAATCATGCGTTTAATATAGGGCCATTGGACAAAGCGCTAGATGCGTTTGCCGATCCAGATTATGTGCAGCACAATCCAATGTTGCCAGATGGAACAAAACCCCTTATTGGATTTTTCAAGTCCGGTAAGTTACCAGTTCACTGCTATGACATCAAGCATGTATTTGCTCAAAATGATCTAGTAGTGGTATTTTCAAAAGTAACTACTGATGGTAAGATTGAAGCTATAGTAGACATCTATCGTATGCGTGATGGCAAGATGGTTGAGCATTGGGATATTGTACAACCAGTTCCTGCTGACAAAGACATGCCTCATAAAAATGGAATGTTCTAATAGTATGATGCAACATTATTAATCGCTTAAAACAAGAGACGCTAATCACCCTTCATGCCTCTATGGAAGCATATTACCTGAATACAATTCGCAACTATTCGAAGATATCCAGAAACAAGGAGAATGGATTTAGAGACCGTTTCTATATTCTTTCCGAATAAGTGGAATATAATAATGGCAGAAATGGATCTCCCACAATAGGTAAAGGAACATAAGGATGATAAAAAGAAATAAGGGATGAAGAAAATTGGACTTGTACTATTTTTCGTATTAGCATCTATATCAATAATCATATCACAAACCATGAAAGGCTTGTCTTTACCCGACCAACCCGAAGGTGTCATAAGCTTTGATGTTTCTTTCTTAGTGAATGAAAATGTAGATGCACTTAGTTATGACTTTTTATCAGTCTCAATAACTAATGGAGCGGATGAGCACAAATCAATAATTCCTATTCAAGGCAATTATTCGATTGTTGAAAACAGTCTGATTTTCAAACCTTACTTTCCTTTTGATCCTGGTTTAACATATGCTGTAAGAATCAAAGACACTAATACGAAGGAGTATGCTTATTTCCCATTTAAAACGGGAGAAAAAGCCAAAGTTGCTCAGGCAAAACTTTTAAAAATATACCCTTCAGGGAATTTGCTTCCAGAGAATTTATTGAGATTTTATATTTATTTCCAGACTCCAATGACACAAGGTCAATCTTTGGATTACATAAAACTGATAGATAAAAGTGGCAAGATAGATGAGCATGCGTTCATGCAGTTCAAAGAAGAACTGTGGAGTTCTGATGGGAAAAGACTTACACTACTATTTGATCCCGGTCGAATTAAAAGAGGTGTTTCAACTAATATGAAACAAGGTCCTTCTTTAGAAAATGAACAACAGTACACTCTAAGTATATCCAATGAATGGATAGATATATATGGGCAAACATTAGGAATAAATTCAACAAATAAAATTACGATTTCAGACGCATATCGAAAAAAAATGAAGATTGAAGAATGGAATATCACGACCCCAACAGCTGGTAGTAAGGATAAGTTAACCCTTCGGTTTGATAGAATAATAGACCATGCTCTGATCCAATCCATGATACAAATAAGAAATTTAGATGATAACCTAATTGAAGGATATTGGGACATCTTGGATTATGAGCAGCAGATAAAATTTGTTCCTAAATCAACGTGGAAAAAGGGGAACTATAAAATTCAAATTGATACACATATTGAAGATGTTGCAGGAAATAATTTACAGAATCTCTTGGATCATCCCATTATGGATCAAGGCATAAATGACAAATTTCAGTATCTAAATTTCAAAATTTAATTGAATAAATAACAACCAAACTAAAACAACTATGAAGAACTTGTTTAAAATTTTATGTGTAGCAATTATTACATTAAGTGGTAACTCTATTCAGGCTCAAAAAGCGGTTACCGTTGCTTTTGATCCTTTAACGACTGTAGCCCTTGGTGGGTATGAAGTAGAATTGGGTTTTAATGCTAATAAAAACCGTATTACAGCATCATACCTTAGCGGAGATCTATCTCCTTGGTTTGGACAGGCAGAAGAATTCAACAGCACTTCTCACAGTGTGTTTGAAATAGCTTGGAGTCGTTTCTTAAACGAAGAACAAAGTGGACTTAGCTATGGCTTAGCGTATGCATATTATACAGATTTCACAATAGAGGACACCGCAGGACAGACGCTTGACAAGAACCCTTCAAAAGTTTCATTGAAATTAGCTTACGCGTGGTTTCCATTTAAATCCTTTCCAATATATCTGGAACCAAGTATGACTTTTGGCTTCGTTATCGGTGATGAAGATTTAAGCTTTACCTCAGGTCAGATATTTGATAAAAAATCAATTATCGGAAATGGCCCTTTATTCAATGTCGGATACAAATTCAACTTTTAATTTTTTCTAATTTAACTTCAAAACATATATTATGACAAACGAAACAACGACAGTACCAAAATGGATAACAATTTATCTTTGGGTTACTTTCATTATCACACTCGCTGCAAGTCTTACAGCCTATTTTAAGCCAGAAGCTATGCTAAGTGGTTGGGAAGCACTACCTGCTGCAGGAGCTTTATCACTGGCAGGACCATTAGGCCTTTTTGCTTCTCGGAATATGGCGACAGCCGTAGTTACTATTTTTGGGCTTATGCAAAAAAACGCTTCTATGATAAAAATAGTATTACTCCTTAGAATAGCGAGTGATGGCTTAGATCTCGTTAATAACTTGATCGCAGGCAACATGCCTGTTGCTATTATGGGTGGTGTTATGTGCTTAATAGAAGTATTTGCCTTCACTAAAATAAAAGCATAGGCAGTTTAATTTCGAACATTAAAACAGTTATTGTTATTAGGAGATATTGGTAAAATACTAATATCCCTTTTTTATTTTATTGCTTTAATTCAACACCAAAATCACAATAGTAATTATTAATCTGTAGCAAAACATAAAGAGCTGCGCCTAATTAAAGACACAGCTCTTCATTAATTAAAAACTATCAAACTATCTATTTTTTCATCAGTCAGATTTCTGAAGATCCATATTTTCCTATTTAATCTTTATGAACCGTTCTACCATTTGATCACCATCCGTATCTGTGATTTTGATAAAGTATGTTCCAGTATTAATATCTCCAATGTTGATAGGAATTATATTATTTCCCTCTAAGGCATCGTGTGTCATTGTCATTGCTTGTCTTCCTAAGATATCAACAACTTCGATATCCAGACGCTGACCGAAATCCAAGTTCATTCTTAGATTTATCAAATCATTTGCAGGATTTGGAGACACAGAAATCTCTTCCATCGTCTCATATTGATCTATGCCAGCGATGCTACTTAGTTTTTTGATTTTCATCTCTCCACTTACTAAGCTGTTATCGCCTAATCCAGTTGCTGATACTGCATCTATATAGATTCTATCTGCATTGCCACTTGCATCGCATTGAAATCTGAACTGTGCATTGGTCGCCATATTATATTGACTGCCTAAGATTGGCACTGTCGCTACATAGAATGAATTATTCTGGAAACTTGTACCACTTGCAAAAGTTGCTACTGTTTGCCATGAACTTCCATCATAATACCTCAACCAGAAATCTTCTCCATATTCCATACTATTTGGATAGAAGTAGAACGTAAGCTCTACGCTTGAATAAGAAGAAAGATCGTATTCAGAAGAAGTCATAGCTGAAGCTGTCCCAGAATTATCTCTTATTCTTATTGAGCGCTGTCCCTCATAAGATCTTGATCCTGAATATCTATAACAATCAGATCCACCATCTTCCCAGCCATCCCAGCCAGATTCGAAATAGTGAGCAAAAATTTCATCCGGATTTCCTCCATCATCACAAGCATCACAATCAGGGCCTCCACAGTCTATTCCTGTTTCATTCCCATTCTGTATATCATCTTCACAGGTTTCACAGACATCACAATCAGGGCCCCCACAATCTACTCCCGTCTCATTTCCATTTTGCTCTCCATCATTACATGTTGGTGGCACTTCACAGGCATCACAATCCGGTCCTCCGCAATCTACTCCTGTTTCATTTCCATTCTGTATACCATCATTACATGTTGGTGTCGCTCCAGATCCAGCACAGAAATTTACGGTCTCAGTACTATTAAATTGTCCCCCTGAGGCTACAGATTGACCCGCTATTGATACATCATATGACCCTTGTCCATAGCCACAACAAATGCCGTCACCATATGAATCATTGATAGTGAAATCATAACATCCATCTACTAAACAGAATATTTCTGTTATCGTCTGACCTTGAGAAGAATATGGACCACCACTATATAGTGTAGCTCCCGATGCATCCTTAAGTGTCCACGTTGTCTCACCTGGGTAATTATCAGTAAGTATAGTCAACGTAGCTTCCGTATCATTACAACTTGTAGGGCAATCAGGACAGTCTGATCCTCCGCAATCCACTCCTGTTTCATTTCCGTTTTGAATACCATCGGAGCATGTCGGACCACTACCATCACATGCTTGCGTACATGAAGCATTGGTCACCCTATTTCGAATAAGGTTTCCTGGTTGAGGTCCAAATCCTAGATTAAGATTAATTCCTGCGCTCGTTAGATGACAGTAACTCATCACTGTACCTCCTCCTGATGGAATCCCAGGATCGGCACATCCTCCTTCTGTAGTATAACAACCATCTATCGCAGTGTTATTCCCATTCCAAGCACATGCATGCGTATGTGAAGAGCCAAATAAATGGCCAAACTCGTGTGTCATAACCATTACTGACCAAGAATATGTAGGTACGTTTTGATATGTAGAATTTATGCTACTGAAACTTTTACTATAGTCAGGATTTGAAGAACAAAGCTGATCTACATATGCTATTCCACCACTAGCTTTATATGATAACAATTGAGCAAGATCTCCATCAAACGCACCAGTATTCGCAAGAAAAGCATTCAACATACCACTAGACGAAGTAGAGTTATATGGACTCGGTTGTGTCCAGATATTTAGGGGAGAAAGCACTACATTAATCTGTTCATTAGCATACATTGTTGCTACTTGATTGAATAAGCCTGTAATGAAATTTGTAACATTTGTCACGTTACTCCCTTTGTCTTGATAGATATCATAGTCTACTTCTAAATAAATCCTAACGCAGTCAGATAATGCTCTACTATCTGATTCTCCTTTTAGATCTTCATCCGTATACTCGGAATCAGACTCGGCAGTATCACATGTAAATCCCAATTGATCCTTTAAGTCAGAATCTTCGTATAAGATATGTTTATCTGAATCTTTAAGCTTACCTATCACTAGATTAGGTTGTCCCGGTTCTGAGATGAATCCCATTACTTCACCTTCAAAAATTGAGATAGCAACAATACTTTTTGAGTTTCCTTTTACGATTCCTCTGAAGTGTTTACCGTGATTCACTTTTACCGTCTCATTGTCTGGTAGTGTAGTCACGTAAGCATCGGCAGAGAAGATCTCTACCTCTACCAATTCTAGTTTAAATTCTGATCTCGTAGATGACGGAATATTTAATTCTATCAAATCGATTGCAGGCTGTTTCAAAAACGCATCGATCTTATTACTTTCGAAATTCAGCAGCTCATAGTTCTTTATTTCTTGGGGGACTTTGTTGGTTCTTTCTGTGTCTAGAGAGAAGAAATCTACCTTCTTAGTTGATCTTAAACTTTTAGCTGTTTCGATAAGGTCTTTTGGTTTGTGGCTATCAGATTGAGCGGACAATTGGAAGCAAGACATTGCAACCACAAACATCATAATTAAAATTCGGGTCATATTATTTAGGTATTAGATGAAAAAATCATTTCAAGTAATACTCATATAACTATCTACTAAATATAGAAAGCTGATTTTGGGATTGGACACAATAAACGGAGTCAACTATGACTTCATTTATAATACAAACTTTGCTCTTATTTTGCCAAATACAAAATGTAACGTATAATTATTTGAAAAATGGTTATTTACACTAATTAACGACTAGGGTAAACCCTAGGTGAAGTGTTGATTTTTGGTTTTGGAGTGTTAGGTATTGGGAATTAATATCTTATTGCTGTGCAAATACCAAATTGATCAAAAAGCAAATGCCTCCATTTTTACATGGAGACACTTACATTAAAAATCTTTTGAGGGTACGAATACCGGGTTTTTATCTTCTGAATGGATCCGTAAATCTTACATCAGAAGCAATTGTCTCATCCGTCAAAGTTTTCAAGTATGCCACTAAAGCATCTTTATCTTCTTGGTTGAGATTTAACCTTCTTGGTGTACCGTTTGTATTTTTTAATTCTGCTGATAGATTATCGTGTGCTACTATTCCATCACTATAATGATCTACTACGTCCTCTAATGTAGCGAATCTACCATCGTGCATATATGGACTTGTTAACTCTATATTTCTTAGAAAAGGAATTTTAAAAACTCCAAATAGTTCTTCTCTATTTAATCTACCTCCTACCCCATTGTCCGCATAGTCCATTTCTAGACCATTGTTTCCAGTAGTCTTTACAGTGAAATTATGCTTATCAGTATGGCAAGAAGCACAGTTACTGTTATACAACTGCTTTCCTTTGTTTTCTGATTCCGTAAAATTATAAAAATCACTTTCGGCTGAAAACTGTGAAGCATGCTCCAATCCTTCATCAAACTTAGAATGCACAGAAGAGATTGCATCTACAAAAGACGCTATTGCTTCCGCTACCCTTTCAGTATCTACAATATCATCACCAAATGCCTTTTTAAACAATACTGGATAGAATGATTGTTCTGCTATCCTTTGTATAATTTCTTCGTCATCTATATTCATTTCATTTGCACTTCTAAATGCATTCTTAACTTGCTGCTGCAATGTAGATGCTCTATCATCCCAAGAAAACTTAGATCCCGACAATGATGGATCTATAGGGTTATAAGAGATTTTGAAACTTAATGTGGTAGCTAAAGCTAATGAATTTCTGGTCGTGATCTCATCTCCTACTCCTTCGCTAAATTGCTCTTCATCACTGAATGCCCTCGATGGATCATGGCAAGTACCACAACTTACATTTCTGTCAAGTGATAATGTCTTGTCATAAAAAAGTACTCGCCCAAGAGTCGCTCTATTATTATTTGCTTGTGTCTCTGCAAGAGAAACTATATTCAATTTAGGGTACGATTTACCAGGAGGAAGAAAATGCTCACCTAAGTTTAGTTCATAATCACTTACTACTTGTGGAAGGGTTAACTCCTCTTGTATAAGTTCATAGTCAGCTGCAGAGTAGTCATCTTGGTTCCTCTCTTCTGAGCAAGAAATAATTAATAGTGTTGCAATAAATAAAGCAGATAAAGCAGTTATCTTTTTCATACGATTGTTCAGTTTCGTCTTAATATAATATATAGGAATCGTAAATGAGAATTGATGTAAGCGAGATAAATCACTATTGCCATCTAAAAGAAATCAAAAGCCATTCAACTTCTTAATTGTTTGGAATTAATGTGAAATTTCAACTGCAAAATGCTAACACATTAAGTTTTTCAAACAATTTAATGCCAATGTAGTGATTTTTCCAAATAATGAAAAGGAATGCGAGAAATAATATACCTGTCTTTTAAAAAGACCTTCGAGCTTTCTAAAACCTCGAAGGTCTCTCAAACAGTTTTTCTCATCAATTTCTTCTCAACATTTGAATCGCTCTTCCTGGAGTATAAGGCGCATCTGCATCCTCCAACTTCTCCTCCAATGCAGGGATAGCTGTTGTCGCAATACCCATCAAAGCATCCAAAATAGGCTTGAATTCTTCTTTAGCGATTGCGAAACTAGATTTGTGCGTTTCTGTAACATCCGAAGTCGAATGTTTTTGCTCATATGATATCCACCCCATTCTTCCTGCAGGTGTAGGTGGTGCTCCGATGTCTAATTTAGATTTGATATTGTCTCCATAAAGTAGTGTTCTTGCTGCTTTAATCTGGTCTTCTATCCCAGAGATTTCATCCATCAATGCTGGCATCGGAAGTTCTACCAATTTGATAGCCTCTTTCATATGTTTCAACTTATTGTTCATCTCTCCCACGAGTTTTCCAGCGCCTGAGATAGATCTATTTAATTCATCTACTTCACGTTGGAACTTTGCCTTTGCAATTGGATCTTTAGCAGGCATTACTCTTTCGTCTAATTGCTTCACCATAAAAGAAACAGGTGCTCCTACATCCGTGAATACTCCATCTACATACTTCGTCATCTGCACAGAATATTGACCGGGTGCTACCAGAGTCCCCTCTGACTTACCTGCCCATGGATTGTAGAATGATGACTTTTTTAAGTTGATCGGATCTTTGTGCGCATATCTAAGATCCCACTTGAATCTATTCACTCCTGTGCCCATTGACTTCATCATTTTTCTTACAATCTTGCCCTTATCATCTGTGAATGTGAACAACAATTGCGCTTTCTTTTCTTCACGTTCCGCTTTGAGTTCGTCGTAAGTTGGATATTTAGAACTCGTCCCCGCCTTTAATGCTTCTTTCTGTAGCTTCTGACGCTTTCCTTTGATCGTTTCTATCTTGTCCTTAATGTAGTAAGTAATCATAGCTACAGGCCCTAAATCCTCTGCCGAATAATGACTATCACCTAACATTGCCTTACCAGGAAGACCTAATGGTGTAGATTCTTCATAAGACAGCGCATCTCTAACTGGAAATAGATATCCTTCTTTATCCAATTCATCAGGACTTATATTTCTCAATGCAGAATAATCATCCAATACATAAAACCCTCTACCAAATGTTCCTAGTACTAGATCGTTTTCTCTTTTCTGAATTGCGATATCTCTTACTGCGATTGTTGGTACTCCACTTTTCATTTGCTTCCATTTATACCCTCCATCATTAGAGAAGAAAACCCCGAACTCTGTACCACAGAATAAGAGATTCTTATCCACATGATCTTCTTCTATTGCATAAGTACTTCCTTTTTTCGGGAGTGTGCTTCCTATGTTTTTCCATGTCCTACCTTTGTCTGTAGACTTTAGTAGATATGGCTTAAAGTCACCATTTTTATGATTATTGAATGCTGCATAGATTACATTTGCATCATGTTGAGAACAATAGACTGCATTTACGTATGTATTTGATGGAACTCCATTTACTCTATCAACCTTAGTCCAATTGGTTCCTCCATCAGTTGTGATTTGGATGAGTCCATCATCTGTTCCGACGACTAATAGGTTCTCATCAATTGCAGATTCGCTGAACGCTACAATCGTACCGTATGGAGATGTAGATGCATTTTTCATAACGGCATCCATAGATTGCACACGATCCATTACTTTGAGTTCATTCCTATTTAATTGTCTAGTTAAATCATCACTAAGTACATCCCAGCTATTTCCATAGTCATCAGATTTGAATAGCTTGTTTGCCGCAAAATAAAGTCTACCTGTTTTGTGTGGACTTACTGCTAGCGGAGCATCCCAATTCCAACGATAAGCATTTTCATCTTTTCTTTCTTTCGGCTGTATCCCAACTTCTTCTCCACTTAACTTGTCGTATCTTACTAAAACACCATATTGTGATTGAGCGTAAACGATGTTTGTATTTTCAGGATCTACTTGAGATTCGAATCCATCACCACCATGAGTAAAGAACCAATCTGCGTTTGTAATGCCATGGTTTGTGATTGTTCTTGATGGGCCACCCATACTCGAGTTATCTTGAGTACCACCGTATATATTGTAGAAAGGCATGTCATTATCAACAGCCACTTTGTAGAATTGTGTTACAGGAAGATTTGGCTTATAATCCCAAGTTTTAGCTGCATCAAAAGTTTCGTACAATCCACCATCACAACCCACTAACCAATGATCTCCAGCTCTTGGATCGATCCACATGCAATGATTATCTACGTGTTTTGTTACTTCTCCTACTCCAGAGAAAGACTTTCCTCCATTGGTACTTACTTGCATCCATGTATTCATCGCAAATAGTTTCTCAGGGTCGTTTAGATCACAATATATTTCTTGGTAGTAGTTACCACTAGACTTATAGCTTCCCCTCTTATTCCAACTGGTTCCGCCATTAGTAGTTCTAAATGTTCCACCTTTCCCATCACCCGCTTCCACTACTGCGTAGATATAATCAGGGTTTGCAGGTGAGATTGCTAATCCGATTCTTCCTATTGATGCCGGAAGCCCAGAGTTGATCTTAGACCATGTTTTACCTCCGTCAATAGACTTGTGCATTCCAGATCCTGGACCACCGCCAACATATGTATATACATGTCTTCTTCTTTGCTGAGCCGCTGCGTATAAGATATTCGGATTTCGCGGATCCATGATTAGATCACTCACACCTGTATGTTTATCTATTTTCAATGATTGCGTCCAATTTGCTCCACCGTCTACTGATTTATATACACCACGTTCTCCACCTTCACTCCATAGTGGGCCCATAGATGCAGCATATACTACATTAGAGTTTGTAGGATCTACTATGATTTTTGCGATATGCTCTGAAGTTTTGAGGCCTACATTCTTCCATGTTTTCCCCCTATCTTCAGATTTGTAAATTCCATCACCGTACGAAACACTTCTCTGATTATTATTCTCACCAGATCCTACCCAGATAATATTGTCATTATTGGGATCGATCGTTACACATCCAGTAGAGTATGAAGCTTGACTATCAAATATTGGTGTGTAGGTCGTTCCAGCATTAACCGTTTTCCATACTCCTCCAGCAGCCACGGCTACATAATATTCAAATGGATTATTAGGATTCACAGCAATATCGGCAATACGTCCTGAAGCGATTGCCGGGCCTATATTTCTAAATTTTAGCCCTGACATTGAGAGTTTATCTTTTGCAGGTTCCGGTTTTCCTTTTTTCTGTGCTTGAGATTGGAATGAGATTGTAAATGCCATGAACATGGCAAGTGCGAATTTTAATAATTTCATGTTGGTTATTTTTAGAAACACTAAAAATACTGAAAAAAATGGATAACATAGTCTATATGCATTTACTCCTAGGTGACTTATAGAAAACTCATGTTAGTTTCTCTTAAGCGTGTCAACACCAATTATCATTTGATCGAAACTAAAGGGCGTTTTAGTAGATGATAATAATTTAGCACCCAACACATCTGCAAATAATTCATTTTCAACTTCATCAATACTAGATTTATAATATTGTAATCCCATTGAGCAATTTTTTAAGCTAATATCTCCGAAAGACAATAGATCAATTTTTTCTATTTTAATGATATTAGGAGTTCTATATCTTATAGGCCTAGCTAATTCGCAAACACACCTCCCTTCCTCATCCCAAAGTGAAATAGTAGTTTTTGATTGTTTTTTTATCTTCGACAAATGAAATGACCAAATTGCAATCAAAGAATGATCACTTTCTAGTGATTTAGAGGTAACGAAGGGCCCCGTAGGCAAACCTAATTGAACGAACTCCGTATTTGGCTTTAATCTATTAGTGTCTCTTTGTTGATTACCTATATTTGTTATCATAACAAATAAAATAAATACACAAATAGCAATAAACCCAATGCCTATTGCTGCAGATGTACCGTCATCTTCGCTACCTGTAGATCTTAAGTAATCCATTGCTCCATCTACAATGTCTCTGATGTTTGCATCATTGGGATTGACAAATAAATATGCTTTCCCAGCTTGATGTATAGCTCTTAATGAATTCCTGTCAAATTCTTGGTATTGACGCCCCATATAGAATGCTTTGCCTATCACCTTTCTTCCACTATTACCATATTTAATCAATAAGGGTAAAAAGATATCACGCGGAAGAATGCTAAGCTTATTAAGTAATTCAGGGTTGAACATTTCGATTACCTCTGGAATCAATTGGGATCTTCTATTTATATCCACGAATGGAAACTTGATTTCACTTTCTATATGCTTTAGCAATTGATCGTAATGTGAATATGCTCCAGAATAAATTGAGTCTCGGGCTCCAATTGGAAAAGCAAAATTACTATTCCTTATTAGTTTTAATTTACGATCTGATATTACACTTTGAGTCTCAATAAGCCTCAGAATATCACCTTTCAGCCTTTTAATCATCATTGGCATTGCCCAAATCGAAAAATCATCTTGAGCAAAATCAATCCACGATTTTGGAGCTTTGAAAAATGTTAAATCACCTTTCTCTAATAAATCCAATAGAGGTTTGTTATGAAAAACCTTCTCATGTAGGGCTCCATTTATTTTGAGCTCATCGAACAACTTTACTATGCTCGCTTTATCATATTCTTTTTCTAGAATAGAAATTGTCAATGAGCTATTCAAATCAAAACGCAACAGTACTTGCTGTCGTATTCGCTTGAGATTAATAAGATCTAGATCATCAATACCTAGATCTAGAAGGAGGTAAAATGGACTTTGATATATCATGGTTTACGTAAAATTCTACGATATTTTTTAATTTCTTGCAATATCGCTTTTCATGGATAAACTTAAGGAATTCCAATTAATTAACAGCCACTTGATCTATGAAAGAATGTTGAATTTACCTGATTTTTAATGAGACTAAAAAAACGACAATCATTATTATACATATCCATACTATAGCAGTCGACTCTTCTTTTTCATGATCAACACTTAAATATCTTGTTGCCCCTTCAATGAATTTCTTAACATTTAGATCATGTGGATTAATTGATAAATAAACCTTCCCTGCCTGATTAATCACATGAAGAGTATTAATTTCAAAATCATCATAGCTCCCTCTTTTATAGCAAGCTTGATTAAGTAGTTCTCTGGAGACTTCAGCATAATCAACCAGAATAGGGTTGAATATACTTTCGGGCAGCGCCTGCATTTTAAGTAATATTTCTGGTTTGAATGAATCAATAACTTTTGATTTTAATTCTATTTTTCCGTGCCTATATTTTAGAGGTGATACAACTTGACTTCTCACCTCAGAAACCCACTTATTGTAGTAATTAAAAACTTCAGAATAGACTAAACTTTTAGAACTACCAGGATATTTAAACAAGCTCAGTTTCAAATTTGATAACTCCAGGATTGAAGTTGATTGTTTTGAAAGGACTAAATTCATAATTTCTCGTTGTACGCTATGCACAAAATAAGGACGGACCCAAACTGAAAATGACAAATCATTAAAAATATTCCAAGAAGTTGACTTGTCAAAAAAGAACAAATCCCCATTCTCCAAAAGATCTAGCAACGATTTATTTTGATACACCTTCCGATGATTAACGCCATTAATTTTCAAATCTTCAAACAACTCTATTATTGTAGCTTTATCAAATTCCTTACTTCGAATAGAAATCGTATTTGAGTCATTCAAATCAAAGCGCAAAAATAATTGCTGGCGCGTCTTCTTTAGACTTGCAACATCTAGATCATCTACACCTAGATATTGAAGTACGTGAAAAGGATTTTGATAGATCATAATTTCATTCTAATTCCTATTGTTCGCAAATCTTATTTCTTTTTAAAATGGGTATTCCCTACAATCAATTCTGTATATTCTAGTGTGTTTACATCCAAAATGAACTCCCCCTCAAATGAATCAAAAAACGTCATTTCTTGAAGTTCTTTACGCGTAATTTTATACCCCTTAAAAGCTTCGTCGCAATCTTCATAGATTGGCCTTCCACTAATTTGAAATTGAATAGTAGAAGACACATCAGGTAATTCACCATTAACGCCCTTTTCCAAATAACAATTTATTGGTCTTTTAATCTTGCAAATACAAAGTCCATTCATACCTAGAAGAGAGAGACTTACATTTGACTTTTCCATTTTTGAAATATGAATCGTCCGTACCTCAGCAAGAAGCAGCTTCCCTATAACCATATCAGAACTGTAAGCCCCTTCAAACATCGGATTTTCAGCGAGCATTATCATTTCCACCGCCTCATTATCAATGGCAATATTAGAATTTGCAAACACATTTGTAGAACTTACGCTATTGCCAGTTTTCTGAGAAAAAAATAGAAATACTACTGAACAAATAAATATAACTATAAACACTGCACCTTTAAATAGACCTTTTACACCAGAGTTCTTAAGATAAGCACCAATGTCTTCCGCTAATTTTCGCACACCAAGATCTTCTGGATTACCAATAAAATAAATATCACAAGCTGTTCTTAAAGCTTTTAGACTCTTTCTATCAAATTTATAAAACCTTTTATTTTGAGAAAATGCCTTTCCTAAAACTCTATTGGCTAATCTTCCATAACGCATTATAATCTCCCCAAATATATGCTTAGGTAATGCTTCAAGCTTATTAAAAATATTGCGATCAAATATTTCAAAAACATCAAAATCAAATCTTCTTCCAGAGCTTAATTCTGAATAATGTCCATTTATTATTTCTTCAGCATTATCCAACCATAGTTCATAATATCGGTATCCTTTAGAATAGACCTCATGCTCTGAAACTCCGGGGTATTGAAATCGAGATTTTTTTATTTTTAATAACAAATCTACTCCATCAGGTCCGTTTTGAGCAACTGCATGATATATGACATCCTCTACCATAGCTATAAAATATGGCATAACTTGCTTACTGAAAGTCTCATTCTCAAAGTCTGGCCAAGCATCTGGATGGTCAAAAAATTCTAGTTTCCCATTCTCCAGAAGGCTTAATAATAGTTTGTTATTAAATATCTTGAGATGAAAATCTACATTATCTTTTAGATCTTCAAATATCGAAATGATTAGTGCTTTATCGTAACTTTTACTTGCAATATCTATAGTCGTTGTTCCGGCTAAATCAAACTGTAACAATAGACGCTGACGGACCAGTTTAAGATTTGAAAAATCCGTTTGATCGACACCTAAATTTTCTAAAAAGCGTAATGGGCTATGATAAATCATTTTACAATAATTAATTGCACTTATTAATATTTTTAAGTCATTTGCTTTGATACATACACTATGAGAAGAAGAATAAAAGCAGTAAATAAAACACCAAAAAAAACATTCCTTAACCCATGTTTCTCACTTGATTTCAATTCCAATTTGATAATTCTATTTATTAATTTCCTCAATGCTTCATCGCTGGGATAAACAGCGTAATATAATTGACAAGCGAATCTCAATCTTGACAAATTATCAATATCAAATCTATAGAATCGCTTTTTTTTCGTAAAAGCCTTTTCAACAACGAAGATTGCTAATTTTATGATATCTCCTATCAATGGCTGGTATATATAGTCTGGAAAAGTGGTTAATTTCTTATAGTTGTAAGTCTCAAAAAACTTAAGAGCTTCGGGGTCGATTACGTTTCTAAACTTAATATCTACAGTGTTATATATGACTGATTGATTTGATTCAATAATCCAGCTTTTATAATAATTCATCGCTTTAGAATAAATATCAACTTGTGAACTCTCAGGAAAACGGAATTGAGTTCTCTTTATCATCAATAATAAATGCAAGCCTCCTAATCCCGGTTCTTTAACAATCTGGAAGATTACCTCTTGCATTTTGCTAATGAAGTAAGGTAAAATACCATCACAAAATGAATCATCTTCAAAATCCTTCCAGGCTCTTGGTAATCTAAAAAAATCAAGATTCCCTGTCTTGAGTAGATTAACCAATGGTTTATTATTATTAACTCGTATGTGAAAATCTCTATTCACCTTCAACTTTTCAAACATTTCAATGATCAGCGCCTTATCATATTTCTTTTTGCCAATATCTATTGTCGTCGTTCCTTCCAAATCAAACCGTAATAATTGATGTTGGCGAATTAGCTTTAAATTTGATGATTGTTGTATATCTATACCAAGGTCTTCTATGAAATTTATTGGGCTATGATAAATCATTTCAATCCCGTACTTCGATTTCTAAACAAATCATTGGGTTCAATTGAATTTTTATCTACGATTAGCATACTTAAATTGTCAATAATTCTAATTAAAGTCCCCGTATTATTTTGTTTAGCCGCTACTTCTCCATCTCTAATTAAACTCTCCGCTAAGATTGGATCATTAAAGTCACTTGACTTTATAATGTGAAAATAGAAGATGATTTCTTCAGGTGCTGGAGGCTTGGCGTTCTGCGAATTAATTGCACTAACGATTCCTTCCAATTGGGATATTTTCATATTAAGTAATGAAAGATTTTCGGATCTGATGAAATCTTTTTCAGAATCAATTATTCCGTTGTACCTAGTCATTAATTCGAGCTGCGAACTACTGTTGTTTATTTTTTGGTATGTTTTAATCTTTTGATCATAATACTTTTCTAGTGATCGCTGCAGTAGTGAAGTACTGAAGTGTTTATGGAGTTTTGCCGCTAGGCTTCTTTTGGATTCATCCAATTGATATTTAACATCAGTTACATCATCCTCATTAAGCAGATTAAACTTACGATCCAATGCATCTATCTCATTCAACAAGTTTTGAATATCTGACAGACCTCTGTAATCTGCAGATTTCTCAGCAGATGCTTGTCGACGAATAAGGTTTTTTCGCATTTCTTCTAACTCTATCGAAATAGCATCTAGGTTAATATGCGTTTCTGATGGGCTAAAGCTATTCTCAAATTCTTGTCCTGATAATGTTAAGTAAACTTCGACAATTAGGTCTCTTGATTCGCTCATTTCGAACGTCAATTCAACATCAGAGTTTTTGATCAGATCACGTTCGAGATCGTGGCCAGATATTTCAATAAACCCAATGGTTTTATTGGCACTAGGCAGTGTCTCAACGGGCCCTTCTAAAACATTAATGATTAATTTATCAGAAGAATCTTTTTTTATGTTTCTTGAAAGTGTTTTTATTATCGTTTTCTTTTGAGGAAGTATTGTATTCTTCTTAAAAACAGGTTCTAAGAATGTTGTCTCTTGATCTAACATATCAACCTCTAAGCATATATCATTTGGTAATGGTTGTCCTTCCACGCTAAACTTACCTTGCATTATTTCTATAGCTTCTACATCTGTTGGTATAACATTGTTGTACTTGTCATAAACTGTAAAAGTAAATTCGTTGAATACTTTAGGGACCAAGGTTAAGTATTCAACTATATCAACTTTTAATTCTTTCATACCAGAGTCGAATCCCCTATCCTTTCGTACGATACGATACTGATGTCCATTACTTAGTCCTACTGTATTCGCTACAAACACTGCATCTAGCTCTTTTGACACTTTCGAATAAGCCGTTCTAATTTGCAAGTTGGATGTGGCATCCGTGTTCTTTTTTTGAGGTGCAGCGTCTATTCTTTTAATCTTATTTCCTGCGTAAAATGCTGCGCCTTCTACGACCGCTGTTGTGGGATCAATATCATAATTTGCCTTAATATTAAGATTGTTAGATATTGATTTCCTTACAGATGGTACATATGTACTCCCTCCTATCATAAGGATAAAGTCGATATCAGATTTTTGAAGATCATTCCGAAGTATTAATTTTTCAATCATACTTATCGTCGAAGATATTTGATCTTGAATCACATCATTAAATTGCGATCTTGATATCATAAAATATACATCTATTGACTTTCCAGATTCATCTATAATCTCAAATTCAAACTCTACTTCTTCTAAATTAGTTAGTTGAATCTTAACTTCTTCAGCCTTGTACATTAGGATGTTATACAATCTATTATACTTGCCTGAATTATTTTTTAAAGATTGTTCAAGATCAACAAATTCGCCTACTGTATATAAATACGGAATAACAATCTTGTCTATGATCGCTTTATCGAAGTCGGTTCCTCCTAAATAATTATTCCCTTCATGATCAATGACTTTCATCTCATCGTCATCAATTTTGACGATAGCGACATCAAATGTACCTCCTCCTAAATCATATACAATCCAAGTTTTTCCATTTAGATCAACTGCAGTTTTATTAGCAAATGCAAGTGAAGCGGCAATTGGTTCTTGTAATAATATAACTTGCTTTAGCCCTGCTTCATAACCCGCTTTTTTTGTAGCATTAGATTGCATCATATCAAAAGATGCAGGAATGGTTATTACAGCCGCTTCTATTCGTTCTTCTGTATGAATGAAATTTTTCAATTCTTTCAACACAAAGGAGGATAAAGTTTCGGCGTTAATAAACTCATCTTTTGAAGCAACAAAATACTTATCCGATGTCCCCATTTTCCTCTTGAAGCTTCCAAATACATTCTCCGGATCTTTTTGTAATATCTCTCGAGCTTTATCTCCTACTATAATTCTCTCTCTATAGAAAGCTATTACTGAAGGCAACGTTTGTTTGAGATTTAAGGGATTCTTGAATATTTCAACCGTCCCTTCATTGTATTTTGCAATAGCAGAATTGGTCGTACCTAAATCAATTCCAAAATTTATCGTTGATGACATATGTTATTTAATTAGTTTTTTTGGAGAATTTCATTCCACAATTATTACGGCCTTTTGAATTATAATGTTCCTATCATTTCTTTTTTGATAAATAATAGGTTTAATTACTTCGACAATGGCTAATTCTTTATTCCCGTTCGGTCCCGTAGCCATAGCTTCGCAATCTAACCGAGACAAATCATATTTCTCTCCAATTGGATCGTGTATGACATAACCCATATTTTCCAATTCATTAGTAATACGTTTGAGGTTTCTAGAAAGTGATTTCTCTACATCCTGGTTGAGTACTTTTCTTTTAATTTCAAAAAATTGGTTTATTATATTACACAGGTTCTCTTCGTTAATTTGCACTGAATTCGGTTTAGTGAATAGTATTTACCACAAAATAATAATTTATAGCATTTATTCATGTGATTTCCATGCAGGTGTATTTCAGAATGTCGCTTGTTGATATATTTCAAAATAGGATAAAGATAGATTAAGAATAAAGCTCAGTCAAACCCACTAAACGACCAAGTGGTTTGTGGAACAAGCGCAAAGACTAGTATAAAGAATTAAAAAGTATCGGACTGGGCTGATTCTGCAAGAATATAGTTAAGATGCCTATCGCTTAATTAAAGAAAGTCACAATAAACAGATTGGTTTTCTCAGAAAACAGTGGAAAGGAAATTCGCTTTTTCGAACCTCATCCATCTTTTATTCTCAGCTATATTTCTACAAATAGTAATAAATGATTTTGCTTTCAGTCTACACCAAACTTCATTCACCCACATGGGTGTATAATAATAGTTTTTAATCTGCCACATTTGAATAAACTATGGTATTTAGAATACTAAAGTTCTATCAAGAATAGAAATAGAAAAACAAAATGATAGAGTGAATCAATATGAGTTGAAATTTCATATCAATTGATAATAAACTTCTAAATACAGACTCGGCTAAAGTACTGAATTATTACAGTACGTTAAAGTCGGCTTGATTATAAACCGCGTTTAATGCAAAGAAATAAAGAACTGAATAAAATGACTACTATCGCTATCAAGCAGAATTTGCTCTTATGGCAAGTGTCTCAATCATTCCTTGAAGTAGAAAAAAAGATTTTGGAATCGCTAAAATCAAAACCAAATGAATAAGTTTTTGATATTAGTTTTTCTTCTTACTAGTAGTTTAGGGTTCTCACAAAATACAATTGACACATCCTACAAGTCAGATGTCAGATATATTTCTGCTTGGGATAGCATCCGGGTAGCATATAAAGACTCAATGGAATTAGTCATTTCTATCGCAGATAGATTACAATCTAGAGTAGATCCTAGGACTGACAGTATACAAATCATCCATGCAATAAAGTATCAAGGTCTTGCTCATCGAAAAATGGGAAACTATGTCCAAAGTATCGATAAGTTCAAGCGTGTATATCAATACGCAAAAGAACACAGAGATAGTATACTCCAAGCCGAGTCAGCTGATCAGATAGGCATCATGTATACCTTCATGGGCAATATGAATGAGGCTCAACCTTATGTACTTGAAACGGCCGAAATTTATAGCCGTGTTGGATCATTAGAAGATGTTGCAAATGCTAATAATGGCCTCGCTATATTTTATAGTGATATAGGTCAGACTGAAAAAGCAGTAGAAATCTACAACCTAGCACTGGAACAATATGAAAGTATCGATGATACTATGGGTAGAGCAAATATTCACGCCAATCTTGGAATGTTATATCTAGATCAAGAAAGATACGATCTTGCTGAGAAGAATATCATGATGCAAGGGGTCCTAGACACGATGATGAATACGCAATGGGGTCTTGGATTCCATCATGATTTCATGGGTTCACTCAGACGTAAACAAGGAAGATTAGAAGAAGCTTTGGAATGGAAAAAATCATCTTTAGTCATTAGAGAAAAACTAGAAAGTCACTATAATCGAGCCGAATCACGATCAGGACTAGCTAATGTCTATCTAGCCCTTGGACAATATGATAATGCAATCAAAAATGCCAATCATATACTCGACCATAAGGACGAACACCAATCACTAAGTCAGCAAATGGGATCCTATACTATACTGTCTTCAGCATATGAAAAGCTAGGTAATCACAAAAAAAGCCTAGACTATCACAAACAATATAAATCAATGTCCGATTCTATATACAACCGAGATATGTTGAGCGAAATGGAAACCAAGGACGCCCTATATGAAAAAGCAAAACAAGATAGAGAGATAGGTGAACTCAATGCTAAAGGAGTCTTGGCAGAGAATAAAATTTCGAATAAAAACAGAATAATAACCTATGGCCTAATTGCTCTAGGCATCATTTCAATACTATTGATTTTTCTATGTAAGCTATTACAAAAATACAAGGCAAAAAAAGAAAAACTCGATAAGGCGCTGGCCGAAAAAGATATACTTCTAAGAGAAATTCACCATAGAGTGAAAAACAATTTACAATTGATATCAAGCTTATTGACATTACAAGGCCGATCTATCGATGATGAAATGGCTATAAAAGCAATTAATGAAGGTAAGAGTAGAGTCCGGTCAATGGCACTCATCCATCAAGATTTATACAATAAAGAAAACCTTACCGCCATTGGAGTAAAATCATATTTGGAAAAATTAACCTCAGAGCTATTTGACACATACAGAGTGGATCAAGATAGGGTTCAATTATCATTGGACATCCAAGAACTAGAATTAGATGTAGATACCGTCGTGCCGTTAGGATTGATTATCAATGAACTGATAACTAATAGTTTGAAATATGCTTTTCCGAATAACAAGCAAGGAATGCTTACTGTATCTCTGAATGAAATAAACAATGAAATGGTATTAATCATTTCTGACAATGGAATTGGCTATGACCCATCCAAAACAAGAGAAAACTCCTTTGGATCAACACTTATCAATGCATTAACTGAACAACTAGATGGAACCAAGAAAATATCAAACGAAAAAGGAACATCAATAATGATATCAATAAAGGACTATAAGTCTAACTCAAAAATATAATTATTTGTTAGTTGTCATGAGGCAGTGTAGTGGCTGTCTCGTGACATAATTACTAAATTATTAGCTAACATTTAATTGAAAATATACGCTAAATTAATATTAAATTGATTTCGTTTATTTACAAGTTTGTAAATTGCCATATGATATTAAGGATTTTAATATTGCTTTTTTTCACAACCAACACATTCATGGTTAATGGGCAAGCTGAACTCCAAATAAAGATTGATAGCATCAGAGCAGAATTAGATACTGAATTGAAACCTCGTGCTAGGATTGCCAAGCATTTAAAATTGGTTAGTCATTACAATTTTTCGCACCCAGATATTGACAGCCTTATAGAGTCGGCATTGTCTATAGCAGAAGAGGGAAATTACAAGTTTTTCATTGCTCGGTCTCTAAAATTCAGAGCTAGGTATCGTCTATACATGAATGAGGACCCCAAACTTATTAGATCGGATATAGATCGCATTGTGGAAATAAGTAGGACTTTCAAAAATAAACTATTGCCGGTCTGGTCAAGTGGATTGAATGTAGAATACTATAATCTAACTGGCCAATTGGATAGTTCTAAAGTATACTTGGATTTACTGGATCATCATTTAGGAGAGAAAAAATTCAACGAGAAAGGATATTTTCATACATTAAAAGGAATGTATCACCAGGCTAATCGTGATTATTCTCAAGCAATATCCGAATACAATGTAGCTCTAACTAAAAAATATTCAGGAATCACTTTCATATATAATAATCTTGCGACCCTCCACATTGAGCTACTTAACCCTGAAAAAGCCATAGAAAATGCAAATAAATCATTAGAATTGGGTTCTATCAACTTAAGAAACATATCAAAGATATTTAGTCTACACATACTTGGTGAAGCATATCTAATGCAAAAAGACACCGTCAAAGCAATTGAATATTTCAATCAAGTTGAAAGTCTTAGATCCGCTCCTCATAACGGCAAAAACTACACGAGTATCCACCGCTTAATAGATATTTACAAAACATTAGATAAGGAAAAAGTCGATAGTCTACTAAGCGATATTTCTTCATACGAACTATTAGAAGTCCATTCAAAATTACTGGCTGAAAAAGGTATTAGATATTTCGAAAACGACCAATTGCAATCAGCTAAAAATAATTGTTTAATCAGCTACAAAAGGGCTACTGATCGGTTAAGTCACGAGTATGCCTCTCTAGCATGTGATTGTCTAGTCAGCGTATATAGAAAAGAAAAAAACACGGCGAAAGTTGCCGAATATCTATCTCTAAAAATAGACCATCAAGCCAATATTCAAGATGAGAAAAGGATCATTTCAATGGCGCGAAACTTAGCAACCTTCGAATCAGAAAAAGAAAAAGCACTCCTCAATCAAGCACACAGAAAAGACCAACAGATAATGTCCGAGAAACTGGACAAGTATAAATTGGCAGGTTTTCTGGGATCAGTCATTTTGATTCTCGGAGGCGTCGCAATGTGGCAGCTCAGAAAAAGAAATAAACGCATCGCCTCGCAAAATAAGGTGATCAATAGGGCACTTACAGAAAAAGACATCCTGCTCAGAGAAATACACCATAGAGTAAAAAACAATCTGCAATTAGTATCAAGTATGCTTACACTGCAAGGTCGGTCCATAAATGACGAATCTGTACTTAATGCGATCAACGAAGGTAAAAGCCGAGTTAGATCAATGGCATTGATTCATCAAGATTTATATATGCAAGAATCTATTACTGGAATAGGTGTCTCAGATTATCTCAAAAAGTTGGTTAAGGAATTATTTGCTACGTATGATGTCAATCCTAATCAAATAATTCTAGAAGCAGACATACAGAATATTGAAATAGACATAGATACCCTAGTTCCTCTAGGCCTAATCATCAATGAACTCTTTACCAATTGTCTAAAATATGCTTTCCCCGATAATAGAAAAGGTACCATATCAATGTCGCTTAAAGAAACAGGAAAAAAACTGAAACTTAAAATAAAGGATGATGGTATAGGCTTCGATCCAAAAAATGTAAGAAATAACTCTTTCGGCACTACACTGATATCCGCACTCACTGATCAATTAGAAGGAGAGATGACAATCAATACAGAAAATGGTACGGATGTTCAAATCTCATTTTCTGATTATAAAATAATAGTCTAATCGTACATTCACCCACTCGGGTGTAAGTATCAGACTACTAAACACTTATTTTTGGAGTATATTAATTAACAAGGGAAACAAACCTCCTTTTATAAAACTCCACCAAATGAAATCAATTGAATATCCTATCACGCTCACAGACGACTCAGTTACTAAGTCGTCAACGCACATTAATAAAAAGACTATCTACTACTCACTACTCTTGATGAGCGGGGTTGCAGGCTTCTTCATTCCTCTGCTATTTGTAGCTTTCGGACTATTATTACTCTTAGGCACAATTATGTATTGTCATATTTTATATAAAGAAATATCTAATCTAGACTTTGGATCAGATAATTATTCTATAACTTTAGAGGAGATAATCGAAGACCTTGAAGGATAACCCCACAAAAATAATCATCATAGAAGATGAAGCCCTTATAGCGGCAGAATTAAAGTCGACCCTCGATCTGCTTGGTCATAAAGTCGTAGGTCATTCTATGAACGGAGACAAAGCATTGGACTTATTTGCACAAGTAGAGGCTGATCTGATTCTTCTAGACATCAATATAAAAGGTACATTATCTGGGATTGATTTAGCGAAAATCATTCGTAAAAAATACAATGTTCCGTTTGTCTACCTTACTTCGTTCTCAGACAAGACTACGTTGGATTTGGTAAAGGATACACTACCCTATGGCTATATAGTAAAGCCATTCAGCGAAAATGATCTGAAGGTAAATATTGAATTGGCCCTTTTCAAACATAGCATGGAAAATGCTAAAATCTCCTACACTAAAGAAAGCTTAGAGAGTAAACTCTGTGTCACTCTTACAGACAAAGAATATGAAATCTTAATTGGATTCAAGGATGGACTTACTTATAAGGAAGTTGGCGAAAAGCTATTCATTAGTGTAAATACCGTGAAGACTTATCAGAAGCGATTGTTTCAACTGCTTAGTGTAAGTAGTAAGTATGAGTTATTAGAACGGGTTAGATGATTACCTTATCTTAACAGCTCTTATACATCATCCTACTTTTCGAGGCGAATCCCGAGAATCTGCAATTCTCTATAATTATTAAGCTGGTGTTTTTTTGCAAAACACTTTGACCCGCACAACCGCGAAGCTCTTTATTAAATTTCTCCGAAAATAAAAAAGCGTAATCAACAACTAAGTTAATTACGCTTTTTACTCGATTTGTACCCGGAGCGGGAATCGAACCCGCACGGCCGCGAAGCCACAGGATTTTAAGTCCTGCGTGTCTACCAATTCCACCACCCGGGCAGAATCCAATCAATAAGTACTAAAACTTATTGATAATTAAAAAACAAAGCCGAAACTAGAATATAGTCCGGCTCTATTGTCTAGAGCGAAAGACGGGATTCGAACCCGCGACCCCGACCTTGGCAAGGTCGTGCTCTACCAGCTGAGCTACTTTCGCGTATGTATTAAAGAACGTGCTTTTTCTAAAGCGATGCAAATATACTAGAATCTAATCTTAACCCAAACAAAGAAGTACATTTTATTTCAATTTATTTTTGATGAGATTTAGTATTCCTTTGTAATGCTTTGTAACTACATAAGTTAAGTACTTTATTGGAGATTTATTTTTTTTCAAACTGAATGAATATTGCATCGTTTTTGAGAAAAAAATGAAACATTTGGGTATGTTTCCAAATTTGCATCATTAAAAAGTGAAATAGGAAAGTAAGATATAAACAACAGCTAATTATCAATTTTTAGGTAAGCCTAAAAAAATATTACACCCGTGTTAAATATTCACGTATCTTTGTCACAGTAATCGGATACGATATTATGAATGATATATTAACTGTACTTTTAGAACCATGGGCCATTAGAGCTCTAATCACTTGTTCCCTTATTGGGATCATGTATGGTGTTCTTGGCTGTTTTATCGTACTTAGAAACATGTCTTTGATTGGTGATGCTTTATCACATGCTATTCTACCTGGAGTCTTTTTTGCATTTATATTATTTGGATATAGTACAATTGGTTTCTTTATGGGGTCTGTTATTGCAGGACTTCTGACAGCACTGCTCATCACCTGGATCCAACAAAACATCAAAACTAAAAATGATGCTGCCATTGGGATCGTCTTTACACTTATGTTTTCTATAGGTGTCATAGGAATTAGCTGGCTAAATAATGAGGGAGGCGTCCATCTTGATCTTAAGGATTTCTTGATTGGAAGTATTATGGGTATCTCGAATGAAGATATCATTCTCACATTATTGATCACATTATATACAATCGGTAGTGTCTCTCTATTCTATAGATTTCTTTTCATAACAACTTTCCAGCCCGTAATTGCAAGCACGATGGGTATATCGACCAAAATGGTACACTACTTTTTGATGTTGATGTTATCCTTTGCTATTGTTGCTGGGCTAAAAACAGTAGGCGTTATATTGGTAGTTGCTCTGTTAATCACTCCTTCATCTACAGCGCTTTTACTTTCTAACAAATTAAAATACGTTATTGCCATTTCCGCATCTTTAGGATTATTTTCTTCGGTTTTAGGTTTGATATTAAGCATTGTATATAATACCCCTCCAGGACCAGCAATGGTTCTTGTTGCCTCTGCATTATATTTTATAGCTGCACTATTTTCACCAGAAAAAGGCCTTGTGCTTAGGACGATAAGATCCTACAGGCAACGCCAAAAAATAGAAAGAGAAGACATTCTCAGACAAGCTATCAAACATACTCCTCAGAATCCACTTACCATACCAAAGCTAATCAACAGGCTAGGATTGAGTATGAAACAATTAAAAAAACACCTCAAGTACCTTACGGCCGAAGGCGTCATCTTAGTCGGAGCAGACATTTCTCTTACAGCGAAAGGAATGGGTCAAGCCCAATCTCTAGTAAGAGCACACAGACTATGGGAATCATATCAAGTATCTACCATGGGTCTCACAGAAGGACAGATCCACGACGAAGCCGATAGACTAGAACATCATTTAACTGACGAATTATTGGATGAAGTAGACAAGAAATTAGGATATCCAGAGACAGATCCGCACGGCTCCCCTATTCCTAAGAAATCTAAGAAACTAATCATGTCCTTGATATCTCAAAAAATGAATATCAAACTTAGAATTATTAAAGAGCAAGTAAATCAATCGGTAGAGAGTGATCTGTGGGAATTAGGATTACTACCCAATACATTCGTTACAATAAAGAAAATAACAAGAGAAAAAGTTGTAGTTCAACAAGGTCAAAAATCAATAGAAATGGACCCAGAACTAGCAGGACAGGTGATCGTTTCTAAAAAATAAACTTAGAAATAGTGATTTAATAAATTGATCAAAATGAAAAATGCGCTCTTGGAGGCTTAAATATGATTTATTCTTCTTCTTGATTCGGTTTATCTAACCCGTCAAATATCTGATTCAACTTATACATTTCATCGAGGGTATCGTCTAAGTATATAGCAATTTCAGGCATTCTACGAACGTGGTTTCTAATACGGTAAGCAAGAGATTTTTTAAGACCTTTTATTCCTTTATTAAGACTAAGTAATACCGCCTCTTTATCTTCTGTATTAAATACGCTTACATATAACTTCGCCATTGACAAATCAGGTGTCACTAGTACTGACGTCACAGTTACAAATGCGTCCCCATAGATATAAGACCCATCACTATGGAGTACAATTCCAAAATTTCTTCTAATCAATTCCGCTACTTGTTCTTGTCTTTTCGATGCCATATACTTATTCTTAATTTCTGGAAGCCCAGTCTTCTTCTGTTTTACTTGTCTTAAACACTTTCAACTAAAAAAATGGTTCATCAATATCTAAATATGATTTTATTAAATCAATAAGTCATCAAATTCCACTTCTACTTATTGAACAATATCCAATTTCCATTAACTTCAAGGTATCTTCCTTCTGGAAATACCTTTTTGAAAATTGTGTCAAAATACTCTTTAGTCTTCTTTTTATCTCCATCAAAAAAATACAACCTATTGAATAATAATAGTCCATCATCAGCCATCCGATCTGACAATGCCCGAAGAAAACCTTCTGTTTCGAATTCCTCTGGGATATAATCACTAACAAAAACATCCATCGCTACAAAATCATACTTCCGTGTGTCAATTTTTACGAAATGAAGCGCATCAGTACAAATAGTCGACACCTCGGACTCCAGATCATTCAGTACATATTTACTTGCTAGGTAGACAATATCCTCATCGATCTCAACTGCTGTATAGGAATAATCACGATTGAAATGTTTTTCCAACATATATGGAATACTTCCTAAGCCTAGACCTAGTAACAAGACTGAATCTATATCATACTTATTGAGTCCAATTTGTTGAAAGGCCTTAAAGAAGTTATCATATCTTTTGCCGTATGAATATATTGCTTCAGGCGTCACCAATTGATATTCACCCTTTACTAGAAGTACATCCAACTCTTCATTAAATACAGAAGATGTGCCCTCGATGTGCACATCAACAAAGTAAGATTTTATCCTTTTCCAAAGTGGCTGTTTCATTCTATTCTTAATGGTCGCACAAAACTAATGAAATAGTATCAAACTGTGTGTTCGAAAACTGCAAGACTATTTATGTCTCTGAAATACCAATATTAATAAGATTAAAAATAGAATAAACTACTTGCCAGCTTTCTCCCAGATTCTATACTTTGAAGTATCGAGGAAAATGTGTTCTAGGATTACTCGATCTTCGTTCGTAAGCGGTACATCTCTTCGAGCCATCACTTTCTCTGCAGTATCTAAAGACTTATTGATTAAATAAGTTTTGAATCCCGAAGCACCTCCCCATGAATATGATGGAATATAATTCCTAGGATATCCACTGCCGAAGATATTAGCATTTACTCCTACTACAGTTCCTGTGTTAAACATGGTATTGATACCTGTCTTAGAATGGTCTCCCATAATTAGACCGCAAAACTGTAGTCCAGTCTTTGCAAACTTCTGATCTTCATACGACCATAGTTTTACCTCGTCGTAATTATTCTTTAGATTGGACGTATTTGTGTCCGCTCCTAAATTACACCATTCACCAAGAACAGAATTCCCTAGGTAACCTTCATGTCCTTTACTTGAGTATCCTGTCAGAATACTATTACTTACTTCGCCACCTACCTTACTATAAGGTCCAATTGTCGTAGCTCCATAAATCTTTGTTCCGAGTTTCAGTACAGCGCCTTCACACATTGCAAGTGCTCCTCTCACTATACTTCCTTCCATGATAGTCGCATCTTTGCCAACATAGATCGGCCCAGTCGTTGCATTGAGTATAGCACATTCTACTGACGCTCCTTCCTCTAAGAATATTTCCAGCGGATTGATAATTGTATTGGTATCACTTAATGGTGCCGACTGTCTACCTTTTGTTAATATGGCAAAATCATTCCTCAGCTCCACATCATTATATGTAAACAAATCATAAGGTCGAAGCACTCTACGTATCAGCCCCGTATCATTTGATACATCTATTCCTTCTAGTTCCGTAATTCCCGTATCATCGATAAGACTATCAAACTGTTCTCTTGTTAATCTAGCGGCTAAAAGCTCATCTCCATCTAATATAGCTTCATTAGGAGCCAATTGCTTAATTAGCTTCAATAACTTTGGTGTAGGAAGTACCGTACTATTGATAATTATATTATCCTCTTCTATATGGATAGGAAATTTTTCAGATAGAAAATCTTGAGTAATATAACTTCCTACTGCATCAAGGTGTTTTTCCCATTTTTCTCTGATCGTAAGTATCCCGACTCTAAGCTCGCATATGGGCCTAGTAAAAGTTAGTGGAAGCAAGCCTTCCCAGTTGTCATCGTCGAAAAGTATGATATTAGTCTTCATGTTAATCGCTAGTAGGTTTTCTATATTTCGCCTTATGGCAGTAGATATTTATATGTATAAAAAAAGCCCTCAGATGAGGGCTTTCAATATTTTTTTAACTTTCTGTTTCTTCAACTTCATCTTCAGGGTCAGGCTTTGACGTAAGATTATCAAACTTGGCGAATTTTTTGTTGAACTTATCAATTCTACCCGCAGTATCTACGAACTTCATTTTACCAGTAAAGAACGGATGAGATGAAGATGAAATTTCCAATTTTATTAATGGATATTCGTTACCATCTTCCCACTCAACTGTTTCTTTTGAGTCAGCACATGAGCTAGACATGAAAGAAATGTCGTTTGATATATCTTTGAAGATTACCTTTCTGTACTCTTTTGGGTGGATATCTTTTTGCATAACTAATTTATTTTCAGTTCTTTATTACGTTTTTGAAGCGCAACAAAAAATATTAATTGCTCTTCTTCTATTATTCGGAGTGCAAAGATACTACTTTTAGTTAATTATACCAATAGTTAACGGGGGTAAATAGTGAAAATGTATGCAATTATAAACGTATTAATTCTATTAATTATTTATAAACTACTGGCTATCTTAATTCTGGGTGATTGTATCTTATATTTCTATATGTATAAGATCATGTTAACTAGCGTAGTCAAGTAAAAGATCCTAAATTTTGACTACCCTACTGCAAACGGATGGAGTATTCCCCAAAACCTTTTAAACCAAAAGGTCGAAACTCAGATCTTTTTTATAATGAGGCGTTTTTATGCAAAATCATACTTCTTATGCCCCCGACGCAGGCATCGGAGAATCTAATGATTAAAATTATACTAAATTCAATTTTATAATCAGAAATAACAGCCAATGCAACTATATTCATATAATGATAGCGAAACGACTATTCTTAATTCTGGTTTTCGCACTTGCATTTTTAAATATTGCAAGTGCCGAGTATCGAATCACAGGTGTCGTGAATCTATCACCCAACTGGCAACGTCAGATTTTCCTCTCTACAGTAGATAAATTAGACAATTATTACAAAGCAAATCCATCTAACATTATACAAGTAGGTTCTATTAATGAAGATGGTAGTTTCACAATCAATGGAGACAACCTACCTCCAGATGCTCGATATTATAGACTATACTTGATCAAAGAAGAAAATACAGAATTCGATGCATGTATGTACATTGGTGGCGATGACCACAACTTCATACATCTTATATTAGATAATAATACTCAAATCCATCTTGAAGCTGATCAAAGTAGTAGCTCACCTTTTTCAAACTATCAAGTATTAGGCAGCTCCCCAAACACCTTATTTAAATCATTGAGCGAATTGATATTCCCCAGCTTTTATTTTCATGAGATCAAGTTTCCATCGGAACTACAATTTTCTAAACAAAAGCTAAATAGAGATCTTTTCCAGTTTGCAGATACGTGTCAGAATACACTTGTGTCATTGGCGGCTTTAGTAAATACTGACATAGATCAATATTATGAAGAAGAATCTGAGATATACAAGTCGTTTGCCGAACGATTATCTAATGATCTTCCTAATCATGACTATACCGATAACTATTTTAGAAAGTTAAACTACCATCAAGGCAGTAAATCATCAAATATGGCTTTACCATGGTGGGCAGCGATCTTAATAGCTATGCTATCTATTTCTCTTTTTATCTCTGTATTAAGAATCCGAAATTTATCAACTAGAACTCAGGAGTCAATACCAACAAATACAAATACCCCTGAAAAAAAACGGCCAGCATTAACCCAGCAAGAAGAAAAAATATTAACTCTTATCTACGAAGGAAAATCAAACAAAGAAATAGCATCCGAATTGTTTATTGAACTTAGCACAGTAAAAACACATATCAATAAGCTATACGCAAAACTAAATGTAAAAAACAGAAACGAAGCTAGACAAATAGCTAAATCTCTAATAAATACGGGGGTCTAGTCCTTTATTCAACCCTAAAGCCTTCAATTACACACCCTCCTATTCTTGAATTCGAAACAAAACGGCTATAGTTTTGACTCGAAAATTATTTAATATTAATCAGAGCTTTTTAAGTTCTAAAAATCAAGAATTATGAAATTCAATTCAATTATTTTTTCAGTACTATTTTTTGTGGGTAGTGGACTAATTTATCAAAGTTGTGTGCCAGAAGCATCCGCCAATACTCCTGCCAAGATCGAAACGACCAAACAATGGACTACCCTAGACAATGCTATTGCTTTATCAAAAAAAGACAATAAGAAGATCTTAGTGGATGTATATACTGATTGGTGCAAATGGTGTAAGGTCATGGATGAAAAAACATTTCAAAACTCAGAAATGAAGTCTCATTTAGAAGAGAACTATCACCTGGTAAAGTTTAATGCCGAGCAGAGGGAAGAGGCCGTCTTTAATGGGAAGACATACAATTACGTTTCTAACGGCAAAAGAGGAAGCCATACATTAGCTTCAGAGTTATTGGATGGTCAGTTGTCTTATCCCTCTTTGGTTGTTTTAGATTCCGATCTGAATAAATTACAGACGATTAGAGGGTATAAATCTCCAGAGCAATTGAAAGAGATTTTAGATTCAAAATAATGTCAACAATTAATTTTGTAAAGGAACTCATGGAAACTTGAGTTCCTTATTTAACTCCCATGCAGAATAAGATTATTAGGTGTATTTCAATTTCATTGACTTTTTCGAAAATCAGAAACCCGATATTTTTTTTTAATGTAGAGCGACTTTCTCAGCATTGTTACGACTTATTAAAATATCAAACCATTAATAAGTATATTTGATATACCTCAGCCACCAAAACCTATGACTGCATCAAATAATGCATCTATATTCTGCATTTCCTTTCTATCAATATCATTTTTCATTATATCTACTTGTAGTATTCAAGCACAACAAGTTTGCCTCAATGATACCATCGTGACAACCGACATCCAAAAGTGCTTCTATGCTTTTGACAATGTCATCTACGACCCAGCAATCAATGGATCACCAGATGTATCTTCAGGATATAATCTACCTATCGGAACTACAATAGTTATATGGACCTACACAGACTCTGAAGGTATGAGCACAATTTGCAACCAGATGATCACGGTAGTATTCAACTTTGACAATGATGGTATACTAGACAGCGAAGATAATTGTTCGTCTGTATTCAACCCTACTCAAATAGATTCCAATGGTGATGGTATAGGTGATGCATGTCAACCTGAGATTAATGAATGTGGTAATAAGGACATCATGATTACCTTAGATAGATCCGGATCTGTAGGAGCTGCTGGATGGGCACAAGCAGTAGGTTTTGCCAAAGACCTTATAGATACATTGATCACTATCGACTCTACAAATACCAACAGGTATGCAATAAGTAGCTTCGCGACTGATACATTATTAGCACATGGATTTGATGATGATCAGTCACTTGACTCGATACTGGCTAGTATAGATTCTATTGATTATGTAGGTGGATGGACACATACCAAAGATGCTGTACAGCAAAGTATCAATACATACTTAAATCAAACTAGTGGTGATAATATTAGAGTTAACCTCTTAGTTACAGATGGTAATCCATTTCCTTCCTCATCCCAATCACCCTGTCCACTTGCAAATACACTAAATATAAATGATATCAATATGAAGATTATTGGTGTTGGAAACAGTTTCAATCCAAATCTTATCAGTTGTATAGTACAAGATCAAAATTATGATATCTTTTATGTTTCAGCTTATGACGAGCTAGACCTTACAATATTAGCTGTTCTTGGAACTATATATTACGATTTGGATGATGATGGCATATTAGACTGTTTACAAGGAGGAGGTTATGATGATGATGGCGACGGATGGAGGAATAATTACTATTCAGATCCTCCGTACAGCGACTGTAACGACGCTAATCCTGATATATACCCTGGCGCGATAGAAATCTGCGATGGTAAAGACAATAATTGTAACGGTCTCATTGATGAAGGATTTAATGCAGACTGCACACCAATAGACTTCGTGTCCAATGTCCTAGAAAACGGCAATCTTTCACTTCGTTATTTTATAGAGAACACATGTAAGGATACGATAACTTTTGTTCCATTTCTTACGGATAGTACGATTACGCTTACGGGTGACCCTTTTAACGTATACAGAGATGTCGTCATACAAGGATTAGGTATTGATCATCTTACTGTGAATGCTGACTATCTATCTCAAGCTTTCATAATAAATCCTAATACTCACGTTTCATTATTTGATCTAAAACTTGACAAAGGACTGAATGCTATCAATGGAGGTTCTATTCTGAATTACGGGGATTTATCCCTCGACAGCATATCTCTGAAAGTTGATTTGATTAATCCGATTTCGATTACCAATCATGGCGTGTTGAATATTGCGAATATTGTTGAGATCAAGGAGTGATTCTATTTTGAATCACTTCCTCTCTAAAACTATGCTTAGATGAAAACCGCACTATTAATCTAGTAAATCCTCTAATACTAAGTTTGCCTATTATTTATTACTACTTCCAAGCTTTTCAATCTTATTTAACCAATTGATTCTAAACTTGTCTTTCGATAATCTAAGCGGTCCAATTGATGTGATTTTCACAGACTTTACGCCTATGAAATTCATTGTCAATTTCTTCATAGCATTGTGACTTGGGCATTTGTTTATGAATCTATAAAACCAAGTCGGCTGATCCATTGTGCAAATTAGCCTTGCTGTTTTACCTGTAAAGTACTTATCCCACCAAACAGATCCTTCTCTCTTTTTAAAAGCAAAACCAGGAAGCAACACCCTATCTAAAAAACCTTTCATTATGGCAGGAACAGATCCCCACCAAACTGGATAAATCCAAACAATATGATCTGCCCATTTTAGTGTTTCCTGGCTTGCAATAAGATCTGGTTCAAGTTCTGTTCTCTTTCGATATCCAAATTGCAGGTTTGGGTTGAACTCCAAGTCTCTAATTACGATTTCTCGAACTTCCGCACCTGACTTCTCAGCTCCCAGTTTATAAGCTTTTGCCAATCCGAAATTAAAACTTTCTTTATCTGGATGTCCATTTACAATTACTATTCTCTTATTCATGTATCTCTTTAGTTTGATCTATAGATATATCCTCCAACAATGTACCTCCAATTAGTTATTCAGGAAAGAAATCCAAATATTTGAAATCAGTATAACTGATGAACCAGCGAATTTCTACTTTAGATTGTAATTATTTGAAGTAAAAGTCAATTGAAACTCGACTTAGCTTCCCAGAATCGAGTCAGAAAATAGATTTGAATCCAGCATGAAACTGTATTCTTTAAACAAAATTAGCTAGACGCTAACAGTTAAAAAAAACTGAGTGATTAATAATTCAATCACTCAGTTTTAATAATAAAAACAATACCTATAAGCCGGATTCTGTATCTATCAAAGACAGACCTCTATCATTTATCTATTCTGCCTACCCCTTTTGACATGCTAGGCATAAGTGCGAACGACACTCTCCATCCGAAGACGGGTCAAAATATACGTGACATTGCAGCCCACAAGGTTTATCCACTCCCAATATTACTACTGAGAACCGTGAGCTCTTACCTCACATTTTCACCTTTTCCAAATTTCACAAAAGTTAGTTTGGTAGTTATTTTCTGCGACACTTTCTATCTCCGATCCTAAGATCAGAGTCCATCCGTTAGATGGTGTGGTGCTCTACGCTGTCCGGACTTTCCTCTACTTCTGCAAGTAGCGATAGAGCGGTATTGAACTGCGAAGGTATTGTTTATTTACATGTAATGATCAATTAAAACTCAAATTTATATTTGTAAGAATTTTACAGCTTGATATATTTCAAACAATAGATGACTAAATAAGGATGAACTGCAATTTCTCAGCAAACAAAACAGATAAATTAAAGGTTAATTAGTCACCAAGAATATAAAAAGCAAACTTAATTTATATCATGGCATCTGAAGTATAATAAAACCATACTTTTATCTTGTTAAAAATACCAAACATAAGCTATCTACAAATAATGAAAATTACGTTTGCTTTCTTACTCTTAACTATCCTTTCTTGCACAAAGGTAGATCCTGTAGTAAACACATCTAATGAAATAAGAAAATACATTCATATTTCCCATACCGCAATGGAAGACAACTCTATGATTCATCCAAAATCAGTTAACATTGACTATACGGATTTCGATATTACCTTGCTAGGAGGAGACTTAGCGCATCTAAGTTCTCATAACAATCAATCAATGGACCTAATCAATAGCATATTTGATATAGGGTCAGAAAGCACACATTGGTCTCTTGGGAATCATGATTATAGCAACCCAGCATTGATTGAATCATACACTAAACGTCCATCTTACTATACACATCACGAGAACGGAATTACATTTGTGATTTTAGATACACAAAAAGATTCCTGCCGTATTAGAGACGACCAACTGATAATGGTAGAAAACGTGATTGATACTATATCAAACTCATCACACTTGATTGTACTTACACATAAGCTCATCTGGATGCCAAGCCATCCGATTCTAGACGACCAAATTACATCTGTGTCAAATGGACAATTCGGCGATTTTCATTATTCCCTTTATGAAAACAATTTTTATATGGATGTATATCCAAAGTTAGTTAGCGCTAGCAATAAAGGAATTGAGGTTATATGTGTTGCTGGTGATATAGGGAAACACACAAATGAATTTGATTTTAAAACGGAGGAGGGAATTCAGTACTTAGCATCTGGTTTAAACTATCTATCCTCAGATGATCAATACTTAATATTTGACCATAATATCACCACAGGAATTCTTACTTGGGAGTTTCAGAAGTAGTGTTTTTTACGACCGTAATCAATCTAGTCGAAATCATATTTTTCTAAGCTCACTGTAGGCTTAAAATCAATACTGCATGGTAAACCATAAATTAATAGCCACAAATAAAGAAATTCAAGAAAATACAACACATTAAATTATTATTTAATACGTAATTCCCTATTTTTGAGCCATAAATAATAAATTTTGACAGAATCTAATCCGAAGGGAATCTTTAGAAGCATTACATTCTACATGCTCATCACACTATTTGTTGCCGTTTCATTCGGTGCACTAGAGCATTTTAATCGTCAAAATGAATTGAAAAATAATTCTCTTCAATCATATTTAGATGAAGAGTTAACTAAGGTGACAAGGACAATTAAGGATTCTCATCCGAAAGAAATAGACTATAATAAACTCACGGCTTCTCCTTTTGACATCCTGATTCAGCATAGAGATAGCACTATTTTTTGGAACAACTTTATTACCCAACAAGAAGAACGATTTAAGAGTACTGAAGACTATGCCATTGTATTCAAGGATATTAAAAATAAACATAACATTACCGTTGGGTTAGATTTAAGAGATAATGGAAAGCTCTCTAATCACATTAAAGAAAAACTTCACCTTTCATATAATACCGATAAAAAGACAAATCAGTCCGCCTCCATACTGGACATCAAAAAGATAGAGTACACGATTAGCGCTACCAAAATTGAACAATTTTCAATTTTGAATCAGCTCTCTTATCTGTTTTATTTTCTTTTCGTACTCTTTTTTCTAAAGTTCATTTACCAAAAGATTTTCATTGCCAATAAGATTCCTGAATGGGCCGGGATTTCAATAGGGATATCAGTATTTGCGATTGACTATTTCTTTATTTCTAATATATTCCATGATACCTACCTTGCAAGTATAAGGAATGGCCAGTGTGGTATCTGTCCAAATCTTCAGACATTTATTATTGGACTTGTAATTACAGCATACCTAGTTTCAATCTTTAAAAGATCAAAATTACTAATTCGTTTTAATGCCAATTTAAAAAATGTCCTATTTCCATTTATCGTAACAAGTTCATTTATCTATCTATGCTACATGGCCAAAGGATTACTTTATTCTAATCCACTGAGTGACCTGCACACCGAAGTATTACAATACACGACTCAAGGAGTGATCTATATAATCAGCTTCATCTTAGCTCTCTCTACAGTATTCTATGGATCAGTTATATTGTTTAGAAATATAGACATAGATCAAAGCCAATCTAAAAAATATCTCAGTTTCATAGCTGGGATAGTTTTAACTTATCCTCTATCATATTATTTAGATATACAAATACCGGCTTGGACACTATATACCTTTGTATTATCTTATATCCTTTTGCTAGAACTATATATTGAAACCACCGAAAAGAATATTATTTATACCATATGGTGGATTATCATATTCTCTGCATTCCTAGCTAGTATTACTTTCTACTACAGACTCAATGACAATATAAAGGTACAGTCCAATATTATATCTGAACTCTATACATATCCTAATCAGGTTAGTAATGACAAGATTACATCCATCGATTCCGTCTTAAAGGAGTCAGATATTTTCTTACAACTTTCATCACTGCCCTACCCTTCGGGATTAGATAAGAATGACTTTGAATCTTTTGTAAAGTCTATAATCACAAACACGGGGTTAGATATTCAATTATTTGACATTTCATTAGAAGTTATTGACCAGCAAGGGATCACATTGTTTAACAATCATTTTAGTAAAGCATATACATTCCAACAGGCAATCACAAAAGCAGACAGGCAATCAGAGTACATATATTTCAATCCATTCGAAAATACTTATTACCTCCAATACAAAATAGAAAATACTGAATACAATGAGGCCCCGTTAAGTCTTTCCATCAAAATAGATATTGAACCAGAAAAAGAATACGTAGCGCCCGAAACAAACTATATAATATTTAAAAACAAAGGTGTCATTGAAAGCAACCTTGTAGACAATACACAATTCAACATTGGTCATTTAATTAGCCTTGACACTACGAAGATAGAAAATGACATTACCTATACTGTATATAAGCCAGCAGATGGGATTCAGATAGTTGCCTTCGATAAGATAGGTGGACTTATAAAACCAATCTCTCTCTTTTCTTTTATTGTAAGTATTTCTGGAATATTATTATTCATTATTTCATTGATGAACACCAAGTTAAGGTTTTTGCCTACTGAACTAAATGTTCAGTTCTACAGATCATCATCCTTAAGAACTAAGATACAGTTGGCCATTATAATGTTGATTATTTTTTCTTTCCTTGTCATAGGAATAATGACCGCTTTCTATTTCAATAGTGTTTTAGAAAACTACAATAACAACAATCAAAAAGAAGATGTTACGTCCATCAGAAATGATATTAGAAATAGTATTGAAGGTGTAGACAATAATCTTCTCGCAAGTTCTACGGTGCAAGCTAAAATTGATGAAATGGCTCTTGTGCATGATAAAAACCTAGCCTTTTTTGATAGTCAAGGTAAGGTTTTGGAATCAAGCTTTTCTGATCCACAGATTACTAGAGTACCATTTGACATTGTACGTGGATTTTCTAATCCTGGCAGTGTCGCTTCTAATAATAGAATCAAGCTTAATGAAAATAAATACACGATTGAGTTCTTACCAATCTATTATAAAAGTCAAAGCCAGAAGAACCCATATGGATATTTAGGCATATCCTATAAACCAATAAACAATTCGAGCCGAAGTATTAGAGATTTCCTAAGTACCATACTTAATGTATATGTCTTTCTATTTCTTATTGCTGGAGCATTGGCAATAGCTATTGGTAACTCAATCACAAAACCATTGGCAATCCTATCCAAAAAACTCAAGGAGTTCAAATTAGGAAAAACCAATAAAGTGCTAGATTGGGACACCAAAGATGAGATAGGTAACTTGATCAACGAATATAATGCACTTACTGAAAAGCTGGACGAAAGTGTAAGCATTCTATCTAGAACGGAAAGAGATAATGCATGGAGAGAAATGGCAAAGCAAGTCGCACACGAAATAAAAAATCCACTTACTCCAATGAAACTCAGTATCCAATATTTGGAAAAAGCAGTGAAAACAAACCCTGAAGCTGCAACAGGAATGATCGAGAGAGTTTCCGCTACTCTTATTGAACAAATCAATAATCTTAATCAGATAGCTGACGAATTTTCAAACTTCGCTACTATGCCAAAAGCGAGCAATGAAAAAATCATTGTCAACGAAATAGTAGAAGCTATTCACGATCTTTTCAGGAAGAGAGAGGACATGGATATTCAGATGACAGAACCGATCGACGACTTGTTCGTTTTTGCTGATAGAAACCATTTGGTTAGAATCCTAAACAATATAGTCAAAAATGCAATCCAAGCTATACCAACCAACAAAAAGGGGATTATCAAAATGTCTCTATCTAAAATTGGAGATATCGCTGTAGTGTCCGTAAAAGATAATGGTTCTGGAATTCCAGATGATATGAAAGATAAAGTCTTCACACCTAATTTCACAACCAAGAGCTCAGGCACGGGTCTAGGTTTAGCTATATCCGCTAATATGATAGAGTCATTCAACGGAAGAATTTATTTTGAAACGGAGGTAGGTGTTGGCACCGAATTTTTTGTCGAAATTCCACTCATGAGATTGACTGACAATTACCCAGAACAACAAAATAGGGTTTCTTTAGACTAAAAAAAAGCCAATTTTATATTTCTGCCTCTACTTTCAAAAAAAAATAAACCGAAAGCTTCCTTTTATTGTTAGTCTAATGTACTAGATTTGAATTACAAATAGAATATAAGCAATGTCAACAGCTTTAATATATACGCTCACTGTTATCGTAACAGCTATCACAATGGAATTTGTAGCTTTTTTAAGTCACAAATACCTTATGCACGGATGGTTATGGACATGGCATGAAGATCACCACAATCCAAGAATGGTAGAAGGCTTTTTCGAGAAGAATGATTTATTCTTTCTTGTGTTTGCTATTCCGAGCATGGCTTGCTACTTCCTAGGATCTTTCGTACCTGACTTGAGGATTCTATTTTTCATTGGTATAGGTATAAGCATATACGGCCTAGTATACTTTCTTATCCATGATGTATACATTCACCAAAGATTCAAATGGTTCAGACAATTGGATTCTAAATATAGCCGTGCTATACTTAGAGCTCACGGTGACCATCATTCAGTTGTAAAAAAACATGGTACTACTTCATTTGGGCTATTAGCTGTAAATAATAAGTACTTTAAGAAAAGATCAGAATGGAAATAGGGCTGCCTCCTATCTACCCTACTTGTTTACATCTAAAGAAATTTTTAAGATAGTTTTCGTACCACTTGCTTTTCCATCCTGATACAAGTCTTCAACTACAAGGCTATTTTCTTGATCAGGATTATTGAATCTAAATATCTCTAGGCGCGACATAATGTTCTTCAAGCCGGAATGTCGATCTTTATTAAATCTGCCTGCCTGCATGGTTTTCGATGCTTCCCTACCAATACCATTGTCTTCTACTATAGCGACTACAGTATCCCCATCTAAATCATATAATATCTTTAATTCTCCACCACTCAATTTATGAAATAGTCCATGCTTAAAAGAATTCTCAATGATTGGCTGTATAAGCAATGGTGGTACCTTTAAAAGATCCTTCTCATTTTGTATATTTTGACCAATATCTAAAGTACATGTTATCTTGTCCTGAAACCTAAGCTGTTCCAAGTCAATATATAGTTTAACAAACTCAAGTTCAGCTTCCATACTAATTAAACTAGTATTAGAATATTCAAAAATGAGCCTAATCAGTTTTGCGAATTTTGCTAGGTAGACTGTTGCATCCTTTTCTCTATCACTCGTAATAAAACTCTGGATTGCATTCATCGCATTAAATATGAAATGAGGATTCATTTGTAATTGAAGTGCTTGATCTTTTATTTTATTAATTTGTTGGAGATATTCTCTTTTGGACGTCTCCAGACTTTGTAAATTTTCTCTTTTGCTCGCTTCAAACTGTTTTAGACTCTCTCTTTTTAACGCTTCTTGTTCTTGGACTCTTTTACTTCTTCTGGATACATACAAGTAAACAGCAAAACCGATACTTAGCAAACCCATTAATCTTGCCCATAAGGTTTGCCACCAAGGAGCTAGAATTACAAACTCAAAAGAACTTGTATCAGTATGTTCTATATTTGCAAATAATCCTCTAACGTCTAAAGTATATGTATTCGGCTCTAAGGAAGGGAATCTCAAATTCAAGTCATTTGAAGTTACCCATGTACTATCTTCACCTAGCCTGTATTGCAGCATCTTCCTACCTGCATTTCTATACATATAATAGTCAAATTGAAATTCCACATTATTATCATCATGATTAAACTCAAGCTTCTCCGCTTTTGACTTGTATAGACTGTTATTTACGAATGTATTTTTCAAAACGAGCTTAGGCCTATTAGATTCTTTATCGAACAAAGAATTATTGATCATTATCAATTCCTTATTTTGCGTTATAAAAATCGAATCTAATGACTTGACCAATATTTTCCGGATCGAATTTGTAAGTATTCCTCTATATTCATTCAAAACACTACAATTTTGAGTATTCAAATCATATCTAGCCACCCCCTCAGAAGTAGCTACAAATAAGTAATTTTCATATTGAACTACATCATTAATTATATTAGACCCAGTACATTTAAATATATCTATTGAATCAATAGTACCATCAATATCCATGGAATATAAGCCATCATTAGACGTCCCTATCCACAGTTTTTCGTCTTCATTAATAAATAGACTCCTTATGTTTTTAGATGTGAAAAGTTTTTTTGAAGATTTCGCTTCATTATGGAATTTATCAAATTGAAACAATCCATTGTCCGTACCTAAATATATAACATCACTTGATTCTTCACCTGCCATAACATTGATTCCTGAAATATTACTTATTTTTTCAAATTCAATTATTTCATGGTCTACAGAAAAAAAATCCTTATCAACAACATAATGACCAAATTTATCAGCTAAATAGGCTTCACTTCCAATACTTTTTACATACTTGATATCTGAGTTATAGTTTTTTTCTTTCTTTCTTTCACGATATCCATCAAACTTTATAATATATTTAGAATCAACAACATATAATTCATCTTCTATAACTAAAAGATGTCTTCCTTGATCAAATTCGAAGGGAATACTCTTAATTATATCTAGATTATCATTATAAATATTTAAGCTTGAGAAAGAGAAAGCTAAAATTTCATCACCAACTATCTTAACATCTCTAATGTCCTCTCCAAATTCAGCCTCTTCTAGTACTTCAAAATCTTGATTGCCAATTTTCAACAGCCCGTCATTAATTGTACTTAGCCACATATTCTCTTCATCATCTACAAACCCATAACCAATCTCAAAATTCTGCAATACATTGTTAAAGTCTTCAGTTGTATGATCATAAATAATTAGCCCCCCCATCGTGGTGGCATAAGTTTTACTATTGCGCTTAAACAAATATGTAAAGGCACTAACGTTTATAATGTTATAAAAAGAAGAATCTATTTGCCATATTTTTCTCTCCCTAATTATATAGAACTGTTCATTATCTTCTGTTTTGTATGAAGCCAAAATATTACCATTATATTCAAAGTCAAAACAATAACTATTCACATTAAAACTACTCGTCTTGATCGTATCAGCTAACTCACAATCATAATAAGCATAATAATTATCAGATACGCCAAAATCAATTGCTGCAAAATTACCTAGTTCAATTGGGACTAAGCTATCCTGGTATTTGCACAAGCTATTCGCTACTCGACCACTGAATGCTACTATAAAATCATCATTTTGAGTACTTCTCAAATCAAAAAAACCATTAAAACTCACATCAATCACTTTCACCTGTTCGCCCTCCAATCTACAATACTGATTAGATGTATTGCAAAACGTAACATGCCCATCCTTACTAATTTCTAATTTAAGAATATCATTATCCTTCAATCTAGAGTCAGAAAATCGCTCAAAAGTAACTCCATCATAAGACACTAAACCATTCTCCGTACCCATCCACATTAATCCACTACTATCTTGTACTATCTCGTATATTGTATTACTAGGTAATCCATCATCAGTGGTATACTGATCATAAATCAATTCCTGAGCTAATAAAAACTGAGGTATTGAGACAAGAAAAATATATAAAAAAATCTTCACTAATTTCATTCAATAATTGATAAACAGCATTCATCATCAAAAAACACGCACTCACTCATTTTGTGTATTCAAGATTCAAAAGATAGCTAAATTTATAATGAAATTAAAAGTATTGTATCCCAAATTAAGGATTAATATAGTATACTTTCAAGCTATAACGATAGGCAAACCAGGCGAATAGCCACAAAGAAAAGGCGGACCATTTATGGTTCGCCTTTTTTGTTTAGTTGGAAGGAGCAATAATTTTACCATTTATTATTACGGCTACCAAGATGCACCCAAACTATATCCTATCTTTTCAATAAAAATTCCGGATAAGTAATACCATTTGAGATTGATAATGCCGTATAAGATTTAGGGGTTATTCGAGGAGAGTCATTTTAAAATTTAGCTTTCTGGTGAGACCGTTTTCCCGCAATTATTCTAATTGCTACAAAAGCCGGTCTTTATTTAAAAACTCCTTAACAAAAAATGGTGTGTAAAATTTCTTTTACACACCAAAGCTTTCGTTTGATATTGATAGTCTGTTTTCGACTTAATATTCTTATTTACCCAATGCTTTAAGCATAGTCTCTCCAATTTCAGCTGGAGATTGCACTACATGTATTCCATGCTCAGCCATAATTCTCATTTTTGCTTCTGCAGTATCATCTTCACCACCTACAATCGCACCTGCGTGCCCCATAGTCCTTCCAGCTGGTGCTGTCTGTCCCGCGATAAATCCAACTACTGGCTTTTTGTTACCAGTTGAACTGATATACTCTGCAGCTAGTGCTTCGTAATTACCACCAATCTCACCGATCATTACTATTGCGTCCGTTTCAGGATCTTCCATTAGTAATTTTACCGCTTCTCTAGTTGGTGTTCCTACAATAGGATCACCACCTATTCCGATTGCTGTCGAGATTCCAAGACCTGCTTTTACGATCTGATCTGCCGCTTCATAAGTCAAGGTTCCTGACTTAGACACGATACCGATTCGTCCCTTCTTAAAAACGAAACCTGGCATAATACCAACTTTTGCTTCTTCAGGAGTAATAACACCTGGGCAATTAGGTCCGATAAGTGTACAGTCGAATTTTTCGATGTAAGCTTTCACTTTCACCATGTCTTGTACAGGAATACCTTCCGTGATACAAATGATTACTTTTATACCAGCCTCAGCCGCTTCCATGATCGCATCACCTGCGAATCTTGGCGGTACGAATATGATACTTGTATCAGCATCCGCTTTATTCACCGCTTCGTCTACAGAGTTAAACACAGGCTTACCTAAGTGCTCTTGTCCTCCTTTACCAGGAGTAACTCCACCTACTACATTTGTACCATAATCAATCATTTGACCAGCGTGGAAACCACCTTCTTTACCAGTAAAACCTTGTACTATGATTTTCGAGTCTTTATTGACTAATACGCTCATTTTTTAGATTTTTCTATTACAATTACATCTTCGTTATCCTTATGCATGAGATACTTTTCTCTAGCATATTTCTCTTTATTTTCTTCGATATCCTTTTTTTCGACTCTAGCATGTACGATTTTTTCTTCGTATTCAGCTTTTGCCTTTTCTAATTTATCGACACTTTTTCCCAGCTTATAGTTTGCAGGAAAGCTATTCTTATCAAAAAATAGCATCCAACACAAAAACGCAGCCGTAACGATCACGTATTTGTTCAACAATTGTGCTTTCGAAAAAGTAAAATAACCTCCAAAAGAGGATGATTGTAGTTTCCCTTTTTTGCTCATATTAATATGATTTTCTATATTTTGATGCTGTTGAGACCAATCGTCAACACCAAATGAAGATCAAATATAAGAATTTGTTGTCATTTGAATGAGTAATGTGAAATCCTAGTTATTGTTTTATCAAATACTAGGATTTCACACGTCATTATTTATTGTTTATCCAAGAAGAGATCTACCAGGATATACAGCTGTAGAACCTAGCTCTTCTTCTATTCTTAATAGTTGATTATACTTTGCTACTCTATCACTTCTTGATGCAGATCCAGTTTTGATCTGTCCACAATTAAGTGCTACAGCCAAATCAGCAATAGTCGTATCTTCTGTTTCTCCTGATCTGTGACTCATTACACTTGTGAATGAATTCCTTGTTGCCAAGTTTACAGAATCGATCGTCTCAGAAAGAGATCCTATTTGATTTACTTTGATCAAAATAGAATTCGCTGCACCAAGATCAATACCTTTTTGCAGTCTTGTCGAGTTAGTAACGAACAAATCATCTCCTACTAATTGACACTTCGAGCCTAATTTCTTATTCAAGTTTACCCAACCATCCCAATCATCTTCATCTAATCCATCTTCAATTGAGAATATTGGGTATTTATTTACCCAGTCAGCCCAATAGTCAACCATTTCATTGCTAGTCAATTTCTCACCAGCAGACTTATGGAAATGGTATACTTTCTCTTCAGCATTATAGAACTCAGAAGCTGCAGCATCCATTGCTATCATAACTTCCTCTCCTGGCTTATATCCTGCCTTTTCGATTGATTGAAGTACGATTTCTATTGCTTCGTGATTTGATTTTATATTCGGTGCAAAACCTCCTTCATCTCCAACATTAGTTGAGTAATTCTTAGATTTTAATACCTTTTTTAAATTATGGAATATCTCCACGCCCATTCTCATACCATCGCTAAATGTATCCGCTCCTAAAGGTACGATCATGAATTCTTGAAAATCAATACTATTATCAGCATGACTTCCACCGTTTAAGATATTCATCATTGGTACTGGCATTACATGCGCATTTACCCCACCTATATATCTATATAGTGATTGACCAGCTTCTTGCGCTGCCGCTTTTGCTACAGCTAATGATACTCCAAGAATAGCATTTGCACCAAGCTTTGACTTGTTCTCAGTACCATCAAGCTCGATCATAATATCATCGATATCTCTTTGGTCAGAAACCTCTTCGCCAATTAATGCATCTCTGATAATATCATCTACATTATTACAAGCATTAAGAACTCCCTTCCCCATGAATCTCTTCTCATCTTCATCTCTAAGCTCTACAGCTTCATATTTACCAGTCGAAGCTCCAGAAGGCACAGCTGCTCTTCCAATAAATCCTTCTTCGGTTAATACCTCTACCTCTACAGTAGGATTTCCTCTTGAATCAAGAATTTCTCGTGCGATAACATCAATAATCTCACTCATAATCTTTTATTATTTTGCCTTTAGGAATAAGTAGGCATGTCGTAATTAACAACTACAAACTACTATAGTCCTATCTATAGTAGTCATTGTATATAGTTATCTATTTCTTAAGTAATTCTATAAAGTCATCAAATAAGTATCTTGAATCATGAGGTCCTGGTGAAGACTCCGGGTGGTATTGGACAGAAAATGCATCCTTTCCTTTCACACGTATGCCTTCAATCGTACCATCATTAAGATTTTGATGTGTTATTTCTATTTTATCTAAATTATCATTCACTGCTTCTGGACTCACTCCAAAACCATGATTTTGACTTGTAATTTCACACTTCCCGGTAAGCATGTTTTTTACAGGATGATTGATCCCTCTATGTCCATGGTGCATTTTATAAGTTGGGATATCATTTGCGAGTGCTAAAATTTGATGTCCTAAACAAATACCAAACATCGGCTTATCATCTTTTAGTAGCTCTTTTACTGTCTCCACAGCATAATCCATTGCCGCTGGATCACCCGGCCCATTCGACAAGAAGTATCCATCAGGATTAAATGCTCTAATCTCTTCAGCGGATGTTTTTGCTGGAAATACTTTTAATGAACATTTTCTGTCCACAAAACAATCAAGTATATTTTTCTTAGTTCCAAAATCTAGCACTGCTACTTTGAACTCTTCATTCTGATTGCCATATTCATAAGTCGCATTTGTACTTACTTTAGAAGCCAACTCTAAGCCATCCATTGATGGAACTTTACTCAACTTAGTTTTTAATGATTTAACATCAAAATCCGTCGTTGAGATAATACAGTTCATTGCCCCTTTAGCTCTTATATGCTTGACGATAGACCTAGTATCTACATCATAGATACCAACAATATCTTCTTTTTCAAAGTAACTTTGGATATCGGAATCTGCATTCAAACGAGAATACTCATTTGTAAAGTTTTTACAAACCAATCCAGCTATCTGTACCTTTTCAGATTCTGCATCATTATCCGCTGTTCCATAATTACCAATATGTGCATTGGTGGTCAGCATGATCTGTCCAAAATAACTAGGATCTGTAAATACTTCTTGGTATCCTGTCATACCTGTATTGAAACAAATCTCCCCTGTTGCTTCTCCTTCGGCACCAGCAGCTTTGCCCTCGTAAAATGTCCCATCTTCTAATAGTAATACAGCCTTATTTGCATTTGAATTATGAACCATTGATTCTCTTTTTAGATATGTCCGCAAATATAGTAAAATGATTTAATGCAATGTTTCACTTTTGCAGATATTAAAAGGAAATATGAAACTTAGCATTTAATTGGAATTTCTGTTCATTTAGTGTCTACAGGATGATCAATTTCTCATATCAATTACAAACAAAAATCCCAGCAAGTTTCCTAGCTGGGATCTTGAAGGTATGTCGTTATAACCTTCTGTAAATGTTCATGTGATTTAATTTAGGGTTGGTCAACTTTGATGCACCGAATTGAGCATCCATCATCTCCTGACCGATTAGGAATATAATCAACTTGAACCCCATCGTAACGTATTCTGTAAGTATCTATATTCTTGGTTATGCCACCTGTTCTGGACCAAAGCCAGTTATGTTGTTTGTTATATTGAAATGTGCCACCGAATGAATTTCTATAACCAGACCCAACCGCTGCAAATCCAGAAGCATTGTCACCTGGAGCACCAAATGGAAAAACTTGAGTAAAGTCCCAAAATTCACCTATTGGAAGTTTTATGTGTAGACCCGCTATATTAATTCCTCCTCCACTGTAACTGCCAGCAAACACCATGACTGTATTTAATTGAGCATTTGTAGGGACTTCATATCCTACCGGGCAGGCGTTCTTTCCTCCATTAATTATAGAATCTGCAACCCCCCAATTGTATAGGGCTCCAAATTTAGCATAGGTTGTAGAGTCATTATCATACCAACAATAGGCATCATAGACATCTGTATATTCTGATCCATTCCACGAATAAGTCCAGTCATCCCAATCAGTGGCTGATTCAATTTTGGGAATTGGTGTACCATCATTGTACCGTGTAGTTTTTAAGTTTTCCGCCAACCATATTTGTGTTCCGATTGTTACTTCATTATATACATTCCCATCAATATCTTTGATGTAATTCGCATCGCTCAATCCTGGAACGATCAACCAATTACTAGCTGAGAGATATAGTGTATCCCCCTCTGTAGAAGCTGAAAGAGATTGAATTTCATTTAGTATATCAGAATCCGCGTCTTCATGAAGATCTACGTAAGCTTTATTTACAGCATCATTATCATCAACAGGAGTTGAGACATTAATAATTGAATTATCATCCATATCTAAATCAATTGTTGCTGTATGGTTCCCAAGATTATCTGATCCTACTTCTTTCCATATAGTGTTGTTAAAATACCATACAGATCTGGTGACCGTATCGTAGACCATTTGACCATTTTCTTCTTGAACTATTGCTGTATGATCCGCTTTCGGTATAATAACACCATCCGGCATTACTTTCAAAGACTGCCCGTTTATCATAGGCAAAACAAGTAAACAAAGGATAAAACTAAAAAGGATGTTAAGTTTCATATGTTTTGAATTTTTAGGTTAGTTATATTCAATCTGAATGCAAGTATAAATTGATACTCACTTTACTTTTGAATACAAAAATTCATATAAAACACTGCAATAAAAGGACTAAATTCCGATCGGTACAAAAAAACCTCTTCCCGGTTGCATTTCGAAATTAACTGGTAATACGTCAACTATCTAAAAACCAATAAAGCTAAAATCATATCTCTTTCTTCCATAACTTCACCTTTGACAAAACAATACATAGCAATAAGGCTGGCAACAAATTCTCCAAATTGATTTGGCCAAGCTTCAATAAATTGATAGAAATACCAATGATCAGAATACCTCCTACAGAACTTAACACATCAATAGTCGTCTGATCAAAAATTGGTTTCAATTTATTTGCACTTAGAGTTAGACCTCCTTGGAAAATCAATAGAGGTATCACAGAAAATAATACTCCTACACCCAAAGTGGCCGCGAGTGCTATAGCAGAAAATCCATCCAACGTAGATTTCACAATGAGTAATTCTCTATTCTGATTAAGTCCTTCTTCAATTGCTCCCACTATCGTCATACTCCCAATGCAAAAAAGTAAAAATGCTGTTATCAGTCCTTCCGAAAAACTAGAATCGGAAGAGCCCGAAATGGATTTAAGACCATCAGACAAACCCAACACAATACCATCCAAATGGATAAACTCCCCAAATATGCCTCCAAGAACAAGACTAAATATACAGACTAGCATATAACCATCCGGCAACTTGAGTGCCATCTTAAGGCCAATCAAAATCGTTCCTAGACCAAGAGCTTGGAAGATTATAGTTTCCATTCCTTCTGTAAAAAACTGCTTTAAAAATAGACCTAGAAGGCTTCCTAAAAATATCGCGGCTACATTGATTATTGTGCCTATTGGAGCATTTTTCATTTATTATCTTTTGGTGTACTTGAAACGAGCATAATCCATAGCTGCGAGTAATATATTACATCCTTCTTCTATCTGCTCATCATTAATAATGAGAGGAGGGGCAAGTCTAAATGATTTATTATTAAATAAAAAGTAATCTATCACCGCTCCATTTTTGATTGTATGATTGACTACATGTTTTAGGTATTTCCTCCTCGTCAGTTCAACCCCCATCATAAGACCCGAAGATCTGATTTCTTTGATAATCGGATGCTTGAGCTTACTTCTAATTAACGCTTCTTTTCTTAGAACGTCTTTGTATATCTCTTCATCCGTCAACGTCTGCAAGGTCGCATGAGCCGCAGCTACACAAGCTGGATGTCCTCCGAATGTAGTTATATGTCCAAGCATTGGTTTTTTAGCAAGTGCCATCATAATCTCTTTTGGAGCGACAAAAGCACTTACAGGCATGCCTCCTCCCATGGCTTTACCCATCAGTAAAATATCTGGCACTACATCGTATTTCTTATGGGCAAACAAGTAGCCTGTCCTCCCGAATCCAGTTTGGATTTCATCTAGTACCATCAAAGCTCCAACTTCATCACATCTCTTCCTTACTTTCTGCAGATAATTATCCTCTGGAGGTATTACACCTCCTTCTGCTTGAACAGGCTCCAATATAATACATGCAGTATCTTCATCGATTTTTGACAATTGCGATTCATCATTGAAATCTATATGACGTACACCAGGCACCCCTGGCAAAAAGCTTCTTGTAAATTCATCATCACTTCTAAGTGACTCACTTCCCATCGTACTACCGTGATATGCACTCGAACATGCTACGACGTTATATCTTCCCGTATGCTTTCTTGCTAACTTCATAGCTCCTTCTACAGATTCGGTACCGCTACTTAGATAGTAAACTGAATCCAATCCATTATCCAAAGTTTGAGTCAATAACTCTGCAAACGCTACTTGGGGGGTATGAATATGCTCACCATAAACCATCGTATGTAAATATTTATCCAATTGATTTTTAACTGCATTGATTACATTAGGATGTCGATGTCCTAAAGAAGAGACTGATATCCCACTATTTAAATCGAGATAGCGCTTACCTTCTGCGCTATAAATATACATCCCTTCAGCTCTTTCGATTTCGAGCATTAGGGGGATTTCACTCGTCTGTGCAACATGACTAATATATAATTCCCTGATAGACGGCATGGTATTTGTTATTTACTGAATGACTTTTGACAACTAGCCGACATAAAATCCCAGCTAGTTATTAAAAACTAAAGTCAAAAATAGCTAGGATTTTTTAATTAATCAGAACACCATAGAAATGAGACACCCTTCTACTTTCGTGATGTTGTTTTTTACTATATGTTTAGTACAAACATCACTGCACTCCCAAACCCTAATTACAAGCTGTAACTCCGAATTTATTGATTCAGGAGGACAAAGCGAAAATTATCTTGACAATGAAACTTCAGATTGGTTAATCTGTCCAGATACACTTACTGAATATTTAGAATTGCAATTCACTCATGTCGACATAGAAACTGCCATGGGACAAGGAGTCGATAGCACAGGATGTACGGATCTCCTATCAATCTACGACGGTATAGATGAAAACGCTAACCTTGTAGGTTCATACTGTGGAGAAGAGAGTGGCTCAGGCCAAAAAGCATTTATAGACGGACATACACTAAGAGTTGGAGACATTTTTAAGCCAACCAATAGTACTGGATGTTTTTATATAAAATTTGAGTCTAACAATATAGAAAGACGAACAGGATGGCATGCAGAAGTAAACTGTTGTGTCCCTACGCTCACAGATGGCGCAACGGATGGCATAGATCTTCCATTAGCCGCGAATGGCGGTAACTACTTCAACTTAGATGTAGATAATAGTTGTACCCGAAAAGGAGGCCTTGAAATGTTTACTGACTTCGAAGCAACAGGTTCCGCTTGCGGCACAGCTGGACTTTCGCAACCTAATCAAAGCTTCTACACATTTAAGTCTAATGGAATCGGCGGATTCGTGGAATTCATGCTAGAGCCTGTAGATAGTGTTGGAATAATTGAGATGCTAGTTTATGGACCAGTCATTCTAAATGATGGAAAATACGAAGGTGGTGTAATTAATGACTGCGTATCTGGTGAAGAGCCCTGGTCGTTGTTCTTCAATGCAGGGCCGGAACAAACGTACATATTAGCAATGGCTACAGAGCTAGCCGGCCGTACAGCTTTTACAACACTATCTTCAACGTTAGGAATTGGTGGAGTTCTTCCAGTAGACCTGGAAAGCTATAACATAGAAAAGAGGGGCACAAATGCGCATATCTCTTGGACTACAGCTGCCGAAATAAACAACGAAGGTTTTGAGGTATACAGATCTGAAGATGCTAAATCTTTTACTAAAATCGGATGGATAGATTCTAAATCGAAGCACAATGAAGGTGCATCTTATGAATTCTCTGATAATCCGAGCACTGCAGGCACTTATTACTACTACATCAAACAAGTTGATTTAAATGGAGTCTCATCAGATTTTGACATATTAAAATTAAACTTCAGAGAAGAAGTAAAGCTATCAGCCTACCCTAACCCCAGTCATGGGATTGTTACACTTGATTCTGATACTGACATGGATAAATCCAACGTAATAAAGGTATTCAACCAGCTAGGTCAATTGAAACATCAATCAATTCTAAATGAAAATAAAAACTTAGACTTATCAGCTTTAGAGTCAGGAGTCTATACTATTCAATTAATTTCAGATGGAATCAGTAGTAGTTATCAGCAAATAATCAGTAACTAACTTAAGTTACTAAGTATTAAAATATAAGGTATTCACTAGAAAGTAAGCATACTCAATCAAATGCCCTTTTGAACTAGTGAATACCTTTTTTCGTATATGAACAAATTTCATCTCTTAAGTAATTTCTTAACCTTTTCTTTCCAAAAGAATGCTTTACTATTAACGCAACCTTTTTGAATTAATAGAAAATGATACTGTAAATTACAGCTTCATAAAACAAATTCAAGATATTAAACATTGCACTTATCGCCCATGATGGCAAAAAACCCGAGATGGTTTCTTTTGTAGTAAAAAATAAGAAGTTTTTAGAAGGAACAACAATTTTTGCAACAGGAACTACAGGAGGACACATAGAAAAGGAAGGGTTTACAGTAGTTAAACTTCTCAGTGGACCAATCGGTGGTGACGCTCAAATAGCGGCTAAACTTGCAGAAGGAAATATTGATGCCGTTATTTTCTTTAGAGACCCGTTAGATAAACATCCCCATGAACCAGATGTACAGATGCTAATGAGGCTTTGTGATGTCCATAATATCCCCCTAGCTACTAATCCCAAATCTGCATATTATATATTAAAGGGAATTAAACAAGCACTAGATCAGAATAGTTAAAGTAGTGTAAATCATCCAGCACTATTCTTTTATTGTACTCGTACTCGTCATAATAAAGATTTCAAATCTCCATCCATGTACCTGGAGAAAAAATATAATTCAGATATAATCGTAATTCAGAATAATCAAGTCTTCAAATTTTACAATCAATTAATATAAACCCGTTTACAATATTTACGTTGTTTTACCTAAGTTGCAATTAGAAATATATATTCAAAATGACGACAAAGGAATTTAGAGAGTTTTCACCATCCATACCCAAAGATCCTGGCGTCTACAGATTTCTAGATGAGAACAACACGATCCTGTATGTCGGCAAAGCCAAAAATCTAAAAAACAGGCTTAACTCATACTTTGGAGAAAAAAAACATCAACAGTATAAAACCAAAGCCCTAGTTAGAAATTCGCATCATATAGAATTTACTATTGTAGATTCTGAGCACGATGCATTACTGTTGGAAAACACACTAATAAAAAAGAATCAGCCTAGATATAATGTATCTCTCAAGGACGGAAAATCATACACCTACTTATGTATTAAAAATGAACGTTTCCCAAGAGTTTATTTTACTAGGCAAGTGAATCGAGATGGCTCTTCCTATTTCGGCCCTTACACTTCTAAATATAGGGTTAAGGTATTACTAGAGGTCATTAAACGTCTTTTCCCTTTGCGTACTTGTACATATAATCTCTCTGAAGGGAATGTAAATAAAGGAAAATTCAAAGTTTGCCTTGAGTATCACATTAAAAACTGCATGGGTGCATGCGAAGGATTAGAGGACGAGGAAGCCTACAATGAAAAGATAGATCAAGTAAAAAATATACTTAAGGGAAATTTCAAACAAGTTAAAGATTACCTTAAACAAGAAATGGCAGACCAAGCCGATGTCATGCAGTTTGAAGAGGCTCAATTAACTAAAGACAAGTTGGATGCTCTAGTAGACTACCAAGCAAAATCGACGGTCGTCAGTGCTACAATAAAAGATGTAGATGTATTTACCATCCAGACTGATGAAAAATATGCATTCGTTAATTATATCAAAGTAATTAATGGTGCAATGATAAATAGCGACACAATCGAAATGGAAAAAAATCTGGATGAAGATGAGAGAGATCTCTTATCTTATGTGATTCCGGTAATTAGAGAAAAATACAATAGTATTGCACCTGAAGTAGTCGCTCCGTTTGATGTAGATATGGAAGATGAATCTGTATTAGTCACTGTCCCCCAAAGAGGTGACAAGAAGAAATTAATGGATCTCTCAGCTAAAAATGTAACCTATCATTTGTTGCAAAAAAAGAAATCTGAAATCAACAATATTGGTAAGCAAACTTCTGCAGAAAGAATTCTCAAAACGTTACAAGCTGATCTTTACATGAAAGAAGTACCACTTCATTTAGAGTGTTTTGATAACTCCAATATCCAAGGAACAAACCCTACAGCTAGCTGCGTAGTCTTCAAGAATGCAAAACCATCAAAAAAAGATTATCGCCACTTCAAAATCAAAACAGTAGTGGGTCCTGATGATTTTGCATCTATGGAAGAAGTCGTTTACAGAAGATACAGTAGACTCTTAAGAGAGAATCAGCCACTTCCACAACTTATTGTTATTGATGGTGGTAAAGGCCAATTATCTTCCGCTGTCAAAAGCCTGGAAAAACTTGATCTTATCGGCAAGATTACAATTATAGGAATCGCAAAAAAACTAGAAGAACTTTACTTTCCGAATGATTCTGTCCCACTTCATATTAATAAGAAATCGGAATCTTTAAAATTGATTCAACAAGCTAGGGATGAAGCCCACCGTTTTGCATTGACACTGCATAGAAACCTGCGGTCGAAACACTTTCTTGGAACAGAGTTAACAGACATACCAGGAATCGGTAAGAAAACTGCCAACTTACTTCTCACTACCTATAAAAGTGTAAATAAGGTAAAGAAACAAACAGAAGATTCTCTAGCATCTGTTATTGGAAAGGCTAATGCTAAAAAAGTTTTTGGATATTACAATCCAGATTTTGGTGAAGAAGAATAATACCACTTGAGTTTGATAATGCCGTATAAGATTTAGAAATTATTCGACGAAGCTCAAGGCAAAAATCGCAGATGTAGCATTAGCTACAGCGAGTATTTTTTAACGATGGACATCATCGAATGAAGCTAAATATATGCGGCGATGGTTCATCTAGCACAAGAGATGGCTTACGGAGTAAACACTCGATCTGGAAGAAACAGTGAATTATAAACTCGATAGGTATAAGAAATCATTTTTTGATAAAGTTAATTCATTTGCAAGGTTGTTATATACTATGAACCGCAAACTGAATATGTAAATGCAAAAAGCATCGAAATGAAAAAAGCCTCGTCGAAATTAATCGAAGAGGCTTTTCTTTATCTGATCTTAAGATTATTAATCTACACGTTTCCCCGCAGAGTAATTCACTTTCAATTGATTTGCTTTTCTGAGCGCTGTTTTTATATCAGCTACAATACCCATAGTCACAGTTCCATCAATCTTCAAAGAACTGGTAATACCTTGTCTTTGATTTTCAGGAAGCTTTGCTTTGTGCTTTTCTAGGAACAAAGGAATATCAGCCACAGTAGAAAACTTATCCCCTAACTGCATTCTTGGCTTAGTCCCATATGTATCTCTATATGCTACCTTTGGTCTTCCTACGAATATATAATTCACAAGTGACTTCTTCTCTAGTTTAGTAAGTTCAGTTGCCTCCGGTGTATTTACATCTACCTTGAGCTCTGAGTCTCTCATTACTGTTACCATCATAAAGAAGAACAAGAGCATAAATATGATATCGGGCAAAGAAGCGGTCGAAACCTCAGGAGACGCCTTACCTCTTTTCTTTTCAAAAGTTGCCATATGTTTACTTTTTTAAATGATTAATATTAACTCTCGTCTCCAAAACTAGTAGGTTCTGCCTCTGATATTACAACAGGAAGAACTTTCTTAATTTCATCACGTTGAGCTCTAGAACAGTATTCATACAGTTTTCCGAATCGTTTTTCTGATTCATCATTTCTCAAATCAGTGTATGCAGCTTTCAATTCATTGTAAACAGTCAAGAAGGTCCTATATTTTGTACCTCTATCATTTTTAAGTGAAATGATTGCTTTTGTTGGGTCTTCAGCTTTATTAGCCTCCTTTCTAGGATTTCTGATAAATAATTTAGTTGCCTCTTTTAAGTCCTCAACCTTCATACTTTCACCTCTTACTAGAAGCTGATCATCCGCATTTACAAGCACTGAATATACATTACGTGTGTTCATCTTGAGATTTTCAGGTGGCTCATTAGACCATGGTGGTAGTCTTACAAGAACACCTTTATCCTCAGCGATCGTTGTTGTTACTAGGAAAAATATCAATAACAGGAAGGCAATATCTGCCATAGATCCCGCATTGACCTCATTTTTCATCCTATCTCTAGTGTTAGTCTTTCCCATAATAAATTATTTGAGTTGACTCCAGATTTCTCCTAGCACTAAAGCTATTACTGAGAAACCTAACAGACCAAGGGTAGTCTTAATACCGCCTGAGATGAATTTACTAATGTTTTCTGTTATTTCGAATTTCTCATTCAATCCAATTAATCTTCCTGTATTATCGAAAGAAGAAGTAGAATATAGAGCGAAAAATATTAAACCTATAACAAGTATCCCTCCACCAATTTTCATGGCATTCTTAGGAAACTTTACAAGATCTGTCAAACCGAATACAACGAAAGCTAGCGCAAACGCGACTACTGTCATTACAATGGTAAGAAATATTCCAGCATCAAAAAAGCTAATTGCTTTTTGATCTACTTTAGGTAACTTATTTAAAGCTGTAGACATATCATATCCAGAGGCATTAAATCCACTGTATATGTTTATGAAAAATATAGCAATCACTAAGACACCTAAACCCAATGCCATCGTCTGGCCGTTTTTAGTTAAAAATTTATACATAATAAATTGTCTTTTAAAGTGTGATTATTACTTAGAAATATTTATTGAGCTAGAACTTCCTAACTTATTATTTCTTTCTAAAATGTCAACGAAACCGATAGTAGCATCTTCCATTTTATTTACAATACCATCAATTTTAGAAACGATGTAATTGTATAGTATTTGAAGGATAATTGCCACAACTAGACCGAATACTGTAGTCAATAGGGCTACCTTAATACCACCCGCTACTACTGAAGGTGAAAGGTCACCTACTGCTTCAATTCTGTTAAAGGCTTCAATCATACCGATTACCGTACCCATAAATCCAAGCATCGGTGCAATCGCGATAAATAGAGAGATCCATACAAGTCCCTTCTCCAATAGTCCCATCTGTACAGAACCGTTAGAAACAATAGCTTTTTCAACAGCTCCTGGTCCTTTATGTGAATTTTTCAATCCTTCTAATAATACACTAGCCGTAGGTCCTGGAGTAGATCTTAAAGTTTCTAATGCTCCTTCCATATCATTATCAGCAAGTCTTTCATCCACTTTTGCCAACAACTTGTCTGTGTTAGTCGTAGCAATATTGAGCGTAATGATTCTTTCGATACAGAATGCCAATCCTAAGATAAGACATACAAGTACGAAACTCATGAAGAACCAATCTCCTTCAATGAACTTTTCTTTTAGGCCCTGAAAGCCAGTTCCTGGCTCTACAGCCGCAGCTTGAGCAAAGGATTCAATAGCCCCGAAAAAAGAGGCAAAAACAAACACTCCAAAGAGTACAAATAACTTTCGCATGATTTAATTATTTTCTGTTAGTATGTTAAGATTAACTTTCAATGAAACACTAAAATTATAAATATTCTCTAAAGTAGTGCAAAGACATTGACATTTTTTCTAAAACTCTTGATTTTATTTTAAAATATAAATAAGCAGAAACCTCGTTTCTGCCATTCTATATTCTAAAATAAGTAATTGTATTACTTAAGAATCTATATTCTTAAGTATGTATTTAGCGGAGAGTAAGGGATTCGAACCCTTGATACCCTTTTGAGGTATACACGCTTTCCAAGCGAGCGCCTTAAGCCACTCGGCCAACTCTCCTATAATTATTGCAAAAATGGAAAAACCAACCTGATTACAAAAGGAAAACGTCACTATTTTCAAAAATCGTAAATAAAAATTGGATTAGCTGATTAAACGGACACAATATTTCATTTATTCTTCATCTCTATAGTAACAAGATTCAAATATTGACTTAATTGGTGGGTTTAGTGGTACTTTATTAATATAAAAATATTTTTTCGCAATTAAGTGAAGTGATTTTAGCAATCTCATCACGGTCGATATCCATAATTTCTTCCATCTTATCAATCACTAGTGGTATCCTAGAGGGAACATTCCTCTTCACTCTTTTAGGGCCTGGCGATAAATACGGACTATCCGTCTCAAGAACCATTGAAGAAATAGGAAGTTGAGTAACAACCTTATCAACCCCAGCATTTTTATATGTGACTACCCCACCAATACCAAGATAAAATCCTAGATCAATTATTTTTTTGCCTTGCTCAACACTTCCATTAAAACAATGAAAAATTCCTTTCAGATTACCGTCTTGCATTTCTGATACTATTGCAATTGTATCGTCCAAAGCATCTCTAGAGTGAATAGCAAATCCAATATTATGATCTCTCGACAATTCAATTTGATATCGAAAAGATTCGAATTGAGCTTCTGCAAACGTCTTATCCCAATAAAGATCAATCCCTATCTCCCCTACTGCGCTATACTTTCGTTTTTTTAAATTCGACTCGATTATTGACAACTCATCTTTGTAATTCGCCTTCACGTAACACGGATGAAGTCCCATCATTGATTTACAATTGCTAAAACGTTCTTCTACATTGTGCATCCTTTCGATTGTAGAACTATCGATATTGGGCATATAGATTTCTGTAACACCGACAGCTTTAGCTTCAGATATAACCTCTTCTAAATCATCATCAAAATCTTCCAAGTATATATGGGCATGTGAATCCTTTATCATGTTATCTTTAATTTAATCAAAATTAGCAATTGATATAAAGTGAATATTTTACTTTTGCACAAAAGTAGATGTAAAGGAATGATAAAATAATAAAGTTACATTCTTCTCTTTGATCTTTTTTCCTCTTCTTCGTTAAAAAGCCTAGTTGATGCTTTGCCAGCCCTCGAATGTATCATTCGCCACACTGGCCCAAGTGTTTGCTTTGCAAGCCACTTAGAGGCTTGAAGATTGAATAAATAAACGCGTGTTTTCTGCGAAACCCATCGTTTACAAAACATACACGCGAAGTTTATTAATGTATCATTTATAGGAGTTATTTATAATAAGCATTTCAAAAAGAATATATTTTGGCAAAAGGAAAAAAATATTATGTAGTCTGGGCAGGTCATACTCCAGGAGTATATGACAATTGGAATGAATGTCTCAAACAGACTAAAAATTTTCCAGCGGCAAAGTACAAAAGCTTCAAAACCAGAGATGAAGCTCACGATGCTTTCTTAGATCCATTTTCTAAGCACATTGGTATAGCTTCGAAAACAAAAAAAGCAGTCAAAGGTCAACAAGACTTATCTAAGTTCGGCAATAAAATTATTTCCAACAGTATTTCTGTTGATGCTGCTTGTAGTGGTAACCCCGGACTAATGGAATATAGAGGTGTATTTACTATCAGTCGAGAAGAAATATTTCGGCAAGGCCCTCATAAGGACGGCACCAATAACGTGGGTGAATTCCTAGCCCTCGTACATGCTCTTGCATTATTAAAAAAGCTTGGAAAAGATACTCCTATCTATACCGACTCACGCACAGCAATGGCTTGGGTACGCAATAAAAAAGTAAAAACAACTCTAACCAAAAATGCTAGAAATGAAAATCTCTTTGAGATGATGGACCGGGCTATTGCATGGCTTAAGACAAACACTTATAAAAATCCTATCGTAAAATGGGACACTAAAAACTGGGGTGAAATCCCCGCTGATTTCGGAAGAAAATAGTCCTATCTAGATTTGAAAAATCTTAACCTATAGTCCGCTGTCACCTTGCCCTTTTTAATCTGATCAAGTTTTCTACTAATCATTTTCTTCTTCAAAGGCTTCAGCTTTTCAGTAAATAATTTACCTTCAATGTGATCATATTCATGCAATATTACTCTTGCATTTATACCATCATATTCTTCCGTAAATTCTTCGAAATTTTCGTCGAAATACTTAATTTTAATTTTTTCGCACCTTTCTACATCCCCTTTTACATTAGGAATACTTAAGCATCCTTCTTCATAAGACCACATCTCTCCATCCTCATCAAGTACCTGAGCATTTATAAACGCTTTCTTTATTCCCTTTTCCTCATCACCCTCATCCATTGCCTGCACGGTGTCAACTAAAAATATCCTAAGGCTTTGGCCTATTTGGGGCGCAGCAATACCTACTCCTTGTGCATGATACATTGTTTCCCACATGTCTTCAAGAAGATCACTCAGTCCTTCAAAATCTGTATCTACAACTTGTGCGACTTTCTTCAAAACTGGCTGACCATATGCATATACTGGTAATATCATCTATTCTTTCTTTACTTTTTTACTCTTCTAAAATAACTAATATCAATTAATAAGGATCAGTTCAATTAAATATGGCCTAAATACTTTTGCAAAATTAACACAGCACTTATTTTATCCACTAAATTCTTATCTCTTCTTTTAGATTTTCTTATTCCACTTTGTAAGATTATACTTTTAGCCTCTACTGATGTCATTCGCTCATCTTGAAAATCAATATCAAGATCAGGAAACTCCTTTGATAACTTAACCACAAATATATCAATATGTTCCTGTAGATATGTACTTGTACCATCTTTATGAGCTGGTTTTCCAAATACTACCTTTTCCACATCTTCCTCTTTCATATACTTCTGGAAAAACTGAAATAATTCTGTAGTCGGAAATGTATCAATTGCCGTAACGATTATCTGCATAGAATCTGTGGCAGATACACCACACTTTTTAGTACCATAATCAACTCCTACTATTCTTGCCATTATTATTATTTATTCAGACCAATTATAATTCATTTATAAAGCTTCTCAAATGTATCAATATGTCTAGACTATAACAAATGCGAAAGATCTATTTGCAGTTCCTTCTCAATTAAATAATCTGTTTAACTCCAATTGGATATAAAGAAAAACAAAGACAGATTAAAAAAAAGACCCCCTTCAAATTCATGAAGGAGGGTCCTATCCCAAAAACAGTAATATTTAAGTAGAGTATTTCTACTTCTATTTTTTAGTCAATCAAGATCATTTTTCTTGAAGCGATGTACTCTCCAACTTGTAGTTGGTAATAAAGTACGCCTGATGTTCCTAGATCAGCTCTATTAAGAGTGATTTGATTGGCTCCTATTTCAAATGTTCTTTGTATACTTGATACTACTTTTCCAGTCATATCATATACTGTAAGAGTACCTAGTTTACTTACTGGCAATTCGAATGAAATATTTGTAGTTTCAGTAAATGGATTTGGTACATTTTGGTACAATACAAAACCATTCATGTTATCATCTTCTCTACCTTCGATAGCGAATTCGATATCCATTGTTTCCAAATCTTCATTATAGATCTCAGCTTTAAGTAAGCTTGAAGATATATTCAATTCTTTAGCAATTGAACCAGAGTTAGTTGCATTGAATACAATCTCTAATACAGCTTCATTATCACTTAGTGATATACCAGCTGCATGATTCCAACTTAATGTAATTACTCCTTCAGACAATGAAGCAAATCCGATATTATCATCAGAAATATTAATTGTCTCAGAAGTTACATCAGCGAATTCTAATCCTGAACCAGTCTCAATAGTGAATTGTATTCCTGTAGCTATCATCTCTTCAGATATAGTTACTGGTACTACTACTAAGTTTCCAGCTTCGAAATTTTGATTTGCTACTTTCATTGATACTGACTTTTCAGATCTTACAGAAGATGCACTTTGATCTTTTAAGTTCGCAGTTGCATTTTCGTTAATATCTCCAACTTTCACAGCTATGAAATCAATATTCATATCAGAATCAAGTACTTCAATATCAATAGATTCAGGTAAGTTATTACCGAATGGATCAGTTGGATCAGCGAAAGTATAATTCGCATCAATAAATCTCCAAGATCCGTTATTTGGCAATTCAGTAATTGAACCAAGAATTAATTTTCTTAATACTAGTAAATCAGAAGCTGAAATATCTTCATCATTATTAATATCAGCAGCAATCATTTTGTAAGGACTTCCTAAAGTTTCTAGCTCTAGGATATGTCTCTGAATCATAACTAAATCAAGTGTTGAAACTCCATTTATATAATCATCGTTCTTCAATGCTGACACTGAATATGATCCTCCCATAGGCATAGCCGGGAATGCGTAGTTACCAGACTCATTCGTCATAGTAGCATCTAAATCACTACCTAATAACTGAACTTCAGCATTTTGTAACTCTACATCAGATGTAGTTGAAATACTTCCTTCTACTTTCATTTCTACTTCAGTCGTACATGATCCCATGTTATCTTGTACATTCAATGTAGCGATACAGTATGATTGTATTACGTTTCCTTCTGGAGTTAATACACCAGCCCATACGTTTACAAAATTATCACCTAAATCATCACATGTAAATTCTCTTCCGTTATTAACTTCGAGGAAAATACCATTTCCAGCGTCAACAATACCATCAGCAACAGCTGTTGCAGTAGAAACAACTATAGAATCAAAAGATATATAAACTTCATAATTACAAGGGTGAGAACTACCAGCGTCTAAGTCTGTTGCCCACATTTGAACAGTTCCACTACCGTCACCATCTTCCATTAAATCAACAGCAAGACCATTATGACAATATGCCGTTGGCGCTTTACAGTTAACAATAGAGAAAATGAATTCTTTACTTGTGATATTTCCACACTTATCAGAGAACGTGTATAGTACTTTGTGAGTACCAATTGGGTAAGTTCCACTTGCATCAATTGAATTAGAAGCATTACCACTGAATGACTGAGCTACATTGTTTACAATCAATATATCATCAAGCTTATCATCATTATCACCATCTGTGTATATCGTATAAGCCCAATCTAATAACATTGTACACTCATCAGTTGTAGAAGCACCTAATTCGATAGCACCATCAGCACATTCAGAATCAAAAGTACACATACTAGCAGGACCAGTTGTTACTATTTCGTCAGGACCTTCACTATCATTTACTTTTATAATTTGTACATGTGTCCATGATGGGTATGTTGTTCCACCTGAACTAGTTGTGATAAACTGACACCAATCAATTACTGTCCATGTTCTGACAATCTTGAAACAAGCATCACCATTTGGATTATTGAATGGGAAAATTTGATCTTCATAATTTGCTCCAACTAAATCACAAGCTCCTTCAGTATATGTAGGAAATTGCATTGTTGCTGGAAGATTTGAAGGTAAATATTCATTTCCTGTTGGATCTTCACATCCTTCCATTAAAGCATCTAAAGGCCAAGTAATATCAGTATCTGGCTGAGAATCAAGAACTCCATCGTTAAACTTATCTATTGCGATAAAAGTAATCTCTTGAGTACAAAATGAATAATTATCTGTACCTGGTGTACCGATACTTATTGTTCTATATGCTATTCCAATATTACATTGATTAAGACCATTTAAGTTTAATGCATCATTTGGCTCAATTACACCACAGTTATCATTAACTATTGCCTCACCAAAGAATGCAGCCAAATTTGACTCATCAAAAGGGAAGTCACAATTTACAGTCATATCCGCTGGGCAAGAAATTGTAGGAGCTAACTTATCTTGAACTTCTACATTTACCATACAGTCATTATAATTACCATTTGCATCCGTAGCTCTTAGAACTACCATCAAATCAGTATTAGTCTGATCTACACAACAAAACCTTACATATCCATCAAATAATTCATCGTCTTCTTCAGTACAGCTAGAGTTAGTCTCACAAGGTACTCCATTGTCCATTCTTCTTACAGTCAATGTTACGTCTGTACACTCATCATAAGAACCATCATCAAATACAGATGCTGGAACATAAGCACAACCGTCTGAAGTTAATGCAACAACAGTAAATTGATCACAAATTACAACTGGTGGAGTATTATCCGCTACAGTTATAGTCACAGTACATGAAGTCAAATTAAGACACTCATCATATACAGTGTAAGTGATTAAATTCTCTCCTAATTGTAATTGAACTAATCCACCGTTAGTATTTAATGGTTGACCAAGACCATAAGAAACACCATATGTAAGTTGATCTTGTGTACTACAATTATCAACAGCTTCTATCGCTGGCAATAAAACTGAAGCTTCACAAGAACTACCATTAGTAGAAACAGTATAATCAGCTGGACAAGAAACTACTGGTCCCTCGCTATCAACGATTTCTATCATCTGAATTAATGAAGTATCTCTTTGTGGATTTGAACAAGACCACTCATAGATATTCCATCTTCTCATAATTTTCTTTGCACAACCGATTGGCGGCAATTCTGTATCTACATAATCTACAAGTAGATTACAATCTTGAAATGCATTTGGAAATAAATCAACACCGTTGATTGTTGGAACTCCTGTACCATATACAGTTGGTTGACCATCAACAACTAAATCAAATGGTGAAGGAAGTCCATTAGGTAACTTATTATAAACACTATCACACTCTAGATGTGTTGTATTTTGTAATAATAAATTTGCTGGGCTTAAAACATCATCAAAATCTTCAATTCTTACAATTGAAAATTCGAACATGCAAACCTCAGAAGATAATCCTTGCTCATCAGTAGCAACCCAAAATGTATAAATAGTTTTAAGTACTTCATCACTGACAGCTGGGTCATCACAGTTATTAACTACGACACTATCTGGCTTTACCTTAAATACAGATACATTAACATCGCAATTATCCGTTGCTGTAGGTGTAAAATCAGCGTAATTGAAGCAATTCATATCAGTAGGAACTATCGAACAATCTAATACTGGAGGTAATTTATCTTCAACGAAGATATTTCCCCAACATTTGTTATTTGAATCAGTATCTACTACAGCTACTTCAATTGTTTGACCAACATGTGCTCCTGTAATAGTTGCATTTGGTATTACAACTCCATCAGCACCTGTAAGAATTACTTCAAAAGTACCAAGTGGGCACGCAGAAACATCAGCTACCATATCTACGGTAACTACCGCTTGACAATTCCCTACTGTATTATCAAGTGAAATGTTCGTATTGGCATTACAGGCAAGCGAACATTGACTATGAGCTGAAAAAGCTCCTAGCATAATAAACAGCATACCGAAATATTGGTACACTATTTTTTTGTGAAAGTTTAAGTTCATTTTCTTCATGAGATCCGTTTTAAATTAAAAATTTTACTGTTTAGGGAACAGAGTTTTATGACAAAACTCTATGATCCCAAAATATTGTGATTATTAAATTTCTTAATTAGTAGCCTTAGCCATTAGCTGAAAGCATGGATCTATTATCAATGAGTGGTTGGTATACGGAATGGTTAATTCCTAGGTAGGATATAATATCAAAAATGGTTGGTTCACACACATTAGGTGTGGTTTTATATAAAGCAAAGATAAGGACGATTTACATATTACATAATTATTCTATATAATATTTACTGCGTATCAAGTAGTTATGGAGATGCCGAGAGTTAAAGAAAGAAAAAAAACCAATCTAAGTAGCTAGTAAATACATTCTTATATATATTATAAATTCTATCTATTCTGGAAAAAAAAATAATAAATAATTAAATATAAACATAGAAATACACAATTTGGACCAAATATCAGGATCAATTCTCGATGAAAATCATAAGAATTACTATATGATTTCGAATAAAATATGAATACAGGAACAATACGATAAAGGACATAAAAAACATTCTACAAGACAATTCAATAATCGAATTAAAAGACTGAAAGAACTCCAAAATTGATTTAATGAATTCAATAATTAAGAAAACACAAACAATACGTTAATAATTGGGGGTGAAAAACAGTCTATTGATAAAATATGAGAAAGTGTAAATATGCCCTTGACTACGTAATAGTGTTCAGTGCATACGAATCTATAGTTATAAAATAGAAGAGGTCTATAGAATTAGAAGAGTCCAAGATATCGGCTAATCTCGATATAGATAGATAGATAGATAGATAGATAGATAGATAGATAGATAGATAGATAGATAGATAGATAGATAGATATACGCATAACACAAAAAAAGCCCCCCTTCATTACTGAAGAGAGGCCATCCCAAAAACCGATTTAAATTTAACTCAGTTTCGAGTCTATCTTAAACAATCATTATTATTCAATGATGATCATTTTCTTAGTTGCTGTGAACTCACCGCTTTCTAATGTGTAGTATAGAACACCACTTACTCCTAATTGATTAGCATCTAAAGTTACAGTGTTGTAACCTCTTAAGCCAGCAATAGTTTGATTAGTGATTACTTTACCAGTAACATCAAATATAGTCAATGTAGCTTGTGCAGCTTCCGCAAGGTTGAAAGATACAACAGTCTGTCCTTTGAATGGGTTTGGCTCATTCTGGAACAATTCAGTTGCAGCTACTGTAGTTACATCACCTCTAGTTGAGATTGTTACATCTCTAACTTCTAGTGAAGTACCAACATATGCTTCAGCACTTGTTACTTTAGAAGTTACATCGATCATATCACCAATGTTACCATCTTTAGTAGCAATGAAAGTTGCTGTGAATACTGCTTCTGCAGTTCCTGCAGATTTAGCAACTCCGTTATTGTATGAAACAGTAACTAAGTTGTTAGCAAGTACACCAACATTTGCATCTGTCATTTCAACAGCTCCATTCTGTACGTTAGCGAACGTAAGTCCGTTAAGTTCCATTGTGAACTGGTATCCATATACATCAGCAAAATCAGCACTTGTGAAAGAAACTTCTACAGTTTCACCTGCAGTTACTTCTTGATTAGTAATAACAAACTCTACAGTGTTGTTTGATCTTACTTCGATCGTTTGATCTTGTAAGTTTGCAACAGCATTGTTTGTAACATCACCAATTTTCACACCTACCATATCGTTTGACATTACGTCATTCATTACGTTAGTCAATTCAACAGCGTAGTCTACGTCTTCTAAATCAAGGTCAAGTGTTAATGCTTGAGAAGCATTTACAAATCTCCAAGAATCGTTAGTAGGAAGATCAGTGATAACACCTAAGATTAATTTTCTCAATTGAGAAAGATCACTTGCTTTGATTTTGTTATCAGCATTGATATCCGCAGCTATCAATTTGTAAGGAGAATCAAGATCCTCTAGTCCTAAGATATGTCTCTGAATCTTAACAAGATCAAGAGTAGATACACCATTAAGGTAATCAACATCTTTCACAGCTTCGATTACATAATCCATAGCTTCAACATTATTCATAAATGCATAGTATCCAGCATCGTTAGTCATTTCTGACTTAGGATACTCAGGAAGAGCTGCTGTTAATGAAGTTTCAACATTAGAAACTGCAACACCTTCTTCAGTTAAGATATCACCCGCAAGGTTTGGCTTACTACCAGTACCTGAACAAAGCTCTTGGTTATCAATTACTGTTAAGAATACAGAACAGAAATCATTGTTTCCTTTCTCATCCCAAACATACATTTGAACCTCTACTGGAGAGTTTGCAACATCATCACAATTGAATGTTCTGTTAGGAACATAATCAGTACCACTGAAAGAGTAAAGTAAATCTTCCTGTGCAGTACAGTTATCAAATGATCCTAAGTTAAAGTCTGAAGCCCAGATTTCAACACCTGGCTCACCATCAGGACCCATGTCCATAACAGCTGTACTTACTGAAATACAGTAAGGAGTCGGAGCTTTCTTATCAACAACCATGAAGTTGTAGCTACAAGTTGTAACATTGTTACATCCGTCAGTTACTTTCCATGTTACTTTATGATTACTCATACTTCCAGAGATATCCGGTAAAGGAACTGAAACAGTCTCACCGTTAGCTGTAGGAGATAAATAAACATCACCAATACCATTACCATTTGTATCATTAAACTGAGTATCAAATGCAGGTAAGAATGAGCTATACTCTAAATCATCAGTACCGTCTCCCCAAAGGTCAACAACTACTTGCCATTTCAACCATCCTGTAGGACAGTTATCAGAACCTGGATCAGTTGCTACGTTAGTAAGAGTGATCTTAGCTTCACATACAACACCATCATCATCAGAATCAGAGTGATCATTGATTGCAAACATTTTATCTTCACAATCTTCGATTACTGGCTTAGTTTCGTCAGTTACTTTGATTACTTGGATGTGCTCCCATAAACCTTCACCATTCCAGAAAGGATTGTTTGGCTCATAATCACACCAGTTAATTACTGTCCAGTGGTTAACCAATTTGTAACAAGCTCCATCTTCGAACTTGAAAGTATCAGTTTCAACTGTATATCCTAGAACATCACAAGGACCAGCAGTCCATGTAGGCTCACCTAATCCAATCATATCAGGACAATTAGCTGCAGTAAAGTCTCCTACTTGAGAGAAACTAACATTTACATCTGCATCAAGACCTTCTATTGTAATTGTTTGGTCACAGAATATATCTGATCTTCCAACAATGTTCCATCTTCTTCTTACGAAACCTTCGTTACATGTATTCAAGTTAATGATAATATCATTATACTCAACATCGATACCACCACATGAAGCAAATCCGTTTGCAACACCAGTTACACCTGTATCAGTGTAATCTTCGTCACATGTAAGAGTTACGTCAGCAGGACAAACGATAGCAGGAGCCAATTTATCTTCAACTTTCACGAAAGTCCAAGTTTCATTGTAGTTATCACCTGCAGATCCAAAGACACCGTCCATGTCACCATCATCCCATACTCTCATCCATACTTGTACGTATCCAGGATCGTTTTCACCATCACCGTTTACATCAACTACAGAGTTTGTGATATCATCACAACAGAACTTAACATAAGCTCCACCATCTGGATCATAACTTGGAGAATTTGGATTAGGACTTCCATCTTGTGGGTGTCCATCAGCATTATAAGTATCATTACCTCTAATGTCACAGTTATCTTCGTCTCTTCTGATTTCTAATTTGATATCAGTACAACCATCATGAGAACCATTATCAACAGATGCAGCAAATAATTTTGCTAATCCATCAGTACCTGTTCCACTACTTGTTAAACTAATAACAATGTTTTGCTTAGCAACTGCTACTGGAGGAGCTCCATCAACAACTGTAAATGTAGCATCTACAGAAGTAACGTTACCACAACAATCAGAAGCTGTGTAAGTAAATGTATGAACTCCTTTTGGAGCACCTAAAGCAGTATACCCAGTTGTAGCATCACCAACGATTACAACTCCAGCAGGTCCACTTACAGTGTAAGTAAGATCTGATGTACAATCATCATGTAATTCCCACGGCTGTGGTACTTCAATATTAGCCTCACATCCCCAAGGATCAGTACTTACTGTAACATCTTTCAAGATGAAAGTAGGACCATCATTATCAACAGCTTTGATAAGTTGAGTGTAAGGTGCAGTTTCGTTAGTACACCAGTCAAGAAGTGTCCATGTTCTGATAACTTTTACGTTACCATTACATCCAACTCCACAAGCAGGTATTACTTGATCAGTATATGTAGCATAAATGTTACAAACATTGTTATCTACTTTTTGTGCATGTTTGTTACCATCACATCCTCTTTGCATGTAAGTTGGGAATCCAAATGAATGACCTTCATTATTCTCGATTACATCTAACGTACAGTTAGCTGAAAGATTAATGTCATTAGTCAAAGGATTATCAAAGAATGAAACGATATCTTCTGGAGATGTTCCATTTCCACAAGGTAACTCAATAAGAGCTGGTGGTAATAATACATCTGCGATTCCGATACTTTCTACTGTAATAGTTTGTACACAACCTTCAGATGAATTACCTGAAGCATCAGTAGCAAACCAAGTTCTTGTTATGATGTTACCAGCACAACCATTATCAACTTCAGTATCACTAAATGTGTATGATGTGTTTCCACAAGCATCAGCATCTACTGTACCCGGCTCTAATAAACAAGTTCCGTTGTTGAATTGTATTGCAGCTATTGTAAGATCGAAATCTCCTGAAAGATTCAATGTCCATACTCCAGCAGAACTAGATCCATTTACAGCAGCCATAGGTGTGTAAGGGAATCCGAAATCTTCGAAAGCATTGATTAATGATGACGCAACTCCTGTTTGGAACTGAGCACAAGTTAATCCTGTAAGACCTTGATCATCTGCGATATAGTCCATTGTAGTTCCACATCCACCAATACCAAGAGGCCATAGTGACAATTCAGCACCATTTGGAGCTGTAACAGTCGCTCCCCATGCGAATTGACTTCCAGTGATAGTACCACTGAAAATGATATTTACATCAGTAATATTTACATTAAATGGAACATTTATTGCGTAAGAGTTATCTCCAGTATTAGAAATATTCTCAGCAATAGTTACTACAGATATATCTTCAACAACTGGGCTATTGATAGTACCTTCAGTACAGTTAATAGTATAGTCATTACAAGTTAATGTAGGAGCCAATTTATCTTCAGCTGTAAAAGTTCCCCAACATTTGTTTCCTGTTGTAGGATCCATTATTTCAACTGTGTGAGTTCCTAATAGGCTACCGAAGTCAACTGGTGCTCCGTTTACGTTACCTGTTTGGTTAGCCTCATTTCCATAAATCCAAATATTTACTTCATAGTCACTGTAACATCCGTATGGTCCACCTTCTAAGAATAAGTCAGCACCAATTGTGATACTACAATCTTCGTCAGCAGAAATATTTACGTGATCATTACAAGCTAATGCTCCACTAACTGGACCACTATATGCTAATACGTTGATATTCTGAGTATACGTAAGTGCAGCAGCAGGATCACCTGTAGGTGAACCACCAACAATTACGAAAGGTACAGCTTCATAGTTAGCTTCGTAAGTTCCAGCTGGGAAATAATCTCCAACAGCAGGACCATCGATTAACTCTAAAACGTAACATGGGTAATCAGCAGGATTAAAGAATCCAATATTCTCTAAAGTAAGAGAAGAACCGTCAGTAACACCATCTAAAGATGCAATCTGAGCAACTACTGTTTCACCAGGAAGTAACGCTTGAGCAACTGAACCAGTATTACCAGTAGCAAGACTACCTGCAGGACCTTCAATTGTGAACGGATCCCAGAACGTAGAACCTACGAACGTGTAATCAAAGAACAATGTAGCAGCTGTAACTGCAGTAATAGTATAACTATTAGTTCCAGTTTCATTAATTACTGCACTTGTTGGTAATCCATTTCCTCCTAATGTTTCTACAACATTACCTACTATAGTATATGTAGCCATAGGAAGGTCAGGACAAAACTTACAAGTTGGTCCACCATCGATACCAGGAGCTTCGTAGAAGATTGCTTCTTCACACTCACCAGCTTCTAATGGAAAGATAAATTCAGTTGGTCCAGTTAGTTCACATACGTCAACACAACAAGCCAATAAATCAATTGCAACTCCATTACCATCCATTGTAGGAGGCGTCATAGGAGCGAAAGTTACTGAGAAACTTGTAAATGAACCTGAGTCTCCTCCAGCATCATCTGTAGTTTCAAGAGTCCAGTCACCGTCTGCAGTGATTCCGTCAAAGATACCTGTATTAGTACCACAAACGAATTCAAATTCAGCAGCTAATGGTCCACATGTACCTGCCACTGTTTCAAACTGCATATCAGCAGGTTGAACAGCACTTGTACTAGATGTCCAAGAATGTGCACAATTTGCAGAAGTACTACTAAATACCATATCCATAGCAACATCAAGTCCCGTAGAACCTCCATTGTCAAGATTGAAAACTAACTCTTCTCCTGTAGGAGAGATTAGTACGAAGTCTAAATCCGCAGCAAATGTATGCTGAGCACCTATAAGTGTGATATTAGTAATTTCAGTATTGTAACCTAAAATGGCAGGTACTGCCATGTCTGCTATTGCAACACCAGTAGAAGCACAAACTCCACCTGTTAGGGTAGAACCAGCAATTCCAGCAGCCGTTGCTGTGTATTCAGCAACACCACTTGTAGTACCAGCAGGGCTGAAAGGCCCACCTGTTCCATTTATGGTTTGACTGAACACTAGCATTGGTGCCACTAGGGCAACAAGCAATGTTAATAATCTTATTTTCATAGGATTGAGTTTTTGTTTTAATTAAGATAATAGATTTTTAACACTGTCAAGTGCTATCGTCATTTTGGTTTTTCTAGCTGGAATTTCAGCATTTGCTTTAATGTACCATGCATCCATAGCACCTTTTACATCTTTCAGATCTTCAACATCATTTTTTACAGCTTTCATAAGCGATAAAATAATTTTGTCTCCAGTCTGATCGTTTTCAGCCTGCACATTTCCTGTATACACGAAAGGCACACTAAGTTCCGCTTCTAAATCAACAATTGCTTCTTCAAGAAGAACTATTGCTGCATCAGAACTTACATAATTTTGACTGTATCCTACCTGTGCAACAACTGCAAGAGCGAATACCATCAAAACTTTGTAAATAAATTTACTTAACATAAGATTGAGTTTTGGTTATAAAAAAAATATATTCATCAAAATAATTAGCCATAATCTGTTGGTGACGCATAGCATCACGGTTACATAAACCTTAGCAATTTTCTAGAATATTCAGTGTGGGAAGTTTCGTCTTTTTCCGGTTATTAAACTGAGTTCTTCTAATGCTTTGTTTCTATCTATTATCTCATTCGTTTATACAATTTCTCACATGAACGAGATGCAAAGATACATTTTAACCTTACCTGACTAATACCGAAAAAAGGGTATTTATCACATTAAAACATACCATAATATGTACACTCGAGACATAATATGCCTCAAACACTGTGCAAAGATAGTAATAAAATCAAATGTAAAGAATTTATATATAAAAAAAATCAATATGTAAATATACTTTATTTTACAATGGGTAATCAGCTTACTTTCAGGCATTTATCCAAAATGATAAAAATAAAACAAACAACAAAATACCCGTAAACACAAAGCGAGACTACCTCATTAGAGATAGCCTCGCTTAATATTTATTAGAAAAATGTATTCGTCTACATATCTGTAGACGCTTCCATGTCCTTAACTGTCTTAATTGTTTTATTCTCCCCGAACCTCAAACCTATAGAGATTTCATGAGCTCCATTATTATATGTTTGAAACTCAGCAGAACTAACATTATACATATAGTTGATTCTTATAGACTCAATTGCTGTGCCTATTAAAAATCCTAATCTTTTATCACCTCCCAATGTGTACGCTACCCCACCAGTAAGTTTATCTTCTAAAAAGCCAAACTTACCCATAATGTCGATATGAGTTGGAGTGTTCATAAGTGACTTAACGACTACAGATGGTTCGAACGTTATCTTTGTCGTCTCTGACTTCATTTTATAACCAACCTGGAAGATATATCCAATATTCCTATCTGCTTCAGAACCTGTATCACTAATTTTACTACTGATTAGAGAAGGAAATGATATACCATAAACTAGTTTCTGATTATACAATCCATATATTCCAAAAGAAGCATCAAAGTATTGTGCACCGTCTAACCTATCTCTTATTATAGGATCGGTAATGTCAATCTGAGATCCAGAAATACCCGATCCAGACAAGCTATGCTGGATATATTCCGTTGATATACCAAAGCCAATTTTATTAGTAGGTGACTCTATTGTATAAGACAATCCAACTTGCCCTTTTGTCGTATTCAAGTTAGCGTAAGAATCGCTCAACAATTGAGCACCAAACCCTAACCTATTCCCTATTGGTCCATTATATGCAACCAAAATTGTCTTCGGTGAACCTTCAAACCCAGCCCACGTATTCCTGTAGTTTACAAACAATTCCTGAAAATCATCTGAACCTATAGCTCCTGCATTAATCAATGATGGATTAATATTATGCTGTGAGTAGATATACCTTTCATCAAAGTACCTTGATTGTCCATTGATAGTAGACATGATGCTTAACATCATAAATCCAACTACACTAAGTGATATTATAAATTTTTTCATTGTAATTTTCAATTTATATAGTTTTCTAAACCTAGTCTCTTAATAAGGTAATTGTTCCTTTCATTACCTGTCTGTTACCTTGACCAAAATCAATAACAATAACATACATATACCCTCCTTCTATTAGTTCAACTCCAGAATTTGAAACTCCAGCCCATAAACCATCATAAACATCTTGATTGTAAACGAGTGCTCCCCATCTATCATATATTTCTACAGTAGCAGGAAAATCATCGATACATGATATAGAAAAAGTTTCATTCATCCCATCTCCATTTGGAGTGATCACGTTTCTAACTTCATAGCAACCTGGATCAACTGGATTTTCACATAAAACAACATCTATCAGCTCCATTTTTTCACAGCCGTTTTCGTCTGTTATCATTACAGTGTAACTAGCTGGGCACAAATCATCAACTGAATCGCCATCCAAGTCAGGATCAGACCATGTATAAATAAAGTCACCAAATCCGCCAGTAGCATTAAGGTCAATAAATCCGTCACATTGGTCTTCATCTACACACCCTGTCTCTATATTGTATACTATAGCATCAGGTTCTGTGACTTCGTATGTCCCTCCATCTGCAGTTCCAAGAGTATTGGTCGCGGATAATGAATATGATCCCGCTTGTAAGTTATCAAAGATGAATGTTCCTTCATCGTTTTTAACTATTACTGAATCTTTTGAACCACTTAGTGTAATAGTAAATGAAACAGTTCCTGTTATGCTTCCTGAGATTATCCCAGTAGCGTCACCATTACATGCAACACCAAACCCATTGATTGCGTCATTAACCTCAACATTTGAAAAAATTGGTAGACCTACCGTAGTTACAACAACCGTAAAAGGCCCTAATTCAATAGTACAATTTAAATCATCCGTTACAGTAACAAAGTATTCTCCTGCAGATAATCCTGTTATCACATTACTATTTGCCAGTCCAGCTGTAGGACCTGACCAATTATAAGAATATGGCTCTGTACCACCATCCATCGTAATGGCAATTGTTCCATCACCCATTCCTAGATTATCTGGAGTTACATTAGGTACTCCTACTATCGTCAATGGAATAAACCCACTAACAGTGTAACTTCCTGTAACTTCATTTCCTGCGTCGTCAGTAATAGTAACTCCATATGCTCCCGCTACTAGATTAACAGCGTTGGGCGTATTACCTATAGCGCTATTATCCCAGACGTAAGTATATGGCATACACCCTCCACTTACAGATACTGTTATTGATCCATCAGCTTCTTGACAACTTTCACCAGAAGTTTCCGCTCCGTTGTTTACTAATTCTGTTTCTACATTGTCAACATTAAATGATGCTGTACTCGTACAACCAGAATCGGTATCAGTTACTGTTACATTGTACATACCAGCACTCAATCCTGAAACATTCGGAGAATCAGGTAGAGTTGGATTCCAGTTATAGCTATAATTACCACTACCCGCTGTTACCGTTACATCAATCGCTCCTAGTTCGTTACATGCAACATCCGTTTCCGTTCCCGATACTGTTGGGCCAGACAATTCATTTATTTCAGCTGTTAAGGTACATGTTACCATACCATTACAAGTTACGTTTAGTTCATACACTCCAACACCTACTCCTAGTAGATTTTGAGTTGTCGCGACTTCAGCACCTGCACTATTTGTCCAAGAATAATTACATCCTCCTTCAACATTCACAGTAGCGCTACCGCCTAATGTACCTGCACACGTATTTACTGTATTAACCAATTGGCAAGGTCCAGTTGGACACATTATAAATATACTCCCTTGATCAACATCTACGTTCGGGATTTCATCAGTATTACCATCTATTATTTCAATATTAAACCCTCCTTGAGATACGATTTCTACTGCACCTGTCTGATTACAATCACCTAAATCAAAACAAAGAGAAAATATAATTGAATTATCCGCTAAATCAACTCCTACATTATCATTCCAACTAAAAGTGGCACTTCCTCCAGCCTGGTCCAGCAAGAAACTGTTTGCGTTTATACCACCAAGCATGAAATCAGAAGGATTTGCATTACTAAGAATATTTGTATCCCAAGTGAGCACAAATTGCATACTAAGTATATCTGTAAAATTAGCAACACTAATATCTACACATCCCGTACCTTCAGACAAATTAATAGTTACATCAGATACATCCAACATAAATGTTGGCCCATCATCCGCTATAATGGTCACTTTACCATCCGTAACGACTTGAGGGAAAGCTGTGCCATCATCATCTGCAAATTCGAAACCTAGTGAACCCGCTTCAGAGAGAGTGATTGGAGACATATCCCCTACTGCACCTATAGCAGTAAAACATATCTCGAATATTATTGATCCATCTGTCAGTGTTAATGGATTCGCAGGATCTGCATTAGACCAAACAAATTTTAATTCTCCATTTGCTACATTAGAAGTGTTCAATGATCCATCAACGCCAATTAGTGCTATATTTTCAAGCCCAGTGTAAGTGATCACGGTTGGATCCCATAGAATCGTTCCTGATCCTGATTGAGCGGCATTGAAGTTTGTTACAGTTAATGGTACACATACTGCACCACCAACTCCTACTGTCTCCATCCCAGCTGTGATCGTAAGTTCATCACCACCTGTAGCATTACAGTCTGCACCGTTGATCATTATTTCTTCGGATGTGTAATTTACTGGGGTCTCAATAAAATTGGTATCAAACCAACTTGATTCAGTGGGCCCATCTTCTAGAATTGTAATTTCAGTGGTTTCACACTCATCACCTACTAAATTAAATCTTAGGGTGAATATTACATCCCCATTATTGAGATTTCCATCTATACCTGGAGCACCGTAAGCAACAGTAAACTGTCCCTCTACTAAAGCTATCGCTTCTGGTCCACTAATATCAGTAGGACCAAAACTAGTTAAATTTGGATTTGTAGAAACCACAGAATTGTAGGTCATTACGAGACTATCCCATACTCCTGTAAACTGCATACCACCAATATCTGCGAATCCACCAACTACAGTAACATCTACATCTACTGTACCATTAGCGTTGCCAGATGCCGCGCCAAAATTCACTTCTAATTGCCCGTATGAGTAATTTGTAAAGGAAAGGATTCCCAGAATAATTGAAAACAAATATCTTTTCATCATTATGTTTGAGACTTATTTATCTATTAAATAATTGTGCACAAAACTAATATATATCTTCTATAAAAGTAAGGTTACACTGATATATTACAAAAAAATTGAATACTTATATACTGTAGTTACAAATATCTAGCCAAACATATTACAAAAGAGAGTAATCTGTTATTTTCGCTAGATGATTTTTTTAGATGGGACTGTATTGATTACTGATGCAAATATAATGGAAATATTTAATTTGACATTAAAATAAAGTATTTTAGACTTCATCTTAACATACAAATTAGGATTAACACATTCTCTATTAATCCAGACTAGCTGAAATCACTTCGAAAACTTAAGCAACCTTACTTGTGATTTCAAAACCCAGCCATGTTCGCTATCCATAGCCGCTACCTTGTACCATTCGGCATTTGAATCTAGAATTTTCACTTTCACACCACTTACAACTGGTTTTACTTTTTCACTTACTAAATCTGGACCTTCTAACAGCGACTCTATATTTCCATTCAACACTGCATATTTATTCTCGAAAATAGAATTAGCTCTAGTAAGTCCAGCTAGAGTTGATATAAGAATTAGGAAAATTAAGGTGCTTCCTAAACTATAAGCAATCTTAGAAGTTAATTTCCCCCTAAACAAATACATAAACACCATTGCTAACAATGCTATTAAAAGAGCGACAGAAATCAGTTTCCATGTCCCAGGCAAAAACGTGTTAGAAACAGCCTTCCACCAGTGCGCAAGGAAAAATGGCTCTAACTCTATAATGTCAGCGTCCAACCTCTCTACCGCAAGTTTAAGATTAACATGGATATCTTGAGACTTAGGATCTAATATCAATGCTTTCTCAAACTGGTAAACTGCCTCACCATATTGCTTACTATTATACGCAGCATTTCCCTGATTGAAATATTCGTCCGCCGAAAAAACATTTGAATTTTGAGCAATACCCAAAAATGAAAATGCTATAAATATTGTAGTTTGTAAAATTCTATTTTTCATTCTTCTAACAAGAATATTTTGATATTTTTAAATAAAAACTGATTATCAATTGATCAATTAAACAAATCAGCTAGTGTCAATGGTCTTCTTAATATTTGCCAATCAAAGCCACTCAATTTTATAGCTTCATGGTTTGCTTTTTGCATTGGAGACAGCTTACTTGTAGGTTCTTTATAATACCTCGTTTGTAACAACTCTCCGTCTTCAAAGATAAATGTCATATTTGAACACTGAGTCTCATTCACTCCAGTGTAATATTCTTCTTCATCTTTCATGTAATATACTGATTCAGCACCTCCTGTCACTTTCATTTGATCAATATTTCCAGCCGCAAAATAAGCATTTATTATCTTACCCTTAATCTGATCAAAAAATTGTAAATCTGTAGTCGACAAAATCATAGCATTTACTAATAAATCAACTTGCTTAATTTTATTTTCTTGCATCATGATAATTATAGTATCTCCATTATACTGAGAAGAATCTGCCCACATAATTGGAGCGCCAAAAAGAGTAAAAACACTATCCTGACCATTGTAACTTAACGAATCACAGACACCTTGCATCTCAGAATTTATCAATTCTACATTTTCAAAAGCTTGAAAATATCTGTGCGTATCTATCCCAATAGAATCATTTCCTATCGCAATAGTGTACGATATTAGAGTATCACCACTCATTAATAATGTATCACCATCACTTACCTGATTTTTGAGCACTGGCTTACCGACATCATTATATGCTTTCATGTAATCAGTCGAGTCAACATATCGTGCATGATCACATATAATTTCATAGTTTGCCGATGTGTCTTTCCATATTACATTGCCATCAGCAAAGGCAAGGCCTGAATCCTTTCTATAATCTAAATCGTCTGCGATGATAATCATTGGAGGATTACTTAACACGCTTCTGCCCGAAACTTTCACATCATTCGTTTTCTTATTAAAAAGGATAGCTTCTCCTGTTACTTTATTGTCCGGATTCTCGAAATACGCATTGCCGAGAAGTTCAACTTCATCTTCGTTATTATTACTAATTATCTTATCTGCCCGTCCTTCTTCATCCTTTGATGTGAATCTAGCATTACCAATCAATTCTGTGATACTTTTGGCATCATAATTCCTTATCGTATCCGCTGTAGAAGTTTGGTCACCGTCTATAAACTGGGCTCTTCCAAAAAACTCGGACTCCTTATCATCGATATCATAAAAACCACCTTCAGAGTAGATCCTTTTGCTACCTTGATTGATCAATGTAGGAGAGAGAAAAACAGCTCTTTTTAAATCTGTATAGTATCTCAAGGAATCTGATAACAGGTCAAAATCTTCCCCTTCAATTGTTACCTTTTCATAGAAATTTACATAATTCTCATCTAAGTGAAATATTCCTCGCTTACTCTTTATTTCCATTCCATCAGCTATCAAAAGTGCCGTGTCAGAATATATAGCCCAATCCTTCTCTAAATCATATTGTAAAAACGAGGTATATAATTTCTGATCACCATCCTCCAGAACTACATTGCCCACAAAGTACGCCATCAAAGAATCACCTAGATATAACAAAGAATCAGAAAAAATTCTGATCGTATCATTTTTGATGATTGATACATTCCCCTTAGCTTCGAGATCAACGCCATTGACTAAAACCGCAGTATCACAAAACATAAAAACACTATCATGCGTGATCCTTACATTTCCATTTGAGATTAATCGTTCTTCATCTTCTCTAGTATCAAACACCTGACTATCAGCATTTACTATTCTCAAGAATGAATTCTTTAAAGTGTCCTGTTCTTCCGAAACGTCACTCTTTATCAGTGCATTTTCTTTTACGACAGGTCTATTTTTTATTACAGACTTTTCCTGCCCAATTACGTTTACAGTAATCAAAAGGCAAAAAATAAATATAATATAGAATCTGTTTATAATCATATGTCAACTCCTAACGAATAGTTGTAGATCACTGTTGTCTTCCTCCAAGAAAATAGATGCCGCTACCCTACCAATATAACTACCAATAGCTACTCCCATCCCTCCCATTCTAATGGCAACCATGACATTTTCATTTATCTTTTTCACTATTGGCATTTTGTCTGCACCAACACCTAAAATACCGCTCCACACCTTATCAACTTCGAAGTCTTTTCCTTCTAAAATCTTTGTTGCTGCCAGGTCTTTCAAGTATTGAATTATTTGCTCTGTATTCTCTAAAACATCAGTAGTTTCTGTTTCTTTTGCGAGATGTCGACCTCCTCCTAAAATCAACCTAGAGTCAACCTCTCTAAAATAGACATATCCTTTGTGCATATGATAACAACCGTCAAGAGAAAACCCAGCAATTGGACTTGTCACTATTACTTGATTACGTGCAGGCTGCACATCTATTCTACCTAATATTCTTTCTGAAAAACCATTAGTACAAACAATCAAATTCTTAAAAGAAATCACCCCAACGTTTGTCTCTAATTCACAATTGTTTTTTTCAATTCCAACAACATTAATTCCTTGTAAAAAGACTACACCTAACTTCCTCGCTTGCAATTCAAGATTCGCCATCATCATCTGCGGATTCAGACACCCCTCAAGACTATTGACGATCTCTTTTCCATACTTACCTTTACGAAGATTAAAACAGTCTTTTTTGTTTAAAACATGCTCTATATGAGTGTTAATATGCGGAATTCTAGCATGGTAATAGTCCTCATCATCTTCATCAAATATTTCTATTCCCGGACGATGTTGGTAATCCATTTCTGAAATAGAAACACGACCTTTTAGTATATTTAAACCCTGCCAACGCATTGCAATCAGTTTATGACATACATCTTCACCAAAACTATCGATATCATCAAGTATCTCACTCACCGACCCAAAACATGCAAAACCAGCATTTTTAGTACTTGCGCCTATTGGGTATGTCTTCTTATCAATAATTAAAACTTTTGATTTCGGAGAAAATTGTTTTAACTCTATAGCAGTACTCAACCCTACTATACCTGACCCTAATATGGTATAGTCCACATCCTTGAGCAGATATTCAGATTCCCACCAACTTAATTTATGATCTAGCAATAGATTTGAACTCAAAATCTTTTTACGTTAGTTATTGATATACAGGGCAAAGGTAAGTAAAAAAGATTCTAAAATTTTGAATACCCCATCGTTGGCAGATGGAACATTTGTCAAAATTTCCTCATCCTTAAGGTCATAAATTGGATCTTTTTTTTTCACAAGACGCTTTTATGCAAAAACGTCTTTTTTATAACTCCGAAGCAAGCATCAGAGAATTTAAGTATTAATCCACCTTATTCCTATTAATTTTATAGGATCAGTAGCACAAAATACATTATGTTTGCTAAAAATTAATAGTCATGATTCAACGAATCCAAAGCATATTCTTACTTCTTGCAAGTATTACTTTTTTTCTTCAGTTTGTTTTTAATTTCGCTACAAGTGATAAATCTTCACCTGGATTCTTGAGTGATAAAATCTACAGTGTAATGGACAGCCCTGTGCTATTAGGTCTAACAATACTAGGCGGAGCTATAGCCTTAATTAGTATATTTCTATTTAGAAATCGACCGCTGCAATTGAGATTAGGCTACTTAGTAATTGTACTTAGTATTTTACTTCCATTGGTTGCATTCCTTTTGATATACAATGAACCAACAGGTCTATCAAAAAGTGTAGAAATAAATGATGGATTAGCCATATACCTTCCAATCCTTGGACTTATCGCGACAATACTTGCTACGAGATTCATCAATAAGGACAATAAGTTAGTAAAGAGTATGGATAGACTGAGATAATCTTCTATAATCCTGCATTTAAACAAAACTATAACACTTCTCATCGCTCAGAAAAGAACTTAATCGCTACTTTTGCGTCTTAATTTTTAATTAAGCCTCACAAAGAGAGATACCATGGAGCGTAAGTTACAACTGCACAATAGCCTTACAAGACAAAAAGAAGTATTCACACCTATTGAAGACGGATTCATTGGCATGTATGTCTGTGGACCAACTGTTTATAGTGATGTACACCTTGGTAATTGCAGGACTTTTGTAAGTTTTGATATCATCTATAGATACCTTCTTGCTAGCGGATATAAAGTCAGATATGTACGAAACATCACAGATGTAGGTCACCTCCTAGATGATGGTGAAGACAGAATGAGTAAAGGAGCAAGACTCCAGAACTTAGAACCGATGGAAGTTGCTCAAAAATACAGCAATGGATTTCACGCAATGATGGACGTTTTCAACACACTAAAACCATCTATAGAACCGCGTGCAACCGGACATATTATCGAACAAATAGAAATGGTACAATCCATCATCGATAATGGTTATGGCTATGAAAAAAATGGTTCAGTTTACTTTGATACTATCAAATTCTCAAATGAAACTGGTGAGTATGGTAAGCTATCCGGAAGAATTCTCGAAGATTTATTGACAGAAACAAGAGACAATCTTAAAAATCAAAGTGAAAAAAGAAATCCTTCTGATTTTGCGATATGGATGAAGGCTGCAGATGATCATATCATGAAGTGGGAATCTCCATGGTCTATTGGTTTTCCTGGCTGGCATCTAGAATGTAGTGCGATGAGCACCAAATATCTCGGAAAACAATTTGACATTCATGGAGGTGGTAACGATCTGAAATTTCCACACCACGAAAATGAAGTAGCACAAAATATAGGATCATGTGGTTGCCAACCTGCCAACTACTGGCTACATACTAACATGCTTCTAATGAATGGCAAAAAGATGAGTAAAAGTGATGGCAACACGATATCTCCTGAAGAGTTATTCACAGGTGACAGCCCTCATGTAACCAAAGGATATAGTCCTATGGTTGTTAAGTTCTTTATGCTACAATCACACTACAGATCTACTCTTGACCTAACTGATGATGGGTTACTCGCTGCAGAAAAGGGTTACAAAAGACTCATGGAGGCATACAAACATCTTAAGAAACTAGAAACTAAAGGATTATCAGACGAACCTCAGATAAATAAATCAATTCTCGATCTTATCAATGCTGCATATGCTGATATGGATGATGATTTCAATACTCCACGAGCATTGTCACAACTATTTGCAATAGTCCCTATGATCAATAGTTTCGTAGATGGAAAAATGGAGATAAACACAGTAAGTAAAACTACTTTATTAGCGTTAAAAGAAGCATTTGATGACTTTCTAAACAATATACTTGCACTCAAAAATGATCTCGATGCTGGTGGTGGAGCGACCACTATGGTAGATGGATTAATGGATCTTATTATTGATATTAGACAGAGTGCTAGAGAAAATAAAGACTGGACAACTTCAGATACCATCCGAGATAAGATGAACGAACTTAATATCATACTAAAAGATGGTGCAGAAGGCACTGGTTGGACGCTAAAGTAAAAACAACTAGTAGGTATAACTCTAATCAATAAATTAAAAATTCTATGTTTCGATATATCCAAAATGCGTTCTTAATTCTTCTAATTGCAGTATTTACTATTGGTTGCAAATCAGACAGTGCAAAAACGACCGAAGCAGACATTCCTGAAAAGGTAATAAGACGAAAGGTCCCAAAATTTGATAATGAGAAGGCATATAATAACATAGAGAAGCAAGTAGCGTTTGGACATAGATACCCTGGCACTCAAGCGCATAAAGATTTGATAAAACACTTAACCGCTGAACTTACCAAATATACTGACAAAGTGATTACACAAGACTTCAAAGTAGATTTTCTTGATGAAAAAGGAGTTGATGCCACCAACATTATTGGTGTAGTTAATCCTGAAAGGAAAAAGAGAATTTTACTCTGTGCTCATTTTGACACGAGAAAAATAGCTGAGAAAGACGAAGATCCAGAGATGCAGGACCAGCCAATCTTGGGTGCTGATGATGGTGGTTCTGGTGTTGGAGTA
>CALKXE010000085.1 GCA_938003955.1 uncultured Saprospiraceae bacterium | reverse complement strand
GAGCAAGGTGGTTTTTTGAGTTATGAAGATCTATCGAGCCACTACTCTGAGTGGATCGACCCTGTAAGTACCGACTATCGTGGATATGATGTATGGGAGCTACCTCCCAATGGTCAAGGTATCGCTGCATTACAGATATTGAATATCATGGAAAACTACGATGTCGCTGAGATGGGATATGGCAGTGCCGACTATGTACATGCATTCACAGAAGCCAAGAAAATCGCTTTTGCAGATAGAGCTAAGTACTATGCAGACCCAGCATTCAACAAGATACCGACTGACTGGCTTATCTCCAAGGCTTACGCCAAAGAACGAATGGCAGGTATCAATATGACGAGAAGAGCATCTTCTGTGCCTGCTGGCAAACTAAAAGACGGTGACACGATATATCTCACGGTAGCTGATAAAGATGGCAACATGGTATCGCTCATACAGAGTAATTATCGGGGTATGGGCTCTGGGATGACACCTCCAGGTCTAGGATTTATCTTGCAAGATCGAGGGGAGTTATTCGCATTGGACAAAGATCATTATAATGCCTATGAATCAGGTAAGCGACCATTCCATACAATCATACCTGCATTCATCACAAAGGATGGTAAGCCTTATGTAAGCTTTGGACTTATGGGCGGTGGCATGCAGCCACAAGGTCATGCTCAGATTGTAATGAACTTAATAGACTTCGGTATGAATCTCCAAGAAGCAGGGGATGCTCCAAGAATATCACACGGTGGTAGCTCGCAACCTACAGGAGAGATCATGGACGATGGCGGTATCCTTAATCTAGAGTCAGGGTTTGACTATCAGGTTATCCGAGACTTGATGAGTCGAGGTCACAAGATCCAATATGCCAAAGGTATCTATGGTGGTTATCAAGCAATCCAATGGGATGCAGAGAGAAAAGTATATTTTGGCGCAAGTGAAAGCCGTAAAGATGGTATGGCAGCTGGGTATTGATACCGTGTTAAAGGTTCGAATATAATGGTTAGAACTTTGGTAAGTTCAATTAATTAAAGCAAAAAGCAATATGGACTTTATAGAACGGAACAGTGCAGTGATTAAGTTATATAACTGGATCGATGACGAAATCAATATCGTCGAAAATACTACCGGCTAAAAACAAGCAATACTTAGTAAATTAAAAATATAAAACAATGGGATATTACAATGATGATGGTACAGAGCTCAATCCTAATTTGATTAAAATGCCCAACTTATGCGTAAGCTGCAAGAAAAAAGATGATCCACACGAGGAGATTCTTTGTAACTTGACTAGACTCGACCAAGCAGGATCGGATACATTTATATGTTATGCATATGAGAGTCTCAGTCAAGCAAACGATGAAAAAACATAATTGAATTATAAATTTTCATCAATGTATATGTATGGTTTTATTTGAAAATATAGGTCGCCTGTATGTGTTAGAGATCAATGAGTCATTGGCAGTTGTTCAAGCAGCGGTCTTATAAGCTCAAGCAGAAATGAGTTAAGTTAAGTACAATAAATCTTAGAAAAACATGAGTAAAAATAAGGAACATTACCCTTACCTGCCTATTGGTTCTGTTATCTATAAACAGCTTAATCTTATAATCAACTCTAATGAAGTAAGGTGGTGTTTATCATCCAAACGCTAAGGTGCTTTCAAAATCTAAAATCTGTGAATATGCTGGCAAAATAATAGGCGGTGGGCTCTCGATTTTGCTTATAATTTCGATCTGTATTGGCCTCAATAGTCAGAGCAATGATTTCTTAAGGAAAGCAGTAAGCATCTACAATTGCTCTAAAAATGATATAATAGGAATGCAGTGCAAGCCAAGACTCAATTGAACTACTAAACTGGCAGCGTCGAGTTATCCTTTTACTTCTAGGCGACTCTCAATAGCTTAGAATTAAGGCTATACTAAATGAATAATTGAAAGCACATTAATAGGATAATCAGAAATATTCAATTCAAAAGTTGCTTCATTGGACTACTTTAGTTATTTTTGACTTATGAATAGGAAACGGGAAATCTTCTTCTTTAGAGAATACTTTGATAATTTCTATACGGCTCAAAATGAAAGGGTTAAGAAGAAAATTCTTTGGACTTTGAAGGTCATTCAAGAACTGGACAGAATCCCAGACGTTTATATAAAGCATTTAAAAAGTACATCTGGTTTATATGAAATAAGAGTGCAAGTTGGAAATAATATATTTAGAGTATTTTGCTTTTTTGATATGGATAACCTTATTGTAGTTGGTCATGGATTTCAAAAGAAAAACCAAAAAACACCGAGAAAGCAAATCGAAAGAGCTGAAAAAATAAAAGCTGAATACTATGAAAGCAAAAAGTAATGATTTAAAAAGTTTGGATCAATTTATTGACCAAAAAGTTGGTGAAAGAGGTAGTACAAGTCGTGAAGAGTTTGAAGCTGAATACGATACATTCAAACTCGGCGCATTAATCCAACAAGCTAGACAAAACAAAGGATTAACACAAGAACAATTAGCTACATTAGCAGGTACTAATAAATCTTATATCTCTAAGTTAGAGCGAAATTTGAAAGATATTCGTTTTTCTACTTTACAAAGAATAATTAATGATGGTCTCGGTGGGCATCTAGAAATATCAATAAAACTATAGACAACATTAATATCAATATCCGCCTTTCCCTGTTCTCCGAGGCGACTTGAACTTCTTTAAGCCAATGAATTACTTTAACTATTCTTGGAGATACACTAGCTTAAATAAAAAAGGATATGAAACGGATTATTTATTTTATCGCTATTGTTTGTTTTAATACTAGTCCTGTGCAGTCGCAAGCGTATGTACCTATGGTTGTTGAAAATGCGCATTGGTTTATCCATGTTTGGGATTTCGATGGTTCCAGGCATACAAATGCATTTGTAATAAGAGAGGATACGATTGTAAATGGGGTTAATTTTAAGAAATTGAACCAACAAGATCTATTTCCTAATAATTCAGATGTTCCGTCCGAAGTATTAAGCGAAAAATTAATGGGCCTTATAAGAGAAGATACCCTCACTAAGCAAGTATTCTATCAAAGAATAGAATATTATAAGTGGGGAGGTTATTGTCAAGATAACACCAGTGAACTCATATATGATTTTGGAGCTCAAGTAGGAGATACTATAGTGAATTGTGGTGTCTCGATTGTAGAAGACTACCCTTTTACTGTAGACAGCATCGGATACGAAAATCGATATGGTTTGAATAGAAAAGTCCTCTACACTTATGTGACGGGTACTAATTCGCCAATTGAGCATCTAACTGAAGGCATTGGCTATTCCAGAGGTT
>CALKXE010000084.1 GCA_938003955.1 uncultured Saprospiraceae bacterium | reverse complement strand
AACTAGAGTCAATGCAGTCTCACCTGGACTTATTCTAGGTACTTCATTTCACGATACACATACAACAAAAGAATCAGCGGCTAAAACAACGGCTGGTATCCCGATACAACGAGCGGGGAATTCAGCTGATGTAGCGCGAGCTGTTTTATATTTAGCATCAGAATATGATGGTTTTATTACGGGTGCTACTCTTGATATTAATGGTGGTGTGTATAATATGTAATTGAATGTTTTAAAATGAAAGGTTCTTAATATAGAGTATATTCAACAATGGTTTAATGTTGTTGAATACACTCTATAATAGACCGTGTTAGTAAACTAAAGCTGCATACTTGAAAAAAATATCCCTCAAAAAAGGACAAATCATCCAATCTGCGGGTGATCTCAATACCAAAATCTACACTGTGCAAAGTGGATTACTTCGGAGCTATACCATTGACGAGAAAGGTAAGGAGCACATTTATATGTTTGCTCCTGAAGATTGGGTGATTGCAGATATTGTACCTCCTCATATTCCTTGTGAGTTATTTATTGATGTGTTAGAGGATTCGACAGTAAATATAATAGATAGGTATACGGGAAATGAAATGCATGATGTCAATAAACTTAGAAGAAGAATGTGGGCCATGCAGCAGAGAATTACAATGCTTATGAGTTCTACAGCTTTAGTCAGATATGATCATTTTTTAGAGACATATCCCGATATCGTTCAACGGGTGCCCCAACGTATGATCGCTTCTTATCTTGGAATTACTCCAGAAGCACTTAGCAAGGTAAAAGGACAGAGATTAAGAAATCTTAAATAGAATCGAAAATCTTAATCTAGATTAATGCACAGGACATAGGACTGATTTATATTTGTACCATAAACAAATAATAAATCACTATGAAAAGGATACTAGCCCTGGGAGGCAGCAATAGCAAGACTTCAATTAACAAGAAGTTCGCTATTTACGCGGCTAATCAATTAGAAAACGTAGAAGTAGTTGTTGCAGATCTGAATGAACTTAACTTACCACTATACAGTCCCGATCTTGAAGCCGAAAAAGGCTGTCCAGAAAATGTCGTCCAATTTTATAAACTTATAGAGTCGATTGACGGTATTGTATTGTCGCTCGCTGAGTATAATGGAAATCAGACTGCAGCATTCAAAAATCTTTGGGATTGGTTGTCAAGAGTCGACGAAATGAAATTCTGGAGAGAAAAGCCAATGTTACTCATGGCGACTTCTCCAGGAGGAAGAGGTGGTGCAAGTGTTCTAAAGATCACAAGTGAATCACTTCCATTTTTTGGTGGAAACATTATTGCAAGTTTCTCACTTCCTCTATTCCATAATAACTTCTCAGTTGACGGTATTAAAGATGAAGCACTCAACAGTGATTTGAATTCAAAAATAGTATTACTTCAAAACGAAATAAACAAATAAGATGAATAAGATAAAAATTACTAATCTAATAAGTACAGGAATATTGACACTTATGATGGCTGGTTCTGCAGGCATGTATATCTTCAAGAATGAAGAACTTAGCCAAACTTTTGAGTCGTTAGGATATCCGAGTTACATAGTTATTCCATTGGCAATAGCAAAGATTCTAGGTTTGACAGCTATCTGGACGAATAAATCTAAATCATTAAAAGAATGGGCGTATGCTGGGTTTTTCTTTGACTTTATCTTAGCATTTTTTGCGCACTTTATGGTTGGTGATGGAGAACATATGGCAGCTTTGGCAGCAACATTAATTCTTTTTGTTTCATACTGGTCCTATAAAAAAATGGAGACTAGTAGTACTGCGTTGTAATATACTTTCTTCGAAGCGGCTTTGATATCAGTTGTTGCTCTCTATTTAGGTTTTTTTATCCAAACGATAATAAAACAGCCCGTAGATAAAATACGAAAAAGCAATAAAAATAGCTGCAATAGGTAAGATATACATTTCGATAGTTTTGTTTTGTAAGCTTATAAGAAGGGTAATAGAGATTTGTACTCACAATATTTATAAAACTTAGTTTTTATTCATTACTCATTTGATATTTGAGTTGTGTACTATTGCATCCATTATGATAGGTAATTATTTAAGAATAGCATTGTTTTGTAGTTTTACTTTCTTGTGTTGCAGCTCTTCGCAAACCAAGACTAAGGTCAATTTGATTGACGTTGAAGAAACTAAGGAAGGCGTCAAAAAATCAGCTGAATATCAAAAGAGTTATGATTACGAAACTCCTTCAGCAACCTTTATTTTAGATAGAAAATTAGCTGAGATATCTGGCTTAGAATATGACGAAATCAATAATCAATTCTTATCAATAAATGACGAAGAGGGGATAATCTACTTCTTGGATCCAAATTCTTTTGAGACTGTAACTGAGCAGAAATTTGGAAAGAAAGGAGACTATGAAGCTATATCCTTAACAGATGATAATATTGTAGTTTCTAAGAATACAGGCACGCTTTATTTTAAAGAACAATCATCTAATGAAACGTACACATTTAACACTGAGCTAAATGCTCGAAATGATGTAGAAGGATTGTGTTTTGATAAGAAAAATAACTCATTACTTCTAGCTTGTAAGGGACAGGCAATAGATAACAAAGGCAGTAAAAAAGATCAAAAATGCGTCTATCGATTTGATATTGAAAATAAGAAATTAGATAAAGAGCCTTTTTTCACGATCATCGATAATGAGTTATTGTCTTTTGTCGAATCCATGAATTTAGATGGTTCAAAGACAAAACTAAAGAAGTTGAAAAGAAGAGTTAAAAATTTCTCTCCATCCGGCATTGCAATTCATCCTGTTTCGGGAGATTATTACTTGACTTCAGGTAGAAGCTCTCTTCTCTTGATTATTGGTATAAACAAGCAAATAAAGGATGTCATTTTCCTAAATAGTAAGTCAAACCCACAGCCAGAAGGGATTACATTTGATAAAGAAAATAACCTATACATCAGTACAGAAGGAAAAGGGTATAGTGGCAAAGTTTTTAAATTTGCTTATACTGGTTAGAAGGAACTCTATAGTCTAGTCCAAAACAATTAACTTTCTAATTCCATATTCCATTTCATTATTGCCTAGTCTTACTAAATAGATACCGGCAGGTAATACAGAAACATCTATTGCTGCATTGCTTGATGTTATATTCGTTTTGATCAATTGAACACCAATCCCATTGTAGATTTCTACACTATATCTTCTTAAATCGTTCAGTTGGATAGAAATCAGATTTTGAGATGGATTCGGATAAATATTGAATTCTATATTTTCAATTCTATAGATTGAAGTTGTAAGATCCATACCGTCGCAATCTTCGTCAATTTGATTGTTTGGGATCTCAGTAGCGTCAGGATTGATGTTAGCATCTGTATCGTCACAGTCTTCGTCTGAATTGAAGCCATCCATGTCTTCATCTATGATTTGCGCTATGCCATCACAGTCTTCATCTATATCATTGTTTTCGATTTCAGTAGCGTCAGGATTGATATTAGCATCTGTATCATCACAGTCCTCGTCTGAGTTGAACCCATCCAAGTCTTCATCTATGATTTGTGCTATGCCATCACAGTCTTCATCTATATCATTGTTTTCAATTTCGGTAGCGTCAGGATTGATATTAGCATCTGTATCATCACAATCCTCATCTGAGTTGAACCCATCCATATCTTCATCAATGATTTGTGCTATGCCATCACAATCTTCATCTATATCATTGTTTTCGATTTCGGTAGCATCGGGATTGATATTAGCATCTGCATCATCACAATCCTCATCTGAGTTGAAACCATCCATGTCCTCATCAATGATTTGCGCTATGCCATCACAATCTTCATCTATATCATTGTTTTCAATTTCGGTAGCATCGGGATTGATATTAGCATCGGCATCATCACAATCCTCATCTGAGTTGAAACCATCCATGTCTTCATCAATGATTTGCGCTATGCCATCACAGTCTTCATCTATATCATTGTTTTCGATTTCGGTAGCATCGGGATTGATTGCTGAGTCATTATCATTACAATCTACATCAGAAGCAAAACCATCCATATCAGCATCTACAACTCCAAAACTAAAATCTATGACCAATGGCAAATGGTCGGAAACAATACCCGTCGCATCTGAAGTTAGGTTCAATGAATTTAACTCATTCTGAGAAAGGAATTTAGTGTCAAGCACAAAAGCATTTTGTTTGTCCATTACAGATCCAGAGTAAAACATCCAATCTAATTTTCCAGGATTATAGTTGCTATCATCACTGCTCCATGTATAATTTGATGGATAACCAGTTACATAGGGATTAGCATCTTCTAGCTCGCTTCCGTCCCAATCAGGATTGAAATCCATTCCGTATTGAGATTCATTCACGATGTCACCATCAAGAAAACTTGTCACATTCTGAGCGAGCCCGACCATGTTAAAGTCGCCAGTGATAATAATCGGTGTATCATCTTCATACACGAAACCTGTATCTTTATCTCTCATCACTGACAGTATATGATCTATTTCTTCTTGTCTAGCTGCATCATTATCACAACAAGGAAGATGCACATTATAGATAATCATAGGATTTTCGTCTTCGTCGTATAATAAGAAGACACCATTCCCATCGATACTCTCTGCGGCCTCTAAGCTTTCTCTAGTAAAAACGATAACATCAGGCCAAACCTTTGCACCTTCCCAATCAGATCCATCAGGATTAGGTAATTCTTCGTTGAGGAAATCAGCAATGTCTGACATTGGCGTGTCGTATACTTCTTGAAAAGCAATAATGTCAGGATTTAAGCTTTTGATTACTGCTCGTGCAGCTTCGTCTCGTTCCTCATCTAAAAAAGCATCAAATAGCATGTTCCATGAAATAACTCTTTTGAACGCAGGATTAGTTTTGGAAAGATCATATTCGCTTTCAAATGCAGGTAATGATTGCATAGTATACTCCATTCCTCCCTGACTATTAGGGATTTGATCTCCATTATTTCCATCAAATACTGAGACAGCAATCGTGTTGGCCATTTCCATTGTTCCCTGGTCTGTTGTAAGACTTCTCTTTATTGAAAATTCGAATATATTTGATGTCACTGTTGGTAGTGCTACTAGCTGTAGATCACTATGATTCCCTATGAAAGTACTGTTAGGGAAATTAATGTATGAATTTTTATTGCCAAAATAATAAGCGATTTCAGAACCGACACCACCATTAGGGAAGCCAGTGTTTATATCATTATCCGCATCGATAGCGATAGAAATCATTTCATCATCTTGAAGGTCAAAAAAATCGGCTACTTCTATTTTTACATAAAGATTTTCATCATCATTAGTTAGCGTGAGACTTAAAATATCTAATCCTGAATGATTGTCCGTTTCTTCGATTTTAGTTGTCACACCATCCCAATCTGAGAACAATCCATCAATGGCAATCTGCCCATTTAATGATACAGAACTGAGTAATAATAGAAGTATAAGGTGTCGCATCTTAATAAGTTTGGTTCGGAACGAAATCACTGCTTTAATTGACTTAATTTCAATGTCGCTCAGTGGCATTGAAATCTCGAAAATAAAACAGTGTTTTACAAAAAAAATAAAGATAGTTAATTGAATTGATCATATGTTATAATGATATTAATCATTGAATTCAGTTTATTAATCGGTGACCTTTCCAAGGTCAAATAAAATATACGTTATGTTTTCTAAAATACGGTGATCTCTCTGAGATCAAAACATTTCAAATGATATGCAGTTACTTACCAAGCATTTCAATAATCCCATCGGGATTAACGTATTCTAACATGAAAAGAAAGAATAAAAATGATCTCAGCGAGATCACCGAATGCATTAGACCATTACGGGAGATAAAGAAAAAACAAGTTTTTAAAATATAAGACAAGAAGAATTGATAGTCTCTATTAAACTTCAATCACTTTTCAAAAACTGTTATCACATTATGATGTTCTATTCTACGTTGAGTAGAGAAAAATTAAATATTGTCTGGCTAAAACGAGACCTGCGTACGCAAGATCACGAACCATTGCAGCGCGCTGAAAACGCTGGGCTTCCGTATATAATTATCTATTTATTCGAGCCATCATTAAATGAGTATCCGGATACGAGCCTTAGGCACATGCAGTTTTGCTATCATTCTATCCAAGTGATAAACAGCTCTCTACAGAAAGTAAATCGACAAATTGAAATATTCCATGCAAATGCGATTGACGTTTTTGGTTATCTAAATGGTGAATTTGAAATGAACAAGATATTCAGCCATGAAGAAAGTGGAACAAGGATAACTTGGGATAGGGATAAAGCGGTGAGCCAATTCTGCAAAAAGAATAATATAATATGGATGGAATCCCAACGAGACGGAATCATCCGAGGAATCAAGAATCGAGACAATTGGGATAGAGCATGGCATACGACCATGAATCAATTAATAATAAGGAATCAATTTTCAGAATCTTCTCTTAAGCCATTGTATCATTCGTACATTTTGTCGAGTGATTTGAAAGATAAATTAGAACAATATCCAGAACAATATCAGCCTGCAGGAGAACGAAATGCTTGGAGGTATCTTTTGTCGTTTACAGAGAAGCGAGGGTTTAATTATCAACGTCATATCTCTAGACCGAAAGAAAGTAGATTGTCTTGCAGTCGAATGTCTCCCTATCTCGCTTGGGGAAATGTGAGTATCAGACAAGTATTCCAATATGTAGGAAACCATCCAAATGCTAAAGTAAAGAAGCGAGCATTTTCTAGTATGCTGACGAGATTGCATTGGCACTGTCATTTCATCCAGAAGTTCGAGGTGGAATGCGAATATGAGACACACTGTATCAATCGTGGTTACGAATTACTAGAACACACAAAAAATGAATCTTATATCAAGGCTTGGCAGTCAGGTATGACAGGATATCCATTAATAGACGCTTGCATGCGGGCAGTTGCACATACAGGATGGATCAATTTCCGAATGCGTGCAATGGTTGTTTCTTTTCTGACATTGAACCTTGATCAAGATTGGAGGGATGGAATGTATCATATGGCTCGTCAGTTTTTAGACTATGAGCCAGGTATTCATTATCCTCAGTTTCAGATGCAATCAGGTACAACAGGAGTCAATACAATAAGACAATATAATCCTGTGAAAAATTCTGAAAAGCATGATTCAGAAGGAGCATTCATAAAGAAGTGGGTGCCAGAACTTGCCAATGTACCGACAGTCTCAATCCATGAACCATGGAAAATGACTGCAATGGAGCAAACATTCTGTAATGTAAATATCGGGGAAGATTATCCACTGCCAATAGTCGATCTGCAAACAAGTGCAAGAATAGCACGGGACAAAATATGGTCCCATAGAGAGCACCCCGAAGTCAAAAATGATAGTAAACGGATACTGGCAACACATGTCCGTAAAAACAGTAGAAAAAGACGAAAATGAAATATACCAAGACAGATATAGCTGAGTTAGATAGAGTATCAAGACTTAAGATTATCAACGCTGTAACAGGAATCAAACCTGCGAACTTAATCGGTACCATCAATGAAAAAGGACAGACTAATCTGGCTATATTCAGTTCGGTGGTGCACTTAGGAAGTAATCCTCCACTGCTCGGATTTATATCTAGACCCAGAACTGCTGATGTGGGACATACGTACCATAACATTCAAGCAAATGAACATTATACGATCAATCACATCCATCCTGAGTTTATCAAGAATGCGCACTACACATCTGCCAAGTTTGATGAAGATATATCAGAGTTCGACAGATGTAATTTGGATGAGGAATACATTGATGATTTCGCAGCTCCGTTTGTTGCAGAAAGTCATTTTAAGATGGGTATGAAACTACGTCAGGTTATAGATATTCCGCTGAATGGGACAGTGATGGTAATTGGTGAAATAGAACATTTAATCATACCTGACGCTGCGATGGTGGATGGTGATGTAGATCTAGAAGCCAGTAATGGGGTAGGGATCTCGGGATTAAACACTTATTATAATCTAAGCAAGATCGAAAGTCACCCTTATGTGCGTGTAGATGAAGTCCCAGAATTTTAAAATCTAATATGAAAAAGCAATTCTTACCTCAGAAAATATGTGTCGTTTGCGG
>CALKXE010000083.1 GCA_938003955.1 uncultured Saprospiraceae bacterium | reverse complement strand
TGATGATAAATATTTTGATGCACAACCAAAAATTGTACGCGACGGATTTAATCGCCTTCGTTGGACATGGCGATATGATACCGCTGAAAAATATCAGCATAGTGTAAAAGGATATTATAGAATGATATCAGGAATTGACCGTGAAATCGCTAAAATCAGAAAGGAACTCAAGAAAAAAGGACTAGATAAAAACACCGTAATTATTCTAATGGGTGACAATGGTTATTTTTTAGGAGAGCGACAACTTGCAGGAAAGTGGTTGTTGTACGATAATTCAGTTCGTGTACCACTTATAGTTTTTGATCCTAGAAAAAGCAATCAAGAAGATAGTGAGGTAATGGCTCTAAATATTGATGTGCCTGCAACCATTTTAGATTTGGCAAATATTGAACAGCCGAAGTCTTGGCAAGGAAAGAGTTTGATGCCAATTGCAAGGAATATTAAAAAGAGCTTTGAACGTGATACTGTTTTGATAGAACACATTTGGGAATTCGATAATATTCCGCCAAGTGAGGGGCTTCGAACGAAAGACTGGAAATATTTTAGATATGTCAATGATCAATCTATTGAAGAACTTTATAATTTGAAAGACGATCCTCAAGAGATTAATAACCTCGCTAGAGATATAAAGTATCAAGAGAAACTTAAAGTGTTTCGTGAGAAAACCAACAGCCTGATTCTAGAATTATCAGACGATTATTCTGCAGGCCCTATTGATTTGAATGTGGAATGGTTACAGATGGAACAGGAGAATTCTAAGCCAAAATTCGATTGGTTGTTGGCAGATAAAGTGGTTTCTCAATCTGCATATCAAATATTAGTTGCCTCATCCGAAGAAAAAATAACCAATAATATTGGAGATGTTTGGGATAGTGAAAAAATAAAATCAAATGATTCTTCAAAAGGAGAGCATGGAGAAATCTCTTTGAAAAGTAATGTAACCTATTATTGGAAAGTCCGTATTTGGGATCAAGATAATCGGCTATCTAGATATTCTAAAAGTAAATCCTTTAGAAAGGTCAGATAGAAAACTAAATATTCTCTCTAGAATCTCCTCTTATAATTCTGTTTTTAGTTTCAAATAAAAGCACAACTTATCGATACATTTTAAATATCTTTATTCAGTACATTTTTTACAATGAATATGACAAACTATTTAGTTACAGTTGATAAATATGAAACGGTTCTGAAAAAATCAGATGTTGCCATTTTAGATAGTATTAAAATCGATGACTCGAATTTTCATTTACTGCATCATAATCAAGCTTTTGATTTAAAAGTTCTCCATTCTGACTTTTCGAATAAATCCTTAACAGTATCCGTAAATGGAAATACATACGAGGTAAAAATCGAAGATGAGTACGACCAACAGGTAAATAAAATGGGCCTATTGGCAGTAGCTTCTCAGAAAGTTAATACTGTCAAATCTCCAATGCCCGGTCTCATTGTTGATGTTATGGTTAATGCAGGTGATGCCGTTTCAGAAGGAACGCCTTTAATCGTTTTATCTGCCATGAAGATGGAAAATATTATTCTTTCCCAAGGGGATGGAATAGTGAAATCTATTGAAGTGAAAAAGGATGATGCTGTTGAAAAGGGACAGTTGATAATTGAAATGGAGTAGTAGAGAGATACTGAAATAAATTCGGCGTAAATGAAAAAAATATTAATTGCAAATAGAGGTGAAATTGCACTTCGAATTATGAAGACTGCCCAGAAAATGGGAATCAAAACTGTTGCAGTATATTCTGAAGTAGATCGAAATTCACCACATGTGAAATTTGCAGATGAAGCAGTTCTGTTAGGTGCTGCACCTTCTTCTGAATCGTATTTGGTGATGGAGAAAATTATCAAAGCAGCAAAAGATACTGGAGTAGAAGGAATACATCCTGGCTACGGATTTCTTAGCGAGAATGCTGTTTTTGCACAGCTTGTTGAAGATAATGGCATAAGCTTTATTGGGCCAAAACCACATGCAATTAAAGTAATGGGGAATAAGTTGGCGGCTAAAGAAGCGGTTCGTGATTACCATATTCCTATGGTGCCAGGTATCGAAGAGGCTATTACTGATGTTGAGTTGGCCCAGAAAATTGCAAAAGAAATCGGATTTCCTATTTTGATAAAAGCATCAGCAGGTGGCGGAGGAAAAGGTATGCGTGTTGTCGAGAATTCAAAAGATTTACCCGAACAAATGGACCGTGCTATTGGTGAAGCGACAGCTGCTTTTGGTGATGGCTCTGTATTTATTGAAAAGTATGTAAGCTCTCCTAGACATATTGAGATCCAAGTGCTGGCAGATACACATGGTAATATCGTTCACCTTTTTGAACGTGAATGTAGTGTGCAACGAAGGCATCAGAAAGTTGTTGAAGAAGCACCTTCAGCGGTATTGACTCCTGAGATTAGAAAAGCAATTGGTGAAGCAGCTATTAAGGTTGCTAAAGCCTGTGATTATGTTGGAGCTGGAACGGTAGAATTCCTATTAGATGAAAAGAAGAATTTCTACTTCCTTGAAATGAATACACGTTTGCAGGTGGAACATCCGGTATCAGAATTAATAACTGGTATTGATTTGGTAGAGCAGCAAATTAAGGTAGCTCGAGGTGAGAAATTAGCTTTCTCTCAAGATGATTTGTCTATAACAGGGCATGCGTTAGAAGTTCGTGTTTATGCCGAAGATTCTTTAGAGAATTTTATGCCAAGTATTGGAACACTATCAACTTATAAAACACCAGTTGGTGAAGGCATTCGTGTTGATGATGGTTTTGAAGAAGGAATGGAAGTCCCGATTTATTATGATCCAATGATTTCTAAGTTAATTACGTATGGTAAAACTCGAGAAGAGGCAATCCAGTTAATGATAAATGCAATTGATAATTATAAAGTTGAAGGTATTGCAACGACCTTGCCTTTTGGTAAATTCGTTTGTGAGCATGAAGCATTTACTTCGGGTAATTTTGACACCCATTTTGTCAAAAACTATTATTCGCCAGAGCTATTAGAAAAGCAATTTGATGAAGAAAGAAGAATAGCTGCTATGGTTGGCTTGAAACTCTATCTAGAAAATCAGAAAAAAGTAATCACGCCAACACAAGTTTCTTCCAATTGGCAGAACAATAGAAGTTAGTAGTCCAAATCGAATTGAAGTTCAAAAATGAAAGATAAAAAACAAATACTAGCAGATAAATTGGCACTAGCTCATTTGGGTGGTGGACAAGAGCGTATTGATAAGCAGCATTCAAAGGGAAAACTTACGGCTCGAGAACGAGTTCATTTTTTATTAGATGAAGGTTCGTTTGAAGAAATGGGAGCATTGGTTACCCATCGTACCAAAGATTTCGGTATGGAAAAGCAAATTTTTAATGGCGACGGAGTAGTTACCGGTTATGGAACTATTAATGGAAGACAAGTTTGTGTTTTTGCACAAGATTTCACCGTTTTTGGTGGTGCACTTTCAGAAACGCATGCAGAGAAAATATGCAAGGTTATGGATATGGCGATGAAAATTGGTGTTCCAATAATCGGTTTAAATGATAGTGGTGGAGCCAGAATTCAAGAAGGTGTTCGTTCTTTAGGCGGCTATGCAGATATCTTTCATCGTAATGTAATGGCATCAGGCGTGATTCCTCAAATCTCAGCTATTATGGGTCCTTGTGCTGGTGGAGCTGTTTACTCGCCTGCCATGACAGATTTTACTTTGATGGTAGAGGGTTCTAGTTATATGTTTGTTACGGGTCCGAATGTGGTAAAAACAGTTACCAATGAAGAAGTGACATCAGAAGAATTAGGAGGAGCTCAAACGCACGCCACTAAATCAGGAGTAACACATTTAACAGCAGCAAATGATATACAATGTATCAATCAAATTAAGGAGATGCTGAGTTATATGCCACAGAACTGTGAAGATAAACCTGATGATATTCCTTTTGAGTTAGCAGATGAAATTCGAGAAAATTTAGAAAGTATTGTCCCTGAAAATGCAAATCAACCCTATGATATGCGTCATGTTATTAATGGGATAATTGATGCCGATACCTTCTTTGAAATCCATAAAGACTACGCCGACAATATTGTAGTGGGTTTTGCTAGATTAGCTGGTAAAAGTATAGGAATAGTAGCCAATCAGCCTATCAGTTTAGCGGGAGTTTTAGATGTAGATAGTTCTAAAAAAGCTGCGCGCTTTACTAGATTCTGTGATTGTTTTAATATTCCGTTATTAGTTTTAGTTGATGTTCCTGGGTTTCTTCCGGGTACAGATCAAGAATGGAATGGTATCATCACCAACGGAGCCAAATTATTATACGCTTTGAGTGAAGCAACGGTACCAAAGGTTACTGTAATTACTAGAAAAGCGTATGGAGGAGCATATGACGTAATGAACTCAAAGCATATAGGTGCAGATATGAATTACGCGTGGCCAGGAGCTGAGATTGCTGTAATGGGAGCGAAAGGAGCAAGTGAAATCATCTTTAGAAAAGAGATTGGCGCTGCAGATGATCCTGAAGCGAAACTG
>CALKXE010000082.1 GCA_938003955.1 uncultured Saprospiraceae bacterium | reverse complement strand
AAAGTCTTAGTGACATCCTGCATATTAAAGACATCAATAAATCCTAGAAGAATGACTACAAACCTGTAGGTCAGTGTCAAGCTCAAATCAAAAAAGGATCAGAAACCGGATAAGTTGCGGTTGATTAAAAATTTGATTAATTAAGTAAAAGGTAAACTTTTTTTGTTCTATAACGAATATTTGGTATTGATAAATCCTAGGTCGTCAAAAGACAATGTCTCAAATCCTTCGGCATCGATATCATGGTGATGCTCTACGATCTTAAGATCTTGATAAGAGCTATTAAGATAAGAGGTCAAAGAAGTCTCAATGAATTGGGCTTCATTACTATTATAGTAGAGTCTGTAATTTTGACCTAAGAGTGATAATGCTTCATCTTGTTCATTGACAAGTTGTATTTCGAAACAATATCTTTGGTTACTTTTACTATCTAGCTCTGTTAAAGAGATTGATACTTGACTATAACAAAATGTCGTCAAAAAATAAATTGATGTACATAAAAGGGTTTTCAAATAGTTCATATTTTGTAGTTTACAACAAAAGGTTTAATTATTATATGTCTTACAATGTTATCATTCGTAAGATTCTATATACATAGACATCAATCCCCCTACTCCTTCTTCGTCTAAAACAGACCAAATCTCATCAGGTATAGGAAGTGGATATTCCATCTAATTAGTATTTAAAGCGTTTTGTCAATAATAGATTCCAATTTCATAATAATTGTCATTTTATAAATATATAGCTGCAAATTTTGCAGCTATATTAATTTTAGTTTATCCTTAGATTATATCCTAATTCAAGAGCAAATGTATTAGTTATTTATAGGCTTTGAATTAAGAATTCATCAAAATGTATAGTATTTGTCATTAAAATTTAATAGAAGCAAAAGTAGTACAAATCTAAACCAAACAACGAATTACATATTGAACAAATTCTTAATATGTTGTTATCGCGTACTTATTTTCCATGTTCGCGTATTTTTTGCTATTGAGTGCGTTCAAAACAAACTACTGAGTTTTAAAACAACCCTTTCATCAGTAAAAAACATCGTTAAATGTTCTTCTAGCGTATTTCACGAAAAAAGTTGACAACAGGGTTTTTAGATCTTTTTTGTCAAAAAAAATCATGAGATTTCACGTTTCCCGGAATTTCGACTCCAATATTTGGCAACAGATTTTTTAGAGCTCCAATATCCTTTAGCTATTTCTTCATTAGAATGATTGGATACTTTTTTTAAGAAATTTTCAAACTTTATTAAGGTTATAAGTTGATTAGATTGGATAATTAAGTTACTGATTATTTAGCACGACATAGAAAGAAAGAAAGAAAGAAAGAAAGCGAGATCTAGAGCGTTCGAGAAATCGAGAAGTGTTGTACCTCACTAAGATAGATTGAAGGGTAAGCATCGAGAACTGAATCGGATATTTTTGTGGGTCTAACGAACATAGTCTCAAATGAGACCGTTTTTCCGCAAATTTCCTATTTACTACAAAAGCCGGTCTTTTGATGAGACCGTTTTTCCGCAAATTGCCTATTTGCTACAGATGTCACTCTTCGTCTAGAGCATAAAAACGGATATGCCCTGACGATTGATTATGCAGGTAAGAAGCTACATTATGTAGACATATCAACTGGGGAGATACATTACTGTGAAGTGCTGGCCTGCACCTTACCAGCCTCAGGATATACATTTGCATATGCATTACCAAGTCAAAAACAAGAAGAATTTGTAGAGGGAATCAATCAAACATTACTTTATATCGGAGGGTTGCCCAAGGTAATCCTGAGTGATAATCTAAAAAGTTTCGTAATCAAATCCAACAGGTATGAACCAACATTTAATGCCTTATCATTACAATTAGCTACTCATTACGGTATGGAACTACAAGCCACTCGATCAGGAAAGCCGAAAGATAAGGCTCATGTTGAGCGACATGTAGCGATAGCTTACAATAAGATATATGGCCCATTGCGTGATGAAGAATACCATAGCATAAAAGCGCTGAATCAAGCGATACATAAGCAATTGGAAGAACTCAATAATACTAATTACCAGGGCAAAGATTACAGCCGTAAGGATATGTTTGCCATTGAAAAAGAAGACCTATGCAAACTACCTAGAAGTTTATTTCAAGTAAAGAAGAGCACCAGAGCAAAGGTGCAACGGAACTACCATGTAGTGTTAGGTGAAGACAAACATCAATACAGTGTACCACATAGGTATGTGGGAAAACAAAGTGAGATTGTCTACACAAGAGATACCGTAGAAGTCTACATTGATAACATTAGAATAGGTATACATAAACGAGATAGAAGACCTCATGGGTATAGTACATCGGCTATCCATATGCCAGAAAAACACGTCAAGTATTTAGAGCAAAAAGGATGGGATGCGGCTTATTTTAAGAAACAAGCCGAACAGATTGGCCCGAATACATTATGGGCAATCTCAACTATGCTGGACAGTAAATCACTCATAGAACAGACGTATAATGCCTGCCTCGGAGTATTGGGTTTAGGAAAGAAATATACCAAGGAAAGACTAGAGAAAGCATGTTCCTAAGCCCGTACAACACATAGGGTCAACTATCAAATTCTATCCAATATTTTAAAGAACAATATGGATAAAATAGAGACTCCTATCCAAGCGAGACTCTTCCGAATACAAGATAATAATAATATCAGAGGAGCCGATGAATATGGATAAAAATATTACTGCACATCCCGCTTAGCGAGCTATGGGTCTTCGTAAGGAGCCCGTAGGTACTGTGTTAAAATCCAAATATAATTTCAATTATTTTACGATATTTGTTCTTGATGAAGAAGGACTTCTGACGAATGATTGTACAGATGTTCATTCTGTGTACATGGATGCTTTTTAGCCCCATCTACCTTTTCTTCACTTGACTCTGTTTCAACTCTGCGAGTTGATGATGAAGAAGGAACTTCCTCCTCATGAATATCAGATATCATTTCATTTCCATAATTTTCATCAAACGCTTCATTCTTTTTCCATAGTGAATAC
>CALKXE010000081.1 GCA_938003955.1 uncultured Saprospiraceae bacterium | reverse complement strand
ATGTTTCGAAGCTAGCATTCATTCCCATTTCGAAAGCTCCACCGTGGTTCTTAGTGTTTAGTATTTCTGCAGTTTTGAATTGCATGAGCCCTAATGTGGCCGCCATGAAAGGATCATCTATTTTCTGAATTTCCGCTTGTTTATCTTTATTTACATTTCCTTCTCTATGTTCGTGTCTATATTGATTCCTACTGTGCTGTACTACGGGGCCTCCTGTATCCCCGAGAGAAATCTTCATTAATCCTCGCATCATAAAAGAGGATAGTTCAACCTTTATTTTTTCGTGTGCGGCTTCATTATCGAGCTTGCGATATGGATGATCAGTGATGAATATATCAAGCATTCGTTTGATTTCATGGCAGCCTTCGTCTAGAGGTGTTGCAGAAAGAAAGATGACTTTTTTTGCCAGTGGTTTGATACGCGATCTAAGATTAGGAATCAATGTAAATAGCTCCTGATCCGTCTCTTCATCAATTACACCCATCATTCTGGAAGCGACCTGATTTCTCGCAGCTACATCTGGACCGATACCGTGTTTGAAATTATGAGACTCATCTACAATCAATAGATCAATAGTTTCTGAAGCAATATTCATTAGATAACCAAAAAGTCGTTTTATCTCTGGATAATTATCTTCAGAAGTGTATCTATCATTCACACGGAAGTGCTTAAAAGCGATGCGCATCGTCTCTTTTCCATAATCATCTAACCGGCTTAACAGTTTGTCCTTCCATCCTTCCCCGGCAAAGCCTAAGCTAAAAGATGAATTCCTAAATATCTCATAACTTGGATGCCCACTACTAAATAATTCTAGTTGATTATGTAGTTCGTCAGTCGTGTTTTTGCCTACTGTATCTCCTAAGATATTCTTAACCCTGTTTTGGTTTTGCAGGAAGTTATTTTTAGTGAAATTCTTAATCTCTTTCTGCCACTTATACTGGAGATTCTTCTTGGGCACTATGATTACATCCTTATAGTTTTGGAGTGCTTGATCTTCCGCGAAGTATCTTAATAGACTGGCTATCCCGAGAGCAATATAAGTCTTCCCTAGACCAACCTCATCGGCGATATATAAGAAGTTATTATTACTAGATGATAGATAATTGAAGCCTTTTACAATAACTTTAAACTGCCTCTCAGCTATTTCTTTATCAATGACTTCACCAGGATTGAGGTCTAGTATCTCTCTGGCTAGTATATCGTTTAGTCTATGCATGAAGTTGAGTTTTTAGCCATTTAAGTTTAGAGTTGGGGACTCCAGATTTTCTCATTTCTTGATCGATCTTATAGTATGTTTTACGGAAGTAATCACAGCGCGTTTTTAATGAAAGTAGGCTTTCTTCTTTTACTAAAGATTGGAGCGTTTGATTTCCATAGAAGTATTTATCCAATATGCTCAAGATGAGCCAGTAGAATCCAAGATTGATCTCGTCTTCAGAGTAGAGTTTCTTAAGTATTTTCTGATAGTTGACTAAGGTGTCCACGTTGTCAGCGATGAGGTAGTATTCTATTTTTTGGATACGTTTTGTTTGTTGTTTTACTTTGACTTCTTTAGATAGTACTCTATGTAGCGATAATAAACCGTTGAGATGACTAGCCATTTGATTGAGAATGGATTTGGTGATCTTAAGATTGTCATCTATGTCTTCTTCATATTGATCGACGATACGATCAATAAATCTATCAATGATTCTGGACTTTGCTTTTTTGTCAAATGCATTTTCTAATTCTGTCCATAACTGAAATAGCTCCGCATCATTAATGTTATATTTGGGAGGAAGCGGTTTGCTTTCTATATTAATATGTTTGGGGAAGTAATGATAGATTCCTTCAAGTCCATGAATTGTTGGTTTTACTCTGATTACATTTGTGCTTAAGACTTCTTGAAGTTGGACATTGCTTAATGTCATAGTCTTATCCAATTTGTCTATTCGTATTGAACTAGCGTTATCATTCTCAAATATGACTTTACCTTTTTGGTGGTCAGGATTAGGATTTAATATTCGTAATTTATTATCTAACCAATCCATCTCAAATGTCAATTCATAAGGTGAGGCTCTTTGTAGCTCTTCTTCCTCTTTTTCTTCCCTAGGAGTCGTGAATTCGAATGAATCTGTTCCATTATATGGAATCTCCAGCCATGGTTTAGGTTCTAGATTGTGTTCGACAGTAGCTATGGCTGACTCTAGGTTCCCTCCTTGTTTTACACCTTTAAATGCTGCGTCGGTAAAGTTGACAGATCCGACAATAGTTATGATACTTTTTTCACCATAAAATCGATAGAGTTTGGCATGGCAGAACCTAAACCCTTTGGTATTGTCTTTAGGGTCGAAATAGTGCCAGTTGTATGATTCATGCTGATCTATAGTCCTGAATAGTTCCTCTTCCATACCTACTAGATCTTCTCCTTCGAATGGTATTGCGATATTGATGTTTTGGCATCCTGTAGTTGCGACAAATAGATCAAAATGATTGAGCCCATTAGAAAGATAAGGTGCTATGATTTCTATTTTTTGGAATGGATTGCTACCGTTGATCTCAGTTTTTAGTTTAGCTATGAAACTATGGAATGTTTCCTTATGACTGGTGAAAAAGTATTGATTTTCACTTCCTGTATCTGTTTGTTTATCTATAAAGTATCTAATTAAACTTATTGCGGCTAATTCTCTTGTGCTGCTATTCATCCAGTATGAATCTCTGTGTGTCATATAGAGTCTTATCTCTTTGAGATAGTTTTTTGGAAAATAGGCATTTGTACCATTAGCGGAATATCGTCTAATATCATACCCTTCTACATTCCTACACCATCCGCTTACTGTTAGATTATTACTACCAGTGATTATAATAAGGCTGTCATCACTGAGTCGAATGAAAGAATGTTTTGCATGAAAACATGGGACATAGCCTCCCTTGTTCTGTAGACTAATAGGCAGGACAGTATAGTCAAGACTAGGCCCCTCCGTTCCTTTCATATGATCATCGCAGAATACGACTACAGGAGGCAGCTCCTTCTGATACATCTTCCAAAGAATAGCATTTTGGATTTCATTGTCACTAAATTCTACATCAGGTACGAAGACAGGTAACAAATAGTTTTCGAAGAACCGAGCATCAAAATTGAATGTGTAAAACACTGCAGCGATGACTTGTCTATCACCAATCAGCTCCATTAACTTTTCTAATAATATAGCTTGTTTCATTAGGCTGATTGTTTGATGTCCCTGTATAGTCTTAGATAAGAAGCTATGAAGTAGTCATTATCGAATTGCTCATTTATATTCCATTCCTTTAGTTCTCGTGCCCCATCTTTGTAGTGTCTTACGATTCTATTATCAGTTATTTCTAGCCAAGCAGCATTGTTCCTTTTTTTACAGATGTCATTATTCCTTTGCACGATATCTATCAGTAGTTGTGTAGGGTTACCATTGATCGATTTAGATATTTGATTTAGATCATCGATACTGTAGTGATATGGATCAACTCGCGGTAGAGTAGAGATTGCTATCTCTTGTAGCATATTCTCAATCTTCCATGTAGCCTTAGTTTGTAGGTGTCTGAATACATTGGTGTATATGTATAGCAGTTTCTCTGCATGACGTATTTCTTCAAGGTGCCCTTTTAGTATTTCTGATGTGTTGGAGTTCTGAATGAGCGTATCGATTACATTGTATAGTTTGAAAGGTGTGTTTGCTTCTAGTAATTCTTGTTGTAAATGAATCAAAGTGTAAATTTCATTCTGTGAATGATCCTCACTACTTTGAAGTATAAGCTCATCGTAAAATACTTTTTCTTGATCTGATAGTGATGCTATCAAAGGATAAATTAGTTGCAATTCGTCCAATCCGACTAGTACTTTAGTCTCCTTGCTTTTTAGCTTTTTGATCAATGCATATAGATCAGTTTTGTTTGGGTGCTGATTCACGGCTTGATGAAGCACAGATGCAAAATTTTCTTTCTTCCTGATGCCCATCTCAGTATATGGTCTGTTATATTTACCATAGATTCCATAGGCTTTTTGATTACTCAGAATGGTGTCTTCACTATTACTGCCAAGGGAAAATGGACCGTCAGGTGTATCTCGCATTTTCTTGGATACAAAGTTCTTTCCATTGTAACCATCACCTACAGTTTTCTCTCGGGTATACGCACAGATCTGTTCCCATCGATAAAAAAAATCAAGGAAGTCTTTCTTGTCATCATCGCCAAAGAAGTAGTAAGCGTAGGACATAACTTGGAAGTCTCGTACATTTACGGAAACAGTGGATAGGTGTTCTATGATATTGCGACCAAGTCGTTGCCAGATGGGTTGGAATCCTAGCGGGTCTCTTGATCCTTTGATTCTGTAATTTGGGTCGGGTAGTGATAGGTGAAGCATATGTTGTAATTGTGTTTTAGAATTTAGGTTTACTTTTTATTGTACTTAATCTGTTGCTCAAGTAATTTTAAATCATCTAAGTCTTGTTGGTCCGCTATTTCAGCATTATATTGTTTCCTTCTTTTATTGAATGTATCATATGTTTGGCCTACTATAGTTTTCATTTCCGCATTACTGATAGATCCAGCTTTATCTAAGATTGCCTTGTCACTTAATTCTAAGATCTGATCTACATTCTTTCTCCAGAAGTTCATTGGAATATCTATTCTACTTTTTGCTCTAAGTTCTGCTGTCTCTAAGAATATGACAACCAATCTATTGAGACTATCTAATTCATCGGCTGTTAGATAGTTTTTTGCTATGATGACATCTTGTTTTCTTACAATCGATCCTTTCCATGTATTAAGCCCCATATTAGGACTCTCTGTATTTGCCCTCTTGATGACAAGCTCAGCTGCGGTCATTTCAGTTACTGCATAGAGTAACTTGTTCTGGGTTTCAGCGAAGAACATCTGTGTAGCTTTATCAGAAGAATCATAATCACTAGAAAGTGAGAAGAGATCTCTGACTTTTTGATAGAACCGCTTTTCCGAAGCTCTTATGTCACGTATGCGCTCTAGTAATTCATCAAAATAGTCAGGTCTGCCATCTGGATTTTTGAGTCGCTCATCATCCATGATGAATCCTTTGATCATATACATCTTTAGATTCCGGTTGGCCCATTGTCTGAATTGAGTACCTCTATTTCCTCTCACTCTAAAACCTATGGCTAGTATCATGTCTAGTGCATAGTATCGTACTGAATAATCTTTACCATCAGTAGCAGTACTTAAGTAATTCTTAATAACTGAACTTCTAACTAACTCTTTGTCTGTTAGTATGTTGGATATGTGCATGCTGATGTTGGGTACTGAGGTGTCAAAAAGTGCAGCGATCTGATTTTGACTCATCCAGACTGTTCCATCTTTGGCATAAAGCATAACTGAGGATAGTCCATCAGCTGTTTTGTATATGATTATGTTTTGTTGATCTGCCATGGTTCTTTACCTATACTCTATTATGAAATTTGTTTTTCAAATATCTCCATCCATTTCCTCCGTAAACGGAATATTCTTCTTCTTGCAGTAAGCTCTTAT
>CALKXE010000080.1 GCA_938003955.1 uncultured Saprospiraceae bacterium | reverse complement strand
TATTGGACAATATATGAGCGTGAATACGGTTATGTTTTCGATGTCACTCATTGTTGCGCCGATCTTAGGAACAGGTATTTTGGAGGCTTTTGGGTATGATGTTCTTTTTATAGTTATGTTTTTACTTTGTTTGTTAAGTGTGGTTGGTTTGAGTTATATTAAAAAGGATTTTATCACAGAAACACCAATAATTAATTAGACTTATTGATATTTCATACTTAATTATGTCTCATTAATTTTATTGATTCGGAGATATTTAAATGTGGGTTTACACATATAGAATGCGAATGAAACATTAATGAATTTATGTCTAATCAAAAGTTGTTGAAAATACCAAATCACTATAAAACACGATTATGAAACTGAAGCTAATATTTTTCGTCTCAGTAATTTTTGTTTTTACTAGCTGTGCAGAGGAGGAAGGAACTTTGATATATACAGCTAATGATAAATTGACATTAATTTACCCAGTTAATGAAAAGGATATTCCATCTCAAAAGATAGAGTTCAGTTGGGAATATAATTCAGATAATAAAGTTGAATTTAGACTATATGAGAATTCTGTAGAAGGGAATCTTATTATTGAAGAAACTTTAGAAGAAAATAGTATTACGGTTGGTGACCTTAATCCGCTGACAAATAATTATTATTGGGAGGTAAAAGATGGCGATGTGTTTCAGTCTTCTGCATTTTCTACATTTAATCCACGTGATATATTAAATGAGACATATATTACTGAAGTGAAAAGTATGTTCTGTAATAGTGCAGGTGCTCCAGGCGGATTATATACTACAAGTTTTAGTATCGATACGATGAATCTTATTCCCATTCCAGGAGGAATGACAGTAAAGAGGGGAGTAAATGGTTATGGACGGGATTTTATTTTTATTGAAAAGGACTTAAATGAAGAGATACTTATATATAGCGCAGATAATTCATCTACTGGTCCAAATCAAGAATCTTATTTGAATCTAAATTTGGACTTAAAGACAGTAGAAATGAAGTTTTTTTCAGGCAGTTTAGGGGGAGGATCAAGCTGGGAATGTGAGTTTGATTATTAAAGCTATTAAATATCAGTACTTTTCAAAAGGCAAGTGTTATTCTAATTTATATAGCTCATTAAAATCTTCTCGATAGCCTAAATAAGTATTCTGTATGATGAAACAAGATGGAATTAGAATAGAGTTAACGAAGCATTGATGAAATTTCATTAGTGTTTTTTCATCGCGCACACCTAAGTATTTACATTTATTTTGAATTTGATTGTTTATAGTACTTTTACAAAATAGAAACCGGCACCACACCCTTAGTCCAGGCCTTAAATCTCTTCCAGCTTCCAGCTTCAATATCAGGATTAGATCCTTGAATCACATGCCATGCATTCTGAGTCTCAAGTTCTTCTTTCATAATGCTTTTCATCTTTGTATTGATGGCCGGTTCTGATAGAATGGTGATGCATTCGGTATTAAGGTTAGCACTCCGAGGATCAAGATTGAATGTTCCGATCACAGAAATAGAATCATCGACAACCATGGACTTAGCGTGTAGTCCGAAGATAGGGACGAAGCCTAAATTCTTTTGTAAATCTCCAGTCATAAGATTTTTACGGATAGCAGCATCTGGTTTATACTCATAGAGATGGACTCCAGCATCGAGTAGCCGCTGCCTGTTTCTTTGATAACCGTTGAACGCTTCCAAGTTATCTGTTGATGCAAGACTATTGGTCAAAATGTAGACTTTAACTCCTCGATCTACTGCGTTTTCAAATAGACTATAACCCAAATCAGAAACGATGAGATAAGGTGACTGGATATAAACTTCGGTCTTAGCATTGTTCACTAAGTCTATTAAAGCTGTCGTTGTGTTACCGCCGCCTCCTAATCCTTCTGTTCCATCATTCTTACCAGGAGTATCAGAAACAAATTGCACGTTATCTACCCAATAGAAATCGTCAGAATTGATTACAGTAGTAATAGCATATGGAATATATTTTCGAATCTTAGGCCAGAAATTTAATGTGTCATTCGAGTATTCGTAGATGTATTTATAAACGATATAGGGATCATAATCCTCTGAAGAGTATTCTATCAAATCAGAAACGGAAACGCTCAAATCAGAATCCCAATATTCATCAAATGCAGACTGGATGACTGTACTCTGGCCGCCGACCAATAGTACATCCCTGTCTCTAAAGTTATACTCATGATCAAAATCAAAATATTCGTCAGCAATATTACGTCCTCCAGTTATGGCTACTTTCCCATCCACAATAAATGTCTTATGGTGCATTCTTTGATTGATCCCTCGGAAGTCTGTCGTTGCTTTGAATAGGGTATAGACCATGTTCTTCCCGATGTTCATATTAGGATTATAGATTTTGATATCTACATTTTTATGTTGGTCTAGTGCGAGTATATAGTTGTAGTCTGTATCAACCATTAAATCATCTACGATGACTCTCACTTTTACTCCTTTACATGCTGCCCGAAGCATATAGTCGCAAGAAATGGTTCCGATATTATCTTCTGAAAAGATGAAGTACTGGATATCCATTGTCTTTTGTGCATTCTGACTGAGATTAGCTCTAGTTGTGATGGCATCAGATCCTTCTTCTAATACATATATCCCAGTTTTTCCTTCTCTCACGATAGAGTCTACACTCGTTATGGAATCAGCTTGATGAGGCTGTGCACCAGAAAGTAGATGGCAATAGTCATGAGATGCAGCAATGGGGGAAGGCGCACTTTTACTACAAGCAGTAATTATTAAGATTCCCAATATTGGTAACATGTATTTCATTAACGTGAATATATGAAATGTTTGATTATTGATTCTATCTTTTGTGGAGAGTTTCGGAATACTGGATACTACATGTTTTGAACTAATTTAGAATAATGAAAAAATGTACTTGTTTATCACAAATTCTGTCCTATTTTTAAATTGTTTAAGTGAATGAAAATTAAAATAACTTGGTGATAGAAAATAAAATTTGATTTGGAATGAATTTAAAGTTTTCATATAAAATATTCTTTGATTGTAATTGCATCTCTCTTTTAGATAGATCAAGAAGGATGACTACTTTGTTGATTTTACTGTTTTTGCCTTTAATATCTATTGGTCAAATAGAAATTTGTGACAATGGATTGGATGATGATAACGATAATGCAATCGACTTAAATGATACTGATTGCAGTTGTTTGATAGTAGAACCTATTTCATTAATACCAAATCCTTCATTTGAAGATATGAACTGTTGTCCGGATGATAGGAGCCAGTTGGATTGTGCAGCACTTTGGATTCAAGCTTCCGAACCGACTACGGATTATATCCACTCATGCGATTGGTATGGATGGGACGATTTTCCTCCTCCTCAGCCATTTCCTGATGGAGAAGGTATCATGGGGTTCAGAGATGGAAGAGTTAGGAATAATAATGATGCAGAACCATTTTGGAAAGAATACGCAGGAGCCTGTCTATTAAGCCCATTAAAAAAAGATACAGCATATCGATTTCAATTTGATGTAGGTTTTGTAGATCCTCAGAAATCACCTCCAATTTATATTACTTTTTTTGGTACTTCTGATTGTGTGAACCTTCCATTTGGAATTGGAGATAATGCATTTGGGTGTCCGGCAAATAGTTCAGACTGGATTAAGTTAGGAGAAGTGAGGGTAAATGGTAATGAAGGAAATAAGTGGGTCAATACAAATTTAGAGATAACTCCTGATGAAGATATCTATGCAATAGCCATCGGACCGAGTTGTACACCAATTTCTAGTCCTATTAGCATCTATTATTTTTTTGACAACCTTCTTTTATCAGATTTAGAATCATTTCAATTAGAGATTAAAGAGGAAGAACATCCGTGCAGTAATGACTATAAATTATCAGTACCATTTAATCCAGAATTTGATTATCAATGGTATCGGTCAGGTATTGCTTTGGTCGGTGAAGTCTTCTCTAAGCTAACTAAGAATTATGGAGAAGGGAGCTATCAAGTCAGAATATTAAATGAAGAGTCCTGCAGAGTATCTGCATCTTTTGAATATGCTATACCTGAATTTGTGGAAGTACAATCAGTTTCTATTTGCCAGGGTGATATATACACCTTTGGAGCGCTTGAGATATCAGCCGAAGGTATTTATCTGGACACTTTTAAAAATGAGAACAATTGCGATCGAATCGTGACATTAGATATAAGTTTTATTGGAGCTAAATATGATACAACGGAAGCAAGTATACTTGAAGGAGAATCATATATAATTGAAGATTATAGCTTTGAAAAGGAAGGGGAGCATGAATTAAGGCTGACTTCGTCATTAGATTGTGATAGTTTAGTTTTGTTAAAGTTGACAACATTCAATATCTACTTTCCAAATGTGTTTAGTCCCAACCAAGATGGTGTAAACGATACTTTTGGTACCATTGGAAATGATGATAAAATACGGTCTGTTGAAATATCAATATATAATAGATGGGGTGATCTATTATTTTCAGGAGAGGAGTGGGATGGGGGAGAATCTGATTCTGGAGTTTATGTTTATGCTGCTAAGCTGAATTTTGATTATGGCATATCTAAGACTTTTTTTGGTTCGGTGACTATACTTAAATAGTTTCTTTTAAAACCAATTTTCAAGATTTCAGGACTCTTTTTTGCTCAATTTTGTAATGCTCAATTTATGTTTTGACTCTTTAATAGTCACCGGTTTTCAACAAGGATAATCTCTTTGTGCCTATTTATTTCCGGGACACTTTTTTGGCAGTAATTTTGCAGTAAATATATGATTAAGACAACTTCTGTAATTCGGAGTTCACATACTTCGTACAATCTATTATAAGTGAAGAAAAAGAAAGCAAAAATCAAAATTCCTAAGACGCATGGGCTCTGCCGTGTGAGTGTTGCCCCGATTAGGAAGAAAGCTGATGATGCTTCTGAAATGATCTCACAATTGCTTTATGGTGAGTTAATTACGATTCTAACCAAAAAGAATAAAAGCTGGATCAAAGTTCGTTGTGAATGGGATAATTATGAAGGTTGGATGGATCCGAAGCAACTTATAGGCCTAACAGAAGATGAGTTTATCGAACATACAGTGAACAGAGCGTATCCACTAGAAGTTGCTCACCCAATCATGTCAGGAGATATTTCTTTTCCGATTGTATGTGCCAGTAGCCTGCCACAGTATGATGGAATGACATTCAGGGTAAAAGGAGAAAAACTAGTCTATAGCGGACAAGTTATTACTCCAGGCCAAGTAACGATGACTCCAGAGTTGCTTATCAAAGTAGCTAGGAAGTACATCAATGCTCCCTATATATGGGGAGGCAGAAGTCCTTTTGGAATCGACTGTTCAGGGTTTACACAAGCCGTATTTAAGATCTTCGGAATCAAATTGCCAAGAGATGCTTATCAACAAGCCGAAATAGGGGAGATGGTCGATTTTGTAGCTGCCAGTAATGTTGGTGATCTTGCTTATTTTGTAAATAAAGAAGGAAGAATACATCACGTTGGTATTATCTTAGAAGACAACTATATCATCCACGCTTCAGGGATGGTGCGTATCGATAAGTTAGATCATTTTGGTATCTATCATAAAGGTAAACGGAGCTATACTCATACATTGAGATTTATTAAAAGGGTTATTTAATAAATGGTGCACTTTATATAATGAACTCTTCATTGTTATATTTTTTCTTTAGGTAAGAATACCAATAATCACTTCAGGTCGTTCAAATTAATAGATTAAGGAATTGAATACTTAAATTCTCCGATGCTTGTGTCGGGGTTATAAAATAGATTTTTTTGCATGAAAATGCCTTATCATAAAAAGATTCGATTTCCGAACTTTAGGTTGGAAAAATTTTGGTGAATGCTCCATCGCTTGCAGTGGGGTAGTCAAAATTTAGGATCTTTTTTACTTTTCAATTTTCCTTACAACTAATAATTAAACCAATTTTACTTTAATGGACGCAGCTATTCTTACCAATTTTTCATGAAATCACGTAAACTAATTATTACCATAAGTCTCATTATGTTATGCTTTTCGGGATGGAGCCAAATCGATACTACAGAAGTTTCCATTAGGACTCTTGATAAGCGATATTATGATGGAGAGCTATTCAAAATAACGAATGATTCTGTTTATTTATACGGAAAGGAGAATCAAATATTAGGGTTCTTGAAATCAAATATTGAGTACTTCTATAATGGAAGTTCCCTTATTTCTGAGATGCAGAATGTCAACGAACCATTTTATGTTTCCACTGCTCGTAATAATGGGAAAGGAAACAATTACTATAAAAACTACTTCCTCTTTGGTAATAATTTTAGCTATGGTCTAAAAGATAATCTAGATTTTTCATTAGGTTTTGAATTTATCTCTATTATTAGTGGCAATGGTGCTATTCTTCCTGTCATGCAATTGGGATTAAGCTACGGAAGACCTATTAGCGAATCATTCAGTATTGGATTGTCGACTAAGGTATTATTCAATGATGACGGAGGAACAATTTTAGCATCTATACCATTTACGTTTGGAGGAAAGAGAAGCAACTTTACTTTCTCACCAACGGTAGGTTTCGTAACGGAAGAAGATGAACCGCTGCTTGTAATCTTGATGAATTGGAATATTGTGCTAGGCCGGAAAACCAGACTTGTGACTGATGCCATGATTATCAAATATTCCCAAGTTGGTACAGCCATGATTGAATATACTTTCAGTAGTGGCAATAGTTTTCTTGGTGGCATGATCGTTTCGAATGACTTTATAGTTCCAAATTTTAGTTTTGTCATACCATTTGGAAAATGGAAAATACCTCGAAAAATCAGTATGTAAAGAAGCGGGGCAGATTTAATTCTGTATGTCTTTGTGGATAGTACCACGGGCGAACCCTATCCAGGCCTTTCCCTTTTAGGGTAAGGTGGCTGCTCGTGGCTCGGGCAGTATTAACCCATCTAACAACTAATAAATGTCAGACACTCTATAAGATGTCAGACATATCGGTTTGCACTATTGTCTGCACACCTACGAGGTGTCTGACACTTTCATGGGTACAGGGACTAAATCAAAGTACAGTTTAATAACTAATAAATGTCAGACACTCTATGAGATGTCAGACAAGTCGGTTTCACTACACCTTCCCTGCCAAATCCAACAAATAAGCATACTCCATAGCGACTTCCTTATATTTTTGGAATCTACCCGAAGCACCGCCATGTCCCGTATCCATATTACAGTACATCATCAACGGATTATTATCAGTTTTTAGATCTCGGAGTTTTGCAATCCACTTTGCTGGTTCCCAATATTGTACTTGACTATCATGGTAGCCAGTGGTTATGAGAATGGATGGATAACCCTTAGCTTCTACATTGTCAATAGGAGAATAGGACTTCATATATCGATAATAGATCTCATCATTAGGATTGCCCCATTCGTCGTATTCTCCAGTAGTGAGGGGGATAGTGTCGTCGAGCATAGTCGTTACAACATCTACAAATGGCACTGCGGCAACGATTCCGTTCCATAGATCAGGTCTCATGTTTGCGATACCGCCCATGAGCATTCCTCCTGCGCTTCCTCCCATCGCATAAAGCTGATTCTTTGCGGCATATTTTTGATCAACGAGATATTGACCTACATCAATGAAGTCATTAAATGTGTTCATTTTTTTCAAGAACTTACCGTTTTCATACCAATCTCTGCCTAGTTCTTGACCTCCTCTGATATGCGCAATCGCATAACCAAATCCCCGGTCTAGTAAACTTAATCTGACAGAACTGAAATATGGATCGATACTGTAACCATACGAACCATATGCATAGAGTAATAGTGGTTGTGTTCCATCTTTTTTATATCCCTTTTTATAGACGATTGATACTGGAACTTTGGTGCCATCTCTGGCTTCAATCATTAGTCTTTCGGACTCGTAATCTTTTGGATCGAAATCACCGACAACTACTTGTTGCTTCTTCATTTCAAGCTTGCGAGACTTCATATTATAATCATAGACAGTGCTTGGAGTTGTCATAGATGTAAATCCTACTCTCAGTACTTCGGTGTCAGATTCCATATTCACACCTGGCGATGAATTGTATGCATCTTCGCCAAAATCGATATAATGATCCTCACCACCCCAAGACCTGATGCGCATCTTACTAATGCCTTCGACTCTTTCATTGATTACCATATAATCAGTGAATAAATCTAGTCCTTCTATGAATACATCATCTCTATGGTGAATGAGATCAGTCCAATTTTCTTTTGGAGTTGCCTTCTCGGTAGTCGTCATTACCTTAAAGTTCCTTGCGCCATCCTTATTGGTTCGGATGTACCATTTGTCACCAAAATGTGCGATATTATATTCTAGATTATTCTCTCTCTTCTGAAACAAGGTGAGATCATTATCAGGAGTATCCGCAGGCAGTGTGTAGAATTCCTGCGATAACGTAGCCCAAGAACCAATGACGATATATTTGTCAGACTTAGTCTTGAATACAAAAGCATTGTATGTATCATCTGTTTCGTGAAACACTTCGATATCTGTGCTCTCCTCAGTTCCTAATCTGTGTTTATAGATTTTGTAGGATCTCAGTGCTTCATCCTTTCGAGTATAGAAGACTGTCTTGTTATCATTTGCCCATATGGCTGTTCCAGTTGTATTTTCGATCTTATCATCATACATTTCACCAGTCTCCAGATTCTTAAACTTTAGCGTGTATTGCCTTCTGCTAACAGTATCTTCTCCATATGCTAGAATTTTATTGTCGACGCTTACTTTTCGTGTAGATATGTTGTAATATGAATATGGTTTTGCCAGTTCATTTACGTTCAACAAGATTTCTTCAGGATTCTCTAGGTTGTCCTTCTTCCGAGAATAGATAGGATATTCCTGGCCTGTTTCATATCTAGTGATGTAGAAGTATCCATTAGATCTATATGGTACAGAAGCATCGTCCTGCTTTATTCTTCCTTTTATCTCTTCGAATAGAGTCTCTTGGAATCCCTCTAGATGACTTGTCATGTCTTCTCGATACTTATTCTCAGCTTCTAGATATGCTACGACTTTCGAAGTGTGCTCGTCTGGTTTTTCTGCCATCTTCTGTTCATCACTCAACTTCATCCAGTAATAATCATCAATCCGAACATCGCCATGTTTTGTTAGGATCGTTGGATTCTTTTCAGCTAAAGGGGCTGTGAGGTTTTGCTTATTTCTTAGATTCATTATAGATGGTACTAATTAATTAGAGTGTAGATGATTCTCTTAAAAAAGATATTGATTAAGATTAGGCAGCTAGCATTCTCATTGAAGATTGTAAAGTCTAGATTTTAGAATGGTTTTATTCTAATAATGTTTAAAATTATTTCACAATGCAATATATATTTTCAAGTCGATTATAAATGAAATATAGGAAACAATGTTGTTCTACAATTATTTATATGTTTTGAACCAACCAATCCAATAATGTGTACGTAATTGATTTTGAAGGCCAACTATTCCTTCGAACCAACTAAAAAGACAAAACTTATGAATCAACTAAGAGTTTCGCTCATAGCTATTGTACTATGCATTGCTAATGTTTGTACTGGCCAAGTTCCGATATTAACTTATTCAATTAATAATTTTGGACAAGTTCAATTGGAGATTGAATCTAAAGCTGACGAATACTACTTGTTGACCGCTCGCCACGAACCAGGTTTAAGTTTTGAATCTATTACATCAATGACATTAGGTACGGGAAGTAATCTCTTTATTTCCGAGCCTGTTGGAGCATATGGGCAAGCGAATTATAAAGTAACGGCGCATTCAATTGCGAATCCAGATGATAGTGATGGTGATGGAATAGATGATATTACTGAATTCAATAACATGCCTTCTCAATCACCTCTTAATTTTGCTGATGAAATTCCTATTAATGATGGAACCACTGCATTGACGAGTGCCGAGGATTACACAGAATTAGCTGTTGTTAGTGAAGATATACCATGGGCTCCGTTTCTTAATAACCGAGAGTTTGCAAAGTTTGCTATCATCAATCAAGAGACTGACAATCCAGAGATTTATTTTATTAATAGCAAAACGCATGCTATACATGCTGATTTCTTAGCTACAATACCAGATTATCAAGGAGGGGCAACAACAGGAGAAATTGTGTTTAATCCCAATGAATTACTACCCAATGGAGCTATAGGAAGTTATTCATTCAACTATTCTTTTGGAAGTGCATTCTCTTTTAATTATACCCAAAGAACTTTCGAGCTTCTTGCCGCGAATATGCCATATCTTCAAAATAATTTTGTACACTTTATTGGAGATATTGGAGAAGCAGACTACAATAATGATTTTAAGCCTGACTACGTAGGATCTCGGATCTCTGTTGTTTTGGAATCAGAATTTTTTGCAGATGTAGATTACCTTCCATTCAATCAAGCGGAAGGTTTTGGCTTTTTTAAATTGATGACTTTAAACGAAAACCCAGGATCAAGAGATATCGTTCTTTATGAAGCGCTACCTAATTCTTTACCTAGAGTAGGCGGAATAATAACTTCAGTAGTTCAAACACCTTTATCTCATGTTAATCTGCGAGCAATTCAAGATAATGTTCCTAATTCATATATTAAGGATCCTCTATTAATCGACTCTATTGCGGATCTATTAGGTAAGTATGTATATTATAAGGTAGACCAAGAAGGATACGAAATACGCGAAGCTAGTTTGGAGGAAGTAAATGAATGGTATGAAAATATAAGACCAACTGAGGCTCAAATTCCAGAACGTGATTTATCATTTACAGAAATCTTACCACTTGATGAGATCGAATTCGAAATGGCTACTGCCTTCGGCGCAAAATGCTCGAATGTAGCTACGATGAGGTCGTTTGGGTTTCCTGATGGGACTATTCCAAATGGGTTTGGTATTCCGTTTTATTACTATGATGAGTTTATGAAGTTTAACGGCTTCTATCCGAAAGTAGAAAGTATGATATCAGATGCAGATTTCATTTCTGATTTACAGACAAGGATAGATATGCTAAAGGATTTTAGGAAAGAGATAAAAGATGCTGATATGCCAGCGTGGATGTTGGATTCACTTCAAGAGATGCATGACGCATTCCCGGAAGGAACCAATGTGAGATGTCGATCGAGTACGAATAATGAAGATCTACCAGGATTTAGTGGTGCGGGTTTATATACATCAAAGACTCAATATTTAGATGAAGGACATATTTCAAAATCTATAAAGCAGGTATATGCGAGTATGTGGAATTTTAGAGCTTTCGATGAAAGAGACTTTTACAGAGTCGATCATTTTATAGCGGCAATGGGAGTATTGTGTCATCCGAACTATCAAGACGAAAAGTCAAATGGTGTAGGTGTAAGTATTGACCCAATCTATCAGACAGCAAATACATTTTACCTAAACACTCAAGTCGGAGAAGCATTAATTACTAATCCTGAAGCAAATCAGATTCCTGAAGAGATATTATTAAATGAAGATCCGAATGAAGGCTTTTTTGTTTTGAGGTACTCTAATTTGGTAGGTGCTAATCAATTAGTAATGACAGAGGCGCATTTAGACGAATTGCGATCTTACCTCACTGTGATACATGATGAATTTGAAATTTTATATAATGTAGTTGGAGCGGAAGGATTCGGTATGGATATCGAATATAAAGTCACGGTAGATGATCAGCTAATAATCAAACAAGCTAGGCCTTGGGTTTCTTTTTGGGCTGAAATAAAATCAAACTTTGACCTCGCAGCTGAAGAGATTATTGAGCCTATTAATTCGTCAGGTCTTGGAGATTCAGAATTGGTGACCGTAAAAATAGGGAATAGAGGATTACGTGACATGAAAGATTTTGAAATCGCACTATTGCTTGATGATCAATTAATAGAGACGCTTTCTGTCAATGATGAATTAAGTCCTCAGAGTTCTGGTGAATTTCAATTCACAACCCCACTAGACTTTTCAATGATCGGAGATTATAATTTGACCGCCATAGTTTCACACGAAATGGATGGATATTCAAAAAATGACACCCTTAGAACTGTCGTTAGTAACTTGTATTTCTTAGAAGGTGAGTTAGTAGCTGAAATAGGAAGTGTCGGATGTGGCGAAGAGATAACTGTAAAGGCAACAGTAACCAATCTTGGTGAATCATCTTTTGTCAATACAGAAATTGAAGTAGTTGTAAATGGAATGATCGTAGATACAATCAACTATGAATTTAATATTCCTTATTTAGCGGAAGTAGATATAGTATTTTCAGTAATTGATAATTTGGTTCAAGAGGGGAATGAGATAACGTTAAATCTGTTGAGAGTGAACGGCGTTCCAGATGCCATACAATCTAATAATTCATCGACCATCACATCAGATCTCAACTCTGACTTTGATTTTATAGTTTTGGTAATTAATGCAGATGATTATCCAGTTGAAAGTTCATGGGAGATTATAGACGAATCAAATAATGAGACTATAGGTTCTGGTGCTTTAAGTCCAGGTGATCTAACTGTTAGTATAGAATATTGTGTTAATTATAATTCTTGTTATAAGTTAATTTTTTATGATGACTATAGTGATGGAATATGTTGCCAATTTGGAGAAGGAGACTTCTCTGTGTTATCATCTACAGGAGACATTTTAGTTGAAAATAATGGTGAATTTGGAGCCTCGGTAGAAGAGTCTTTTTGTCCAAATGGTGTTGGGTGTCTTCTGTTGGCGGAAGCTGATTTAGTCAATGCATCAGGTGAAAACGAAGCTGATGGAATGATTACTGTCAATGTGCTAAATGGAACTGGGCCATACGAATATAGTATAGATGCAGGGCAAAATTATCAAACAGAAAATGTCTTTGTGAATTTAATACAAGGTGATTATGAGGTTGTAGTTAGAGAGACAACTTTTGAATGTACTTATTCCGAAACGGTGACTCTTGAGTTTGATCTTCTAGACGCTGTTAACGATTATTCATTCGATCAGATTAGGCTTTTTCCAAATCCTACGGCAAATAGTTTCATAATAGAAATGAGCGACGTAAATAGCACAGAGCCTCTTAATATTGAAGTATATAATAGTCTCGGGAAGTTAATGAATACGAGAGCGGCCTCTCTTTCAAATGGTACATTAAGTGCTAAGGTATCACTCCTTGACAATGCTTCAGGAACTTATATAGTGAAGTGCTATAATGCGAACATTGAGAAATACTATAAAGTCATAAAGCTATAATCGGCATTAGATTAGAGATTTGAATTGACTCGGAATAAAGTATATGATTTCAAGTCGATCACAAATGAAATATAGAAAACATTATAGCCCTTCAATTATTTAAAAGTATTTTGAGGGGCTATTAATGTTGAATTAAAAAGTAGAACCATGAAAACCCAATTTCTTTTAGTTATAGTTTTATTTATTTCAAGCAGCGTTTTTGCTCAAAGCGAACTTATCTGGTCCCAGTCATATGACCTCGGAAATGGAGGATATTCTGGTGTTAATCCTAAGATTGAACTTGAAGATGAAACTGTGAATATTTTTGATAGGATCAATAGAAATGACCATTCAGTAATCCTGAATTTGGAATACAACTTGAATGGAAATCTATTATCTGAGACAGAAATAGGTGCTGAAAATAATGACACAACAGCATACGGAATTGTTGATTTTGTAAGAGATGAAAATGCTAATTTTTACATAGCTAAAGTAATCAATGTGAACTATAATAAATCCAGACTATCTGTAGGGAGATATGATAAAGATGGAAATGAAATGTGGGGATGGCAATTGTCAAGTCAAGCGGATACATCTTATTATCCAAGCTCAACTTCCCTGTTAAATGACTCATTGCTTCTAGTCTCCTACGTGAAATCATATGGATATCCATTGGATGAGGATCAAGAGGTTTTTGATTTAACCTCAATTCAATTGCTGAGCTTATTCGATATGTCAGGGAATAATATTTGGAATTTAGAAATTGAAGTTGATGGTGAAAATATCAAACCATCAAGTATTATTCCTTCTGGTGATAGTTGGATATTAATTGAAAGTGCTTCAACATCAAGGATTATTAGACTTGAGATAGATGGATCGTATTCGGTAATTCAGAACTATGATTTTTATATTAGCCCACTGAATAGTAGAGTTACTGAAGATGAGAAGTTGATGTTTACTAATTCTTTAAAATATACATTTAATCTTCTTGATTTGGAGAGCGGAGAGATTGAGAGTTTTGATTATCCTACAAACCTGCCGTCAAATGTTTATGCGGATAGAATAGAATCAATCGATCTAGATGAGGAGGGGAGTTTTTATGTAACAGGCCGCCATGCTGGGGAAGGTTACGGTACTTCTAGTTATACAAATTGTGATGTGCTAACTTTAAAATTCAACTCGTCAGGGGATTTGATATGGCAAAATAGATATCAGCATGGACTCAATAATTGTGAAATTGGAAATGTAATAAAAATAAAAGGCGACTTTGTATATGTTGGTGGACAGAGTGCAAGTGACGGGACTCCATCTCCATATGATTACTTCATCATAAAAATTGATGTGAATACAGGAGAAAACATGGGGCTATATAGGTACGATGAAGGCGATAATAGCGACGATCACCTTACGGACTTATTTATTTTAGATGACGGAAGTATATTATTAACTGGTATAACCGATCCTGCCAACTGGACTACGCAATATCTATCTAATATAGTATTAGATATCTTAGATCAAGCGGTGGAATCCGATCTTCAGATATCTCCAAATCCAATTACAATCGGCACTAAATTCACTGTTTCTGGCGATGACGAATTGACCGGTTATAGTATATATTCGGTAGTTGGAAGTAACGTTCAAAATGGCAGTTTTTTGAAAGATCAAGAAAGAACTATAGATGCATCATTTCTTGAGTCTGGAATTTATTTTGTGAAGTTATTCTCAAATCAAAAGTATACAGTGCGGAAGATAATAGTTGAATGAAATTAATCATTGGCAACAGCGAAACACTTACCACAATCATCTCTTATCACTCTACTTTTCCCTTACGGATAATATAGTCCCAAAACATACTTGTCCAGTTTTCGGTTGC
>CALKXE010000079.1 GCA_938003955.1 uncultured Saprospiraceae bacterium | reverse complement strand
TTACTTATCGGTAAGTTGTATGCTTCTAGTGGTCCTCTTTGTGGTTCTGGTCGAGGTTGGAATTCACAGGTGGTTACATGGCCTGCAATAGATATGTTTACAAAAGCGAAGAATTTAGACGCTAGTGTTGCTGCAGAAGCAAGCAAGTTTATCAAACAATATAAACAGTATATGCCGACTAAAGAAGAAGTCTTCCAAAGACGACTTAAGGTAGGCGATAGATTCAAAGTGCCATGTTGGATCCAAGAAAGTACAACAATAAGATCAGTAGATTAATATGGAAGAAGAAATAAAAGAAGTCGTATCTATCCTCGAAGAGATCGCTGAACTCAATACTATGATCGGCATGAATAAAGAGAATAGATACTTACATGACCAATTCTTGAATAATAAGGCTGGCTATGTGCAGGAACTTAAACAAGTCCTGTCTAAGTTTGATATGGAAGTAGAAGTCAAAACAAATGACTTGCCGTAAGTTTTAGATTGGTAGATAGAACATATTTGATGAATAGATCTCAACACGAATACATTATGAGTTTTTCTCAGATGTTAGTTGCTTTATTATGTCAACATTATAAAACAAATCCACAAATCAATCAAATTTCACAAATCCAACAAATTACAAAATAGGCATCACCTTTTCATTTTTTACTTCTGTCATAATAAACGAACTTTGAACCCGTCCTATATTAGAAATTGCTGCCAACTTGTGTGTAATGAAATGCTGGTAGTCGACCATGTCAGTAGAATATATTTTCAATAGATAGTCGAACATTCCTGCTATGTGATAGCATTCCATTATTTCTGGAAGGGACTTTACGTCAGCTTCGAATTGTTCTATATATTCCGTATGATGGCTTTCTAGCGAAACAGTGCAGAAAGCGACCAATTGGAAGCCCATTTTTTCTTTGTTTACAATTGCAGTATATCCTTCGATAAACCCATCACGCTCTAGTTTCTTGATCCGTTCATATACAGGAGTAGTAGACATTCCTAGATGATCGGCTATTTCCTTGATGGTTTCTTTGCCGTTCTCTTGTAATTTATGGATGATTCTCTTGTCTGTGGCGTCTAAAGTATTAGCCATATTAGATTAATTTTCTTTTGAAATGTAAATATACAGATTGATTCAGATTAATATTCTTTTTAGCGGTAAATAGTAGATTTATTTTCTTTGTATATACAAAAGGGTAGAATTATATTATACGTGGATGTAGATTTGAGGATAATTAAAACATATAAAAAATGGCTAACCACAAAATGTCTCCAGAAAGTTTAATGATGTCTTATGGATATAAACCTGAGTTGTCGGAAGGGGCTATAAAGCCGCCCGTTTTTCAAACATCTACATTTGTGTTTAAAACGGCAGAGGAGGGTAAAGCATTTTTTGAATTAGCGTACGGATTAAGAGAGAAAGATCAAGATGAAGAATTAGGTCTGATCTATAGTAGAATCAATAATCCAAACCTGCAGATACTTGAGGAGCGTCTATGTTTATGGGACGAAGCGGATGGTTGTGCAATGTTCGAAAGTGGAATGTCTGCAATTAGTACAGTGCTTTTGGAATTTCTAAAGCCAGGAGATTTATTGTTGTTTAGTTCTCCTACTTATGGAGGAACAGATCATTTTATTCACCATTTCTTACCGAAGATCGGAGTACATGCGATTGGATTTACAGCTGATAATACAGAGGAGGAGATAGAAGAGATTATCCGTGGTACAGGTAAAGCGGATAGGTTGAGCATGGTCTACATTGAGACTCCTGCAAATCCTACAAATACGGTAGTTGATATCGAGATGTGTGCTAGATTAGGTAAGAAGTTCTCAACTCCAGAAACAAAGGTCAATCTAGCGGTAGATAATACTTATATGGGGCCATTGTGGTGTCATCCATTGAAGCATGGAGCGGATTTAGTAATATATTCCGCTACAAAGTATATCGGGGGACACAGTGATGTCATAGCTGGCGCTGTACTGGGAAATGCAGAAGTAATGCAACGCGTAAAGGTTCTTCGGACATTCTTAGGTAACATGGCGAGTCCTAATACTTGTTGGTTACTACTTAGAAGCCTAGAAACTCTGAAAGTTAGAATGGAAGCTCAAGCAAGCAATGCTCAGACAGTGGCTGATGTTCTATCAAAACATGAGTTAGTTAATGGGGTGAAGTACCTAGGATTACTCAATCCCAATTCGCCAGATTATGAAGTTTACAAGAAGCAGTATTCTTCTCCCGGGGCAATGATCTCAGTCTATATAAAAGGAGGCGAAAAAGAATCTTTCTGTTTTCTTAATAACTTGAAACTATTCAAATTAGCGGTAAGCCTCGGAGGAACAGAGAGTCTTGCACAGCATCCATGTTCGATGACTCATGCTGGAGTCTCCCCAGAGGATAAGGCTAAGTTAGAAATCACTGATCAGCTAGTCAGATTATCAATTGGTGTAGAAAACGAAGCTGACCTTATCTGGGATGTCAATCAAGCATTAGACGCAGTTAGAAATATGAATGGTTAATCTGTTAACTAATTTATCCCTTTACAAATCTCAAAACTCTGTTTGATGCTCCTTCGTTGATTCGTATGAAGTAAATGCCTGGTGTAAGAGTAGCTGTTTCTATAGATCCTAAGGTGGTGTCATCATTTTTCTGTATGAGCACTTTCCCCATTTGGTCCATTACTGTGAATGGAAAGTTGATTGCAACGGGTATGTTATTATTAGATATGAATAGTTGATCGTTTGTCGGATTAGGAAACACAGAAAGTCTATTATTTTGAGTTAATTCGTCTGCGCTTAAAGTGAAACAAGGTGAGTCGTCTACTCCGAATGTGGCTGTTCCGCATAACTTTAAATGCGTATTTACTCCTTCGATTTGTAAAAAGTCAATGACAAGTAGCTTGTATTCCTCACCAGCTATCGCATCAATTTGTTGAAGGAAATTATTATCTCCGTTGTTGCAGCCGCCGTTTTCAAAAACATCCAATTCAGTAGGATTTAGACCTGTTTCCGAAATGCATGGATCACTGGGGAATCCAATAGATTCTCCGGAGAACATACATCTAATTGCTTGTTTGTTCGCACAAGAATTGCCAGTAGATTCGGATTTATATAATATGAAATCTAGATCGTATTCCTCCGCTTCCATGGATAATGTGAAGTATAATGTTCCAGATTCCTTAATCTGCCATGTAAACCAATGCGTAAATAATCCACCATCTTCAGTGAAGACAACGTCGCCATCAGTGCACAAAGGAGTCAAGAGATCTGAAAATTGATTTTCTTCGGGAGCGAATGTAAATGTCACATCATTTTTGTTGTCAAGCAACAGCGCTCCAGTACAATCTCCAAGTTGAGAAAATAATGATATAGTATAAGTTGATAAAAGAATTGTAAAATAAATTCGTACAAGTTTCATGGTTGTAATTTATCGAGTGTCAATTAATTATTTGCGCATTACTATCTTGCTAAAATAGTCATTAAAGTAGAAAAGTTGAATTTTAAAGCGGTTTACTTAGAAGTTCTATGTATAATTACACTTAGAACTTCTAAGTATGAAAAACATTTCTAAAGATCTTGTAGCCGCATCTTGTATCCCACTAGTACTTTCTATTCTGGAAGAAGGGGAAGATTACGGATATAGTATTATCAAGAAGGTGATGGTAGCAAGTAATAATCAACTTGAATGGAAGGAGGGGTCGCTATATCCGGTACTGTCGAAACTAGAAAAGAATGGATATGTGAATTCTGATATCCGAACGGAAAACGGAAGGAAAAGAAAATACTACTCCATCAATAAGCCTGGTAAAAGCAAACTAGCCGAATTGAGAGAGGAGTGGAAATTAATAACTAACACAATGAACACATTATGGACTCCAAAGACTACGGTTTAGTAAAAGAAGAAATAACATTGGTGATTTCAGAATTGAATAGCAAAGAGATTCTTTCTAATCAGGATAAGATCGAAATTGAAGATCATTTTTATTGTGATGTAGAAAATCTTGTTGGCAATGGTCTTTCGACAAGAGAAGCTTTATTAGTAGCGAGAAGTCGATTTGGAGCGTTGGACGGTATAAGAGAAGATTATGAAGTGGTCAAGCCTGAAGAAAACTTATTGTACTTTGTCTTCATAGGGGTACTGCTGTTTTCATTTATGAAAGGCCTGTTTGTCGCTATTAATATGATAGCTCAGGTGTTTTGGATAGGTATATACATGTATAATTCTACTTTTATTGAGAATAATTTCTGGATGGACATACCTCTAAGATTTATCTTGTTAGGTATCGGTTTATTGGTTTCGTTTCGGCTGTTTAAAAGGAATCCAACTGTTAATTTCAATAGATTTTGGTATGTTCCAATATTGTATGTTGTATTGGAAGTAATGCATAGGACGATGGGTTTCGTAGTACTGCCGGGTATAAATCCGTATGAACCAGTTAATGCTCTACGTACTTACGGAGTAATGATGCAAAATGAAACCTTCGTAGGTATTGTTTTGATCTTCTTAATATCCTTAGTTGTTAGTTTCAAGCTATTCAGACTAAAAAGAGAGGATCATAGATATGTGTGACTTGCTCTAGTTTATAGCACTATCTATCTTCGCCTTCATCTTTTCAAATGTACTATAACCAGAAGCAATCAAATGCATTTGCCCTTTATGTTCGATCAGTATTGTTGGGAATGACCTCACTCCAATCTGCTGAGATTTTTGGAAGTGCTTCTGAGTCGCCATTTTCATTTCCACAGTGTCAAATTTGCTTTTAAATAGCTCAAAATCAATGTCCAGTTTAGTGCAAATACCTTTATAGAAATCAACTTGTTTAGGATCTCTGTTTTCTAAGTAGAACCCTTTTTGCACTTCTTTAAAAAACGAAAGCGCCTTATCTGAATCGATAGATTGCACTGTTGCCACAGACCTGCAAGACGGTTCTGTGTCATAATCAAAAGCATCCCAGTCCAATATGTCAAACTTAAATGGCTGACCTGATAACATACCTACGTCTTCCCAATGATGTTTGAGGAAATCCTTGAATTGAGTGTTCCATTCTTCGCCACCGCCTGCTCTTAGTCCACCCATTATGATTTCTAAATCAACAGTTTCTTGGTAGTGTTCCGTTGTTTTTGCAAGTTCTTCGGCGATGCCGTAACACCAAGAACACATGGGGTCGCCTACATATATTAATTTCGGTTTCTGGTCAGTCATATTTATTAAACTAGTAAGAAGAATGAGTAGTTGATATTTTAGCATGTGTATAGTAAGATTTTGTTAGACTCACTGAGGTAGTATAAAACGATAAAGCTCATTTATTACAAGCTATTTAATCCCAAGAAACAACGATTGTATTTGCAAATAGTTTAGTCGTCAATGATGGTATGTACAGCCCAGAGTCGATACCGCCCATGTAAAATTTAACACCTGCTTCGTTTGTAGTAGGAAGGAATTCTTTACGAATGATTAATTCATGAACTACATGAGCTTCCGAATTTGCATCTGTTGATTTGAAGCTTTTTGTGATAGTGTAACCTAATTCTTCATTGCACGAGGTGGAAGACGATGGAGAAAGAAAATATGATAAACAAGCTATGTCAGAATCTGACCTTGTCGAATATAGTTTATCAATATTGGCATCTCCTTCATTATTGTTGTTGAAATCTAGATACAATGTCACGAAATCTCGACTTGAGCCTGTAGTGTCAAAATTCATTGATGTATTATTCAAGTCCTCGACTATGAATTTTAGCTCTTCATCATTTGTTTGATACCTTATTGAATGATTGTCCGATTCTGAGACGATCATCTCTGCAGACATAAATTCTCCAGATTCAAAATCGTCACAACTAGTTAATGTGAAAGAACCAATAAGAATAATTAAGAGGTGTTTGATGTACTTGCTCATGAAAATAGATTTATTAAAATTGTAGAAATTGTAAAATATGTGTTGTTTATTAATTATTGTTTTAAGTCTTTTTATTCTGATGTAACATTGTGTTATTTCAACGATTATTATGATGTTTTGTATTCTTTCGATTATGTAAATATTAGAAAATCATGTGATTATATTAGTATTTAAGGTTTTTATACGTCGATTTAACGATACTTTAAAGCAAATTTTATAACAGGGAGTAATAGTTATCTGTTTAATACCTATAATCTTTGATGCTTGCGTCGGGGTCATGATTAAGGATGTGTTTGCATAAAAGCCTAAGTGCAAAAAAAAGTCCGATTTCTGACCTTGAAGGAGTTTTGGTGAATACATTATATACTTACGGAAGAGTAGTCAAAATTTAGGACCCTTTTTACTTAGCATCAAGATTTGAATTACTTTATTGATAATAAAACTCGGAATACATGAAAGTTGGAAATATATTAATTGGAATAGGGTTGCTAATATTAGGAGGAGTATCAGGCATCTGGTACACAACCTCTCAAAATCAATCTTTTGTAACAGAACAGTTGGCTCTTAGAACAAAATACGATGCGCCAGTGCAGTCTAAGCCATCAAATCTAAATAGTAATAAACGAAAAGTCGATCCGGTAACAATGGTCATCAATACAGAAGAAGCTACCATAAAGTTATTCGAGGAGACGGCTCCATCTGTATGTTATATTAATACATCTAAAGTAACTCAAAGTAGATGGAATAGAAATGTGCAAGAAATTCCAGCTGGTACAGGCTCAGGTTTTATATGGGATAAAGATGGTAGTATCGTTACTAATTATCATGTAATTAAAGGAGCAAGTCGAGTCACAGTTACTTTGTCTGACATGAGTAGTTGGGATGCAGAGTTAATCGGTGTCGAGCCTAATAAGGACCTTGCTGTACTAAGGATTAAAGCACCATCTAGTGTGTTGACGCCAATCAAAGTTGGTAATTCTAGTATATTGAAAGTGGGGCAGGCCGTATTTGCTATAGGTAATCCATTTGGCCTAGATCAAACCCTTACGACAGGTATCATAAGCGCATTAGGCAGAGAAATAGAGTCTGTCACTGGACGACCAATAAAAGATGTAATTCAAACTGATGCAGCAATCAACCCAGGTAATTCTGGAGGGCCACTTCTTGATAGTAGCGGAAGGCTAATAGGAGTGAATACAATGATATATAGTCCATCAGGTGCCAGCGCGGGCATTGGTTTCTCTATCCCTGTCGATGAGGTGAATTGGGTAGTTAGTGATTTAGTTAAGTACGGTGAAATTAGGAAGCCAATAATTGGAATTACGCTAGTGTCATCACAATATACCCGACAAGCCGGATTAAGTGGTTCTCTCATTTTGGATGTAGCGGAATCTAGCCCAGCAGAATTCTCTGGACTACGACCGACAACAAGAAACGAAAGAGGAGAAATAGAATTAGGAGACATTATAACTGCGATCAATGATGATCAAGTCTCTACGAATAATGATCTGTTTTCGATTCTTGAGAAGTACAGTCCTGGAGATGTCATCACTGTTTCTTTTAATAGGCTCGGAAAGGAGAAGGCTTTGGAGCTGACCCTTGGTAGTTCGGTGGATATTTGATGTTGATATTTGGTATCGTATCTAGCAATACCATTTAACTGCATCAAACTGAAAATAAATGCAATTATGAAAAGTGGTGTAGTGTAAGGAGGATACACATTAATTGAAAATAGAGTAGAATAATAAATGTTTTAGTCTTACATTTGTTCTATAAATTCCTCGACCTACTAAGCAAATGAGGCTTTTCAAGTCGAGGATCTATATTCTTAATTCAGTCTAAAAGGGCTAATGAGACCACCTGATATTAAGAAGTTAAAGAAGCCATGTTTCAAATCTAAGTTTACTTGTAACACTTAAATACATGGTTTTTGATCGAAGTTTTCAGTCTAACATTTCTTTGGCTTCGATCTGAAAAAGTACTTTCGACCGTCTTTCGTTGGTTTATTTACTTTAACAAATTTTGTACTTCGCTTTTTAGGCATAGTGTAATTTTAATTAATAAATATTTGTCCCAACTCATTCAGTTGACACTGTCTTGCTTTGATAAAAATAGGCGGCAGGGGAAATTGATCCCCAGAATGATTCCGTCCAAAGAAACTAGTTTAACCTATTGGTTATACCACCTTTTTTTTATCTTAAAATTTACACCACCTTCATTTCGGAGGTGGTTTTTTATTTAATATATAATGCAAATATATAGTGTAATCTTATCTAATCCATTACTTGAAAAGTAAAAGATATACACATGCTGTGGATAAGTATTCCAAGTATCTTAGCGTCAATACGATACGATTTTTAGTAATATATCAACATGTTAGTAACTTTTGTAATATGTGTTATGGATTGTTGATAATGTAATA
>CALKXE010000078.1 GCA_938003955.1 uncultured Saprospiraceae bacterium | reverse complement strand
TGCTTGCGTCGGGGTCATAAAAAAGATGTTTTTGCATAAAAACGCCTTATCACAAAAAGATTCGATTTCCGACCTTTAGGTAGTAAAAATTTTGGCGAATGCTCCATCCGCTTGCGGTGGGGTAGTCAAAGTTTAGGATCTTTTTTACTGTTATTCATCTGCATATTCTTCCTCCAAGACGATTGTTTTTGCATACATATCTCCAAGCCGCTGCTTCTTTTCGGTAGTTGATATTGCGATCAATGCAGGAATCCCTAAGAATAGTAAATCAATTAAGTCTAGAATCCTTCTTTTAAAACTATGCCCTATATCAATCGATTTATTGTTGTCTTGTCTTACGGTAATGTTTAGCAATTGATGGCCCAACGTGGCTTGATAGAACCCTTCAATTATCACAAAATAACAGAACCAAAATATGACAATTGGGATGAGCATTAATCCAGTTATCTTATGTCCTTCAATAGTTTCCTCCCCAAAACACACTGCGTATAGAAAAAACACTAAAGTAAAGATAGAATAGTCAATTATTGTTGCGAATATTCGATTTGATATATTTGCTTTTTTTCTATTTTTCAATGCTAAATATTTATTTGGGGATGATTTGAATAATATAAGGTTACTCCTTTATGAACAGCTCACTAGAAATACCTTGGTCGCTTTTTATGTTTAATATATAAGAACCAGCTGATAATGCTGATATATCTAACATCGTTTCTTTCTCTAGGTTATTGACAGTTTTGACCATTACTGATCTACCCATAATGTCAACTATCGAGATTTGTGTTTCACCAGCATTTTCTATTGTAGATCGAATAATGATAGACTCTCCAGCCGGATTAGGAAATAGCGATATTGCACTCTCTTCTAATTCTATATCTTCACTAGATGTGATTTCTCTTTCTCCGTTTCCGAACCATACGCCCCATTTGACGCCCGCAGATTCGAATCCAATTTGTATAGCAGCTGAATTTGATTCTATTTTGTTGCCAAGTAATACTGCTGCACCGATTACTCCTAATCCAGAATTATCACTGATAGCATCGAATAGGACTTTGTCATCATTATTAGAGTAACTTGGGTATCCAGGTCTGTCATTGTTTTCGAAAATATTCTTTGTCTCTTGCTCTTCGATATTACTACCAAGTACTTTGAATTCTCCATCTTCTAAGAAGTCAAAAGCTATGATATAATCACTATTTTTAGAGAATGTTGGATTCCCAATATCCACGCCTTCTGGTAGTTGAGAGAACAGTTTCTGGATTTCATTTCCTGAAGTAAAAGTTCCAGCACTAGTATTGAATACATTTAAAAACCCAATGTCCCAATATTCAATAGGATTGCCAAACGAACTTTCGATCTGATTAAATGCATCATACATAAGATAGTCTCCTGTAAAATCAAACTCTAACGCATCTGCATATAGAACGTCTCCAGTACTTACACCTTCCGTAAATGTCGGATTGAATAATGTATAGTCTATCCCATTTCCTGTTTCGAAATCATATACATAAATCTGATCTTCCTGTATTTCTCTAAGGGCAGCCATACGTAAGCCATCTTTGGAGAAAACAGCATTCCGCCACTGTTCATTTGATCCTAAAACACCTTCATTTACAACAGAATTTGTGGACCAGTCCATCAAGATATAATAAAGTTCTTTATCTTGATTTACAAATAAGATCTCGGTTCCATCATCGGATATACTAGGTACGCTTGCTGGATTTTGCTCAGTTAATGGATTGAAAAGAGCGTTTCCGTTTGTATCTGTAAAGAAACTTCCATCTCCATTTGTGATATAAAGTCCTTGCTGATCTGTTGTTGTAAATAATACTAGATCTTCACCAGGATTAGTCTCTACATCAGTAGTCACCACAGTCCCATCACCATTAAATATTTCAACAGCATCAAAAGCTGCTTTTGCAGAGTTCGCAACACTTGTGCCATACAGATCAGTTGCTGCTTGCACTACGCCAAGACGTGCATCAATAAACTGAGAAGATTTAGTCAAGTACTTATCTAATGCACGGTAATATACCTTCTCGGCTTTATCTTTTCCTACTCCAGATGAGATTGCAAATTTGTAAAACGCCCAATTGACTATACCGCTATTGATATGGACTCCACCATTATCTTGGCTACCTGTGAATCTTTCACTGTAAATTCTCGGTTGCCATCCAGCATTGAAGTTGCCATTGCTCGCTCCATTATGAGGATCTTGAAGACTTCTTAATGCTCCTGAAGGAAATGCAGAAGTTTTCACTACATCTTCTCCAATTACCCAATCATCTCTATCAATCATAGCCCCGAAGATATCAGCGAAAGATTCATTGAGCGCTCCGGATTCTCCTTGATATTCTAGGTTTGCAGTACTTTGTATGACACCGTGAGACATCTCATGACCAGCTACATCTAATCCTCTAGCCAATGAGTTGAAAGCGTTATCGCCATTACCATAAAACATCGCTATACCATTCCAAAACGCATTGCCTAAAGAACTGCCATCTTCATCTGAAATATTGATGAGTCCTATAACATTACCACCAGACCCATTTATTGATTCTCTATCATGAATTACTTTAAAGTATTGATATGCTTGTCCTCCATTGTATTGCGCCGAAACTCCTGTTTGTTTTCCAGAGAAATTTGAAGAATTAGATACTACGTGATCATATTCGAAGTCACTATTCTGTGGGTTAGTGTTGAATGCATCAATCGTCCATATGGTACCTACTGGATCATTTGGAATATTAGAATTCGCATTGTCATACATCGTTCGGGCAGCATCTATAAGGTAGAATTGATTCCCTGACTCATAAGTATTTATCTGTCTTGTAGATCCAAAAAGATCTTGAGCATTCGATATTGTTGGTCCATCTGGTGGTAGTAACATCTTATTCTCTTCTGTAGTTTTTATCTTATTATTGATACTTTCAGTATCACTCGCACCGTGGTTACACGAGGAATGATCGTCGTGATTATGAAATTTACACATGTTTTGGTGTTTGCGGACCACTTCTCCTGTATGCGCATCCATGATATACTCCCACCTATCGATGATGCTTTTATAAACAGTCATTTCGTAACACAGTCTATCTTTGTAGATTATTAATCCTCCTTTGATTTTTTCGAAGTCAAATAGATTAAATTGATCGTTATCTACGCTTGTTATTCCTCCTACGTTGGTGATAGTAAGTTGCTTAATTTTAGCAATGTCTATACTCGGTGTTACTGATTCTAAAGTCGGAGTTTTTGTGTATCTCCCATTTAGCCATTGAGACTTGCTATTGAAGTGATAGATTACTTCGGCACCATATATCGGTATACCCATATACGTCTGTTGAAATTTCATGTGAGTTATCCCCAATTCATCCATATCTGATTTGAGTATGTTGAACTCTTCTATCGGGTTATTGATAAGCATTAAGTCTTTTGCATTCTCTAAGAAGTTCATTGCTTTTCCTTCTGGTGTGTCAATGCTTCTAAGCGATAATTCAGGGTTGCCAGTTATGAGAATAGGGAGGTTGTTTTTCGCTCTATTCATAACTGTAAGACCATTCTGCTCTATAGGCATATAGGTCAAAGTCCTAGGGATGAAATTTTGCCTAGTTACTGTTTTTACAGCTGTTGTTGTTTTTTTGAAATTTGGAACATCAATAACAGTCTCCGATGCTCTTGTACTGTTGTTAGTTGGAATCGTTTTCAATTGTGCCATTGCACTTGTAGAAAACATGGTCGCGAGTAGAATTATAAATATATGTTTCATGTGTTTAATTTTTTTAGAAGGTCAATGGTTGCAATTAATAATATCCATTGGTGTCTGAGTTAGTTTATCTGAACCCTGAAGATTTAAGGACACTAAAAATTATTCAAAGCTCTTAATTATTTTCTGTGGTCTCTAACGTTCGTTCATAAGTGTTTCATAAACAGGTTCTTGATTGTTTTAATATTTGGATTAAAATTTAGCTTTTATTTTTGATTCTTTTGGTTTGAAATCCTTGTCATTATTCATTTTGATTTGATTCATGACATTTCTAAAAAACAATTGAAGTGTTTCAGATCCTTTATCGCCTTTTTCCCAGCTGACTTTATTTTTATTCTCACCTGCTTGCATTGTCACAGAATATAGCAGATTACCATAAGTTTGCACTTTCATATCTGCAAGCCCAAGGGTCTCGTAATTTGAGAATATTTGATCGGTAATATCCTGCGGAAGACTCTTCTGTTTTGCCATTACTCCTTGTGTTTTCGTAGACTTGAGAAGTTGGCCATTTTCCAATAATTGATATGTATTATAATTTCCTGTAAATCCACCGCCATGAGATAAGATTAGTTTTTTACCCGCGTCATTTTGTTGGGAGTCTACTTTGTTTGATTTGCATGAAAGTGCTAAAACAGAAAGAGCAAGGACAAATAAAATCTTATTCATATATTTTTTGTTTATAATGTATTCATCAAAAAGCCAATATAAGATCAAAGACGGACATTTTTGAGGGAATAATAATATAGATATGTTAAAATCTTGTTTTAACCTTACTAATTTAATAAAAACTCGTTATTATTGAGGAGGGTTTATTTATAAACATCTGTTTTTGAGTATCTTTACAATAATAACTAATTATTTGTGTTATTGAATAGGAATCAAAATTTTGAATTAAATTAGTCTTTGAGATTAAAATCAAAAAGGCATCACTTAAAAAATAAGAAAATGAAAAAGATTTTAATCGCACTGTCTTTATTTATGATGGTAGGAGTAGCGGCAAACGCACAAACTGCTAAATGTGCAAAAGGTGCAAAGTCTGCATGTTGTGCTAAAAAAGCAAGTGCTTCGGCTGATGCAACACCTGCAACAAGAGTTGCAAGTGCAATGACTGAAGCTGATATAGCTGCAGAGTCAAATGAAAACATTACAGCAAGAACATGTGCTGAAAGTGGATCTAAGTCATACTACATGAAGTCTGTATGTGAGAAGTCTGGTGCTGTAGCATGGGATCAAGTAAACTTTTGTGATAAGTCAAAGAAGTTTACAAAAGTAGCTTCTGCTTCAATGGAGAAAGATGCAGTAACAGGTGAAGTGAAAGCTGCACCAGCGAAAAAAGCATGTTCTAAAGGAGCAAAGTCTGCTTGTTGTGCAAGTAAGAAAAAAGTAGGATAAGTTAATTTTCCTATATTTAGATATAGTAGCCGTTCCATTAATTTGGAGCGGCTTTTTTTGTGCCTCAAATGCAGGGATCTATGATTTGCTATATTTGTTATATCAATTGTGTTTCAATTTGCCGCATAAATATATTGGTAAATGCCGATACATATTGAATGTTGCAGACGAATGTATGCGGCAAATTCAATAGTAATCGGTATTAGAGATAATTTGTTAGTTCTCAGGGGGCTATTATAATCCATTAGATTTCAGGTGTAGTAGATGTCTTGGTACGTGTTCAACCCTATCCCGGCCTTTCCTTTAGGAATGGAAAGGAGCTATTTCAAGGCTCGGGCACGATTTTATGATTTACATAGTTGATTTATAAATTAAACGGATGAAAGATATAGTTACTTGCTCTTCTGGTTGACTCAGGATCTCGACCTCTCGGACTCTATTTTGATATTAGTACTAAGGTCATAAGTGTCTAATGATTATAGGTTTTCTCACAAAACAACATTAGTCTCCATTTCACTTTATTATATTTCATTATTTTGTGGCAAACTCTAGCTATATGACTCATTTTCGCAATTATCTATTCCTTTCAATTATCATTATTTTAGTTGGATGCTCAGAGAACGAATCTCCTGATACGATCATTCTCAATGCTAATGTATGGACAGTAGATAGCGGAAACCCTAAAGCTGAGGCACTCGCAATAAAGGACGGAAAAATCATATCGCTTGGAAAAAGCAGTGAGGTCGAAAAACTAAAGTCGGAAGGCACAAAAGTAATAGATGCTAAAGGAGCTTTCGTAATGCCTGGATGGATCGAAGGACATGGTCATTTCTCTGGATTGGGTAAAAGTTTACAAAATCTCAATTTCTTAAAGTCAAAAAACTGGGATGATGTAATCGCACAGGTTAAAGCAAAAGCTGAGACTCTTAAACCAGGTGAATGGATAGAAGGTAGAGGCTGGCATCAAGAAAAATGGGACACAACTCCCGAAAACGATGTGCATGGATATCCAGTTCATGATCAATTATCTGAGGCAAGTCCTGATAATCCTGTGATTTTATATCATGCAAGTGGCCACTCTTTATTTGCCAACGCAAAAGCAATGGATGCGTCTGGGATAAGCCGAGAAACTGGTAATCCAATGGGTGGAGAAATTGTAAAAGATGGAAACGGAGACGCTATCGGTGTATTCGAAGAAAGAGCGATGTCTCTCATTTATGAATCATTCAAGGAGTATGAATCCGGACTAAGCAAAGAAGAGGTAGATGCCAAATGGTACGATGCTATCACCCTGGCTGAACAAGAATCAATCAAGAAAGGGATTACTTCATTCCAAGACGCTGGCTCTAAATTTTTTGAAATCGATCGATATGTACAAATGGCTGAGAAGGGAGAGCTAGAACTTCGGTTATGGGCGATGTTACGACATCCAGTAGAAGAAATGAAGGGCAAAGTTGCAACTGCTAAGGTTATAAGAGCGGGGAATGACTTCTTTACATGTAACGCAATCAAATCAGAGGTAGATGGAGCGTTGGGATCATTCGGAGCATGGCTTCTAAAACCATATACTGATAAACCAGGCTTTTCTGGGCAAAACACCACAGAAATCACGGACGTAAAAACAATAGCCGAAATGGCGCTTGAGAATGATATGCAGTTATGCGTACATGCGATAGGAGATAGGGCTAATCGAGTTGTGGTAGATATTTATGAAGGAATGCTTTCTCCATTAGAAAAAGGCAATGAAAAAAGATGGAGAATAGAGCACGCTCAACATCTCGACCCAAATGATATTCCAAGATTTGCAAAGAATGGTATCATAGCATCAATGCAAGGAATCCATTGCACATCAGACGCACCATTCGTAGAGAAAAGACTGGGAACAGAAAGAGCAAAACTAGGAGCCTATGCCTGGCGTTCTCTTCTTGATGCTAATGTTATCGTAGCAAACGGTACCGACGCACCCGTCGAAGATGTAGATCCTATTCCATCATTCTACGCATCTGTCACCCGTAAGAGAATAGACAATGGAATGGAGTTTTTTACGGAGCAGAGCATGACAAGAGAAGAGGCGCTTTATTCTTATACGCTAGGAAATGCATATGCGGCATTCGAAGAGGATATCAAAGGATCTCTTGAGATAGGTAAGGTAGCTGATTTGACGATCATGAGTCAAGATTTGATCAATTGCTCGGACGAGGAGATATTGAATGCACAGGTCTTGTATACTATTATTGATGGGGTCGTTAAGTATGAGAAGTAGAGTGATAAGTGTAACCGTGGATGAAGGTGTTTCGTTGGTATCTCGGCATTGTAATTTAGTTTAGACGGAATTATGATTTTTAATTTTCGATCTTGATTTTAACATGTTAAATCTTAGTTTGAAAGGAATTTTGTGCTTAATAATGTGCTCACCGATCTTCGTTGCACTTCAGCTCAATGATCACGGATAGAAGCACTACAGAAAGATCATTGAGCGTTTGCGATCGGTGAGCTGACTAACTAGCATAAATTATTCAATTCTCCCACCCCGCAAAATCCATACTAATACTTATATTCACAACTGAATAATAAAAACTTAACCAACCATGAAATTAGCTAGACTGTTAACACTCTTTTTATCCCTTATTCTTATCAGTTCCATCAATGGTCAAATCGATTTGGACCAATGGAAAGAACTTAACTTTCGAAATCTTGGACCTGCAGGGATGAGTGGACGTATCACAGCTATCGATGTCGATTTTAGTGATACAGATAGGATATTCGCTGGATCAGCTTCCGGAGGAGTATGGTTGAGTGAAAATGGTGGAACCTCATGGGAACCAATATTTGATGATCAACCAGTTCTTTCGATAGGATCAATTAAGATCAATCAAAATAATCCTGATGAAATTTGGGTAGGTACAGGAGAAGGGAACCCTAGAAATTCATTGAATACTGGAGCGGGAATATATAAGACTATCGATGGAGGTAAGACTTGGAAGTTGATGGGACTGGAGAAGACAAAAGTGATTCATAGAATAATAATTGATAAGGATAATCCTAATACAGTCTATGCTGGAGCAATGGGCTCTCCATGGGGACCAAATGTAGACAGAGGCGTATTCAAAACTATAGATGGTGGGAAGACTTGGAAGAAGATCCTCTATACCAATGATAAAACGGGTGTTGCGGATATGGTAGGAGATCCTACGAATCCTAATAAACTAATCGTAGCGATGTATGAGCATATCCGTCACCCATGGGATTACTTCTCGGGAGGAAAAGGAAGTGGACTGCACATCACATACGATGGTGGAGATACTTGGAAAAAACTAACAGATAAAGAAGGTCTACCAAAAGGAGATCTTGGACGTATGGGTATAGCAATCGCTCCTTCGATGCCGAATATAATATATGCACTCGTAGAAGCAGAAGAAAATGGACTTTATAAAAGTACTGATGGCGGAGAAAAATGGAGTCTAGTATCAAAGAAAAACATTGGTAACAGACCATTCTACTATTCTGAAATATATGTCGATCCTACGAATGAAAATAGAATCTATAATCTGTGGTCTTATGTGTCACTCAGTGAAGATGGAGGAAAGACATTCAAGACAATAATGGATTATGGAAACAGTGTACACCCAGACCATCACGCATTCTGGATTGATCCGAATGATCCTACTTACCTAATTAATGGTAATGATGGTGGAATGAATATATCAAGAGACAGAGGAGAATCATGGAGG
>CALKXE010000077.1 GCA_938003955.1 uncultured Saprospiraceae bacterium | reverse complement strand
CACTATTATTTCCTCCATCTTCAGTAGGTTCATCTACTTGGATATCCCATTCTGTATCTACTACATTTACTTTAGTAGGCCAACCATTTCCTTGTGCGAGTACTTTAAAAGTCTCTATGTGTTTAATTTCTTCAGTCATTTCTATTATTGTTTAGTTTAATATTTTAATTTTTTGATTGGGTATGTTTATTTCATGTTTTAAGTTAATATCTAAGCATAAAGCTTTTTAACAAACGCACCGATGCTTAACCCTTGCATAATAATCGAGAACAGAACAACTACGTAAGTGATGTATAAAATCAATCCTCCCGAAAGGGCATTTGGTAAACTTAGAGCCAGGGCAATAGATATTCCTCCTCTTAATCCACCCCAAGACAGTATGGCTATTGTTTTGCTAGGCGTAGTTTCTTCATGTTTCAATAAAGAGTAAGGCAGAAATACAGAAACAACCCTTCCGAAAAGTACAATGAGAATGGCAATAATGCCTAATATAAGATAGCTCAGATTGAAATCTAATAGATGTATGGCTAGCCCAATAAGAACAAATAAAATACCATTAAAGACATCATCTAGAATTTCCCAAAATTCATTAAAAGCTTTTTGAACTTCACTTTTGTTTTTATTAATATTTATTTTATTTCCAACAAGTAATCCTGCAACGACCATTGCCAGCGGTCCTGAAGTGTGCATGATGGATGCTCCAGCATACCCGCCCATTACAATAGCTAAACTCATAATTACTGATAAGTGTGGGTTGTCTTTTAGTGATTGTATGAATTGTAATCCGATAAATCCAATGACTAATCCGTACACAATACCTCCGACTGCCTCTTCTAAGAATAAAGCACCAATCTCTTTACCAATTTCAGCCTGATCATGGGCCCCTGTTGCTGTTGCTATTAGCAATATTCCTGAGAAGACAACGACGCCGATACCATCATTAAACAGAGACTCACCTTCAATTTTAATTCCTAGACTTTTCGCAATATTGGCTTTCTTTAAAATGGCCATAACAGCTATCGGGTCAGTAGGAGATATTAATGATCCAAACAGTAATGCATGTATAAATTGTAGTTCAAGGCCAAGGAATTGGGCAGCATAGAATACTAAGCCTCCGACAATAAACGTGGATATGAGGACACTGATGGTGGCAAATAATAGGATAGATTTTTTTTCCTTTGCCAGAACTCCCAAATCTACATGGAGTGCACCTGCAAAAAGCATGAAACTTAAAATTCCATCCAACAAAAGAGTTTTGAAATCAGCATTAACAATAATGTCACAAAAGAATTTGTAAAAATCAGGGGATATCGTCTTGCTTAAAGTTATCGGTATGATTAATATTAGACTCAAAATTAATAAGCCAATAGTATTGGGCAGTTTTAACCATTTATAATTTATAAAATTTAATACTGCTGAAATGGTAAAGACGATACTGAATGATTCGAACATTATGATTGTTTTAGAACTGGCGTATGATTTAAAAACTTCATGCTATTGCCTGAAATATTAATTTTGATAGGGGAGTGCGATCACAAGATTATTCAAATGAATCTTAATGAACTTCAAGATTGTTTATCTCACTATTCCAATAGGCCGATTAACATTTAGTTCTTAAATCACTTTAAATTACTAACTCCTTGATTTGTAAATAATTACTTGTTTTAAGTCAATTGTTCATTTTTATCCATTCAATATCCGCCAAATCTCTTTTTGTAAGGGGATCCTTTAACCACTGTCCTTTAACATCAATAATTCCCCAAAACATTCTGGTGAAAAAATAGAGCATCCCTTCTCTTACTTCCCAACTTTTAGGATTTGGGTTTGCTTGCCCTCCTTCAGACATTGCGATGGCACAGTATCCTCCATATTGTGGGATATACATTTCTGGTTTTTTTTCGAACTTTTCTTTATTCTCATTTGATGAAAAGTAATACAATCCATCATTGTGGTTCGCACTAATGCTTTGACTTCTTTTTTTTGGACTACCATCAAAGAAAGACACAACATCATAGTTTTGTGCCGCTATTCCATTTATTAAATTTTGCTTCATTTTGATCTTTTTAAGGTTAGTTATACTGAATGAACTTCAATATTAAATTAATGCTGCATCAGTTATTATTTCCAATAAAGCTGGGCCATTATGTGCTTTAAGTTTTTCTAAAGCTGGAATTAATTCTTCTAGTTTTGTTACTCTAATTCCTAGTGCTCCACAGTTCTCAGCATACTTGGCAAAATTCGCATTGTGCAATGATGTTTTCCAAACGTCTAATTCAGCTGCCTTTTGTTCTTTTGATATTTTACCAATTTCTGAGTTGTTCAATAATACATGCTTGATGTTCATATTGTACTTCACTAAGGTCATCATTTCACCTAAGTATTGGCCAAATCCACCATCACCAGAAACTGACCAAATGGGCCTGTCTTTGCCTTGTGCAGCCCAAGCTCCCATTGCTGCCGGAAGTGAGAACCCTATCGATCCTAAGTAGCCAGACATAAGTATTGATTGATTTTTTGGTTCGAAATATCGTCCAAATGAGTACGTATTGTTTCCAACATCTACTGCAATCACCGCATTGTCAGGAACGACTTTATTCATCGCTTCGAAAACGGATATAGAACTAAGTCCCACTTCGCTTTCATCTTTTAATCGACTCGCTTTTTCTTCTTTCCAAATCGCCCAACGTTTCGCTATTTCTTGACGCATGTCTATAGTGGATAGTTGTCCTTCCGTCTGCTCTTCAATTAATGAGAGTGTTTCTGAGATCTCTCCCCACAATGCCGCATCGACTTTATGAAATTTACTTAGTGCCGCTGGATCATAATCTACCTGTATGATCTTTTTCGAAGATGCGATTCCTGTATGATTAGAAAATGATGCACCAAAAACGAATAATAAATCACTCTCATTCATAAACCAAGAAGCGATCGGAGTTCCACTTCTTCCAAGTACCCCACAACCGAGTTCATGATTATCAGCGATTTGACCTTTGGCCTTAAACGTGGTAATGATTGGGCAGTTTAATTTTTCTGCAAAAGCCGTAATTGCTTTCATATGAAAACGCGCTCCGTGACCAACAATGATAGCCGGCTTTTTAGAATCTTTCAACATATCTACGGCCTTCGAAACCATCTGCCTCGGTGGCGAAATGTTCATTGGTGTAATTCTATCTTCTGGTGTTTGTGCGTTTTCGCTTTCTGGCTTAGGCATGAATGCTACTTCATCAGGAAACGTTATATGAGATACGTCTCTATTCAGGATAGCACTCTTGATGGCTAAACTCATTAGTTCTGCATGCTTCGAGTTTTGTTGTACACTGTGGTTAAAGTTAGCAACGGTTTGAAAAGCACCTACTAAATCTACTTCCTGAAATGCTCCAGTGCCCATAACCTGAGTATTAACTTGGCCAGAAAGCACTAACATTGGTGATCGGTCTACTTTTGCATCCCACATACCTGTAAACATATTAGTTGATCCAGGTCCAGCAATACCAAAACATACAGCTGGTTTTCCAGTCAGTTTACCATAAGCGGAAGCTGCAAATGCGGCAGCACCTTCATGACGAATACCGAAAAATCTAAAGTTGCCTTTTTGTTCTTGGCGCATCATTGCATCCGCTACAGCTAAGTTTGAATGTCCAACCATACCAAAACCAGTATTGATTCCCCAGTTTACCATAGTCTCTATCATAACATCAGAAATGGTGTCAACATGTGTGTCTTCTTCCTCTATTGCAATAAATATTTCTTCGCCTTCTTCCTTAACTTCAAAGGTTTTTATACCCTTATCGTCGTGTCCACCAGGAGACATTCCTGTACATGGGTTGAAGTCCCAGCCATGCCATGGGCAACGCAACATTCCATTCTCAATAGATCCTTCACCTAGTGGACCTCCTTGGTGAGGACATTTATTGTCTAAGGCAGAAAACTTCCCTTCATAATGTGTCAAACAAATTCCTTGATGCCCAGCAGTCACAGTTTGAACCCGCCCTTCTGGTAGTGTCTTTTTGTCATCTAGTACTTTGTACCATTTTTTTGAAATTGCCATAGTTCTTTATCTTTTACTTAGGTTATTTTTAATTGATCTTGTCTAATACTTACTGCGTTGTACGAATACCTTATCAAAGTAAATAACCCCCAAAGCATAATTACAATACCTATAATACTTATGTAAGTGCCACTCTTTTTAATTGATAATATTTGTAATCCATCAATTACTCCTGCGATAGCCAAACATGCGACGGAAATGTAGAAGTAGACCATCGCTAGATTTAGAGATTTTAACTGTTTCATCTTCCGCAAGATGATGTCTTCTTCATTTATTTGATCCTTTATCAATCCAGTCAGCTCATTACTCAATGTGACCATTAAGTTTGATGTAGATAGAATTAACAAACCTATTCCAGGCACCATTGTCATAGGAACATACCAATTTTCCATTATTATATTTTATATGATTTAATTACTTCTACGCTTATTTTTATAAGCTTTGTAGTCGCTATTATATTTTAAACTTTACACTAGGTTTGTTCTGGAATAGGAACATAACAATGCTTCTCCCAAGGTCTTTTGACAAAGAACCAGTACAGTAATCCTAGTCCAGCCAATACTCCGATCACTTCTAGTTTATGCTCAGAGACGAAATTCATTTTTTCGAGCATTAGTTCTGCACAGAAATACCCAATAGATCCAACAACAATTATCCAAATACCTACACTTATGGCACTATGAATTGCAAATCTCAGAAATGATACATTCTTTAATCCAGCCAGCATTAGTACAACAGTACTGAAACCATACATAAGACGATAGATACTGAGAAATACAAATGGTTTTTTGTCAAACCAGCTGCTTGCATTATCTAATTTGTGTTCCAGTTTAGGCTTTTTCGCTAACAACTTTTGTCCATGCTTTTTGACTAAGGCAAACTTTATTAAGTCCTTAATATAAGCACCAAGAAAAGCCGCACTCAGGCCGATGTAGAAATTGAAGTATCCCATTTTAGCACTTATTATCGAAGTGAGAAGTAGTATCTCTCCTTCGATGAATGTTGCTAGAAAAGATGCCAATATCCCACAGGATTCAAATAGCTGTTCCATATAAAACCTGTTTCTTATGTGAAAAAATACTCTTCGAATTAAGAGTTGTCTTGAAACCTCAATCTCTCATTGTTGTGCAAAATCTGCATTGTTTTAGCCTGTTGAAACAATCATTATTCACGGCTTGAATTATTTAAATACTTGCCAACGATAAGCGCTATTCCTATAGTCATGTAGAACTGTCCGGTCAGACTTATCAGAATAGAAAGCGACTTGGCTATTCCTCCCAATGGCACTACATCACCATATCCTACTGTTACTAGACTGATAAAGCTGTAATAGTAGAAATCATATGCGCCAGATTCTGCACTTAGTAAAATAGATCCTGGCTGATTAGATTCTAATATTTCAAATGAAACTCCACCAACAAGACCTAGCAAGATGAAACCTGCCATAGCGCCACACAGTACATTTACATTGATTTCTACAGTGTCAATGAAGTTGCGAATCAGTATAAATGCAAGGATCATAAACAATATAAGTGAAGACCACATTCTAGAATCTGTCCACACGGTTTCTGACGGAATGAAAAACTCTAACCAAACGGAGGCTAGGGTAGTAAGACCTACAACAAGTGTCAGTATTTTTGGAATTTTTCGTTCCGCCGCTAGAAATCCTGCAATAACGATTAGGGTGAAGTTCAGTAAAACTAGTAAAGCATTCGGTATACCAATTATTGCACTTACTAGTGGATTCAACACTAATATTAATAATGCAAAGAATAGAAACTGAAACTTATATTTTTTGATTCGTTGAATCATGATGGATTTACCCCAGCATATGGTATTCCCGACAACCTATGCATATCAAAATCAGTTGTACTCAAATCATTATGATTAAATTTTGAAACATCATCATGTCCACAAGATCTTGCTATAACTTTCATCAAGTCATTGGTTGCCAAAAAGAAATTCTTCAGTTGTTGTGCTGAAGATTCAATGATTAGTCTACTTCTTAGATCTTCCTTTTGGGTAGCTATACCAACTGGGCAGTTATTACTATTACAAGCTCTCATGCCCAAGCATCCGATTGCTTGCAATGCAGAATTAGATACTGCAATCGCATCAGCTCCCAGCATCATTGCTTTTGCAAAATCCTCAGCAACACGAAGTCCGCCAGTGATTACTAGTGTAATGTCAGTAGCTCCAATTCTATCCATATGTTTTCTTGCTCTTGCTAATGCAGGTATTGTAGGAACATTTATATTGTTTCGCAGTACTGTAGGAGCTGAACCGGTTCCACCACCTCTACCATCGAGTATGATATAATCAACACCAACTGCCAATGCAAAGTCTATGTCTTTTTCGATATGGCTGGCTGCAATCTTGAATCCTATTGGAATACCTCCTGTTCGTTCTCGAACTTCTGTAGCTACCGCTTTGAAATCTTCCACTGTAAATAGATCAGGGAATGCTGCAGGTGAAATAGCCGTTTCGCCTTCTTTCAATCCTCTTACTTCAGCAATCTCTTTGGTTACCTTATTGCCAGGTAAGTGACCACCAGTTCCAGTTTTAGCGCCTTGTCCGCCTTTGAAATGAAAAGCTTGAGCTTTTTCTACTTTTTCCCAAGCAAAACCAAACTTACCAGAAGCTAATTCATAGAAATATTTGGAATTGTTTTCTTGTTCTTGAGGAAGCATTCCTCCTTCTCCACTGCAAATACCAGTACCTGAAAGCTCGGCACCCATGGATAGTGCAATCTTAGCTTCTTTAGACAGTGCTCCAAAACTCATATCCGAAACAAAAATAGGAATATCGAGTGTCAATGGTTTTTTAGCATTCGGCCCAATAACAACTTTAGTAGCAACACTTTCTTCATCCAACAATGGACGTGAGGCAAGTTGAGCTGGTAAAAACTGAATGTCTTCCCACTTAGGTAACGTATTTCTATCTACGCCCATAGAAGCCGATGGCCCATGATGTCCGTATTTCTTCAATCCATTCTTAGCTAGTTCTTTTATGTAGCCAGTATATGGTTCTGTGCTTTCTGGATGTGTATCTGCATACTGCCCTAGGTATTCATCTCTTTTGAATGGTTGTGGGTGTTTTACCAAAAATGCATTGATTTCATCTTCATCCACAAAAATGGTATCGTCTTCAATTACGGTTGAGAATTTCTCTAGAGCTTCAGAATTATTATAATCACTCACTCCAGTATCCATTCTGTAATCCCATCCATGAACACCACATATCAAGTTTTGCCCCTCTACATAACCATCAGACATCAGTGCACCTCTGTGCAAACATCTTCCATAAAGTACAGAAACATCATCGTCATATTTAACAATAACTAAATCTAGGCCATTGACCATTTTATGCGTTGGTGTTCTGTCCTTTAATTCTGATAATAGTCCTAAGTTATATTTCTTCATTGATATATTTTGTTATTAATGATCATTGTTATGCGATGAAAACAAATTGCATGGCAACTAGAAGCATTTAGGCCAAGTGGCTTGCGCAGCAAACACGATGGCTAGTGTAGCAAATAGAATATTTGTGGGCTAGCGTTTCAAGAAGTTCGGCGATTCAAGCGGAAACTTTTGTTAAAACCTATAGCGTGTTGTTTCACCAAAGTGCAATTTGTTTTCATACTATGTTTTACGATTACAATATACACTCTTAAAATGTATTTACTTTATTAACAGACGCGTTATTTATAGGCTGTTCGCTACCATCTCCTAATCGTATAGTTGCACCCTTAATTTCTGTATCACTGCCGAGTCCAAATGTCAATGTAGCTGTCTGATCACTTGCCAATCCTTCTCCAATCACATAAACATCACTAAGAATTGATCCGTCAGTTTTTGTTACTGTTATTTTAGATCCAGCAAATTTTGCCGTTTCCGGAAGTTTAAATGATATGAAATTTGCATCTCCTCCATTGTTAATCAATGCTTGAGACTTACCCGCTATATTCGTAAATATCAAGTCTGGATATCCATCTTGATTAAAATCACTGGTAAGTGGAGTGATTGCATAGTTCATATTTACGGCCCCAGCTTGATCTTCTACAGCTGCAAATGTACCATCGGGTCTTTGAAGTAAGAACCTTCCTGGCAGTTTGAATAATTTATGTGGCGGAAAGTCAACATAATTTTCAGCAACAACAAGGTCTTGACGGCCATCCAAATTGAAATCCTCAAATATCGCACCCCATGAAAATTCGAAGTCTGCTATCTTAGTTTTCTTTGCTGCATCTGTTAATTTGAAGTCTCCATTATTTTCGAACAGTAGCCAATCTCCAATGAATTCATCCGTTTTTTCTAAATCACCTCTAGCTAAGATTTCTGGTACCGAACTTCCCGTATTTGAAAAGAAGAAATCTACATTTCCGTCGTTGTTGTAATCTCCTACAGCTATGCCCATAGGGTAGGCGTACTTCCCCGTTGTAGGGTTCTTTTTCATTGTAAATTTCTTGCCTTTTTCGTTTTTATATGTTCTCACTTCTCCAGTATCATGAGCAACCACTAGATCTAGG
>CALKXE010000076.1 GCA_938003955.1 uncultured Saprospiraceae bacterium | reverse complement strand
TTTTTATAGATCCAGACTGTAAAGATTGTGCAGGTATACCATATGGAACATCAATAATAGATGATTGCGGTATCTGTCTAGAACCCACAGATCCAAACTTCAATGCATGTGTAGACTGTGCAGGAACAATCAATGGAACATCAGTAATAGATGATTGCGGTATATGTCTAGAACCCACGGATCCTAGCTTCAATGCATGTGTAGACTGTGCAGGAACAATCAACGGAACATCAGTAATAGATGATTGCGGTATCTGTCTAGAACCCACGGATCCGAACTTCAATGCATGTGTAGACTGTGCAGGAACAATCAACGGAACATCAGTAATAGATGATTGCGGTATATGCTTAGAACCGGCAGATCCTAACTTCAATGCATGTGTAGACTGTGCAGGAACAATCAACGGAACATCACTAATAGATGATTGCGGTATATGCTTAGAATCGGCAGATCCTAACTTCAATGCATGTGTAGACTGCGCAGGAACAATCAACGGAACATCACTAATAGATGATTGCGGTATATGTCTAGAACCGGCTGACTTGAATTTTAATGCATGTGTAGACTGTGCAGGAACGATAAATGGAACTGCTGAAATAGATGACTGTGGAATCTGTCTTGAGTTAGATGATCCAAGTTTTAATAAAACATGTTCGGATGGTTTTGATATCTATATCCCTAATGCCTTTTCGCCCAATAATGATGGAATTAATGATAGATTTGAAATATTTAAAAAACGAGAAACTCAGACATATATCAGAAAATTTGTAGTATTTAATAGATGGGGAAACTTAGTTTATAACCTGAGGGAAACGGAGTTTAATTCTAGTGTTGATTGGTGGGATGGAACATTCAATAGTCAAAATTTACAGTCTGATGTTTTCGTTTATTACATTGAAATTGAATTTGGTAGTGGAGAGATTAGGAATTATTACGGAAGTATCTCTTTAATAAAATAAGGCAATCCACTTTTCAGCAAACTAAGCGAAAAGTAGAAATAACTTTTACAATCAAAACAAACAAGCCACTCCGAAATCGAAGTGGCTTGTTTATTATATCTCATTCATTTATATGTATCGTTACGCCGAATTCCTACTTGCATTAATATTCCCATAAAGAGATCTTGTCACGATCTTCTCATATACTGCTCTAAGATCATTATCATCATCAGATAGCCTTTGTAGTCCATATTGTTGGATCGTAAGTAAAGGAAGTACGATCTGTTCTCTAATACCAATAGATGTTCTAGATATCGGTTCTTCTTGCATGAGTTTACTATATCCAGAAATCTCTAACAACATATCAATAGATAATTTGTACTCATCGTGAAGTATTTGCCAGAACTCATTGTATTTTTCGTTTTTCTTCATGTAAGAAGTTAGCTCGAAATAGGATTTAGTCAACGACATCATACTGTTGAGGATCAACGCTTTGAAGAATGGCATCTCATTAAATAGATCAACGATCTCTTGTATTCTTCCTTGTTGTTTTAGCGTATTAATTGCAGTACCTATCCCAAAATACCCAGGAACATTTTGTTTAAGTTGACTCCAAGATCCAACAAAAGATATGGCCCGTAAATCACTAAGCGTAAGTTCTTTTTTATTTCCTCTTTTACCTGGACGACTGCCTATGTTTGCATTACTGTAGTACTTTAATGTACTCATTTCCTCAAGATATGGAATGAACTTATCGTGTTTCTTTAGTGCATCATATTTGTCAAAACTTAAATTTCCAAGCTCTTCCATGAGTGCTCTATCTTTATCAGATAAGTCCGCTCTTTCATCTTTATTTAAATGATTCACCATGCCGGCAGTAATCATTTGTTCTACATTATAGATGAATGCCTCTTCAGTCCCATATGTACTAGTTATTGTCTGCCCTTGGATGGTAAGCTGTATTTCGTTGTTTGATATACCTTTTCCTTGAGAAGCGTAAAAACTATGAGTTTTACCTCCTCCTCTGGCTGGAGGTCCACCTCTACCGTCGAAGAATATCGCACTTACACCATTGTTGTCACATACCGCTGAAAGAGACTCCTTGGTATTATGAATACTCCAGTTTGCTCGTAGATAACCACCATCTTTGGTTCCATCAGAGAATCCAAGCATAATGGTCTGTTTATTTCCACGTCTCGTTACGTGTTGTTTATATTCTGGTAGTGAAAATAATGTATTCATTACATCCTCAGAATTTTTCATACCATCCATAGTTTCGAACAATGGTACAATGTCAAAGTTAATATCCTCTGGCTTGTATCCACACCACCTGAATAATGCATATACAAACAACATTGCATACTTATCTTCAGAATTACTGATGATATATCTATTACATCCTTCCTCGCCATTTTTACGCTGAATAGATGCAAGGTTTTTAATGTTTCGTATGGTGTCTTTTATGATTGGTTCATCAAAGTCATGCTCACTTATATTAGCGCTACTTTTTAATACGATGTCCATCAACGCCTCATCCGATAGCTCAGAGAGTGGCTTGCTCGCTATGTTATATTTACTGATGATTGCTTCCACTACGATGTAATGAATACTTGCATCTTGTCTTATATCCAATGTAGCAAAGTGGGTTTTGAATATATGCACCTTATCTATAAGGTTATTAAGTTCATTGATAAATAGACCATTGTATGATTCGCTAACGATTTTATGCGTATT
>CALKXE010000075.1 GCA_938003955.1 uncultured Saprospiraceae bacterium | reverse complement strand
ATAGAATCTCGTGTCCCCTTTCTTGATCACAGGCTAGTAGAATTTTGCCTAAGTTTACCAGATGATTTAAAAGTAAATGGTAGTAAGACTAAGTGGATATTACGAGAATCTATGAAACATATTATTCCCAATAGTTTGTATAACAGAACGAATAAACTGGGATTTGCCACACCTCATCAAAGTTGGTTAGAAGAACATAAAGAGTATATAATAGATCAAATTAACTTAGACAAATCCGCGCTATCTAAGTATGTTGATTTCGATTCCTTCAATTATAAAGGGCAAGCCTTATGGAGAGTCTTTATAGTGGGTAAATGGTTGAGAGCAATGATCTAGCTTAATACTTTTAGAAGTTTAGCTGATTGCGACTCTATTCCAAATTCTTGGAGGACTGCTTTTTGTTCTGGCATAAAGGTTTCAAACTTCCTCTCTTTTACCCAAGTATGAATAAGTGCTCTTAGATCATTAGCATCAGAAAATCTATCTGTTATATTTTCCAATGATTCATTTAAAGGATAGTGATCAATCCATAACGATGGAATGGCATACTTGATCATATCTGAATATGCTCCGGTTATATTAGTCTGGCCATAGTATTCTGTGACATTACCAAGTGGATAAGATTCTTTACAGGGAACGATCATGAAATCTAGATTACGAAGATTGATATCGTATTTTTTGATAGAAACGTACTCCGGTTCAAATTTAAATTGGATCATACTAGATGCTAATGTACCTAGTTTTTTTTGCCAAAAAACACCTTGCTTAGTATTAGAATTTCCAATAAAATGGAAAGTTACTTTTGATGCTAATGGTTCTAAATCCTTAATGGCCCTGTACAATAGATCATAGTCTCTTGCATTATTATTTATTGTACCGGGTATTCCTATATTGACTGTGTCCGATACATGATTGTTAGCATTTATGTCTGCATATGTAAAGGGTATCGTGCCTATGTATTTAGAATGTGAATATTCTTTTGGTAGCATCCATTTTTCAGCTGTTACGAATCCATCAAGAAGATTTAATATTTGAAGTGGTAAAGAACGTTTGTTATTTAATAATTGACGAGCTAAAGACTTTATATTCTGAATAGAAAGAATAGAAACAAAGTTAGGTTTATGTCGAAAGTAGTGATTTGAGTTATGTATAATGGCAATACTTCGATCAGCATTTATACTCTTAAGCAATGCAAGATCACAGGTAGTGAGTGTAGTAAAAAGGCATATGCCTACTTTGGCATTATTACTTGCAAAATGTGTAATTGGTATTTTTTCGCAATCTAAATCATCACAATCCTGAATTACTTCAAAGGAGGCTACGATCTTGTACGGAACTTGCCTATACTCAAGCATAAGACCTATACTATGAACTACTTCTGAGTGATGATATGGCTCGATGATAGTTATCATGAGACCTTTTTCATAACTACTAGCGTATCTTTATTTCTATTGAAATAAAAATGAGTAGAATGGTTGAATACTGACAAAGAACTACTGGCTTCTCCAAAAAACAGTAAAGTCTTTGTACTTTTGAATTGTATTTCTTCTATCATGATAATGACTAATTGATTTGCTACGTTTCTCCATAATCATTCCTACTTACAATAGAGCAGATCTGTTAAAAGAGGCAATAGATAGTGTATTAAAGCAAACATACGAAAATTGGGAGTTGATTATCGTTGATGATGGGAGTATTGATCACACCAAGGAAGTCGTCATTTCATATCAAGATGCAAGAATTCACTATCATTATCAATTAAATAAGGAAAGGAGTGCAGCAAGAAATAAAGGGGTAGATCTGTCTAAGGGTGATTACATATGTTTCTTGGATGATGATGATATTTATGATAAAGAATATTTACAAGAGTTTAACAATGGACACATTGATTATCCAGATAATATTCTTAGAACGGGTTTTATTGCTTGGAGTAAAACCAGTAGAAGTAAAGCTGTAAATTATCAATTAGATCAACACTTTAACCCAGTAAGATTTGCTGCTTATAATATGTGTGGAGTATGGAGTTTAAGTATTCCACGAAGGTGTTTTGAAAAACATAAATTTGAGGAGGGGTTTCCGCATTGGCAAGACACTCATCTTATATTGAGATTGTTAGCAGTTTATGAGTTTAAACAAATGGACACGTATAACTACCTCTATCGGATACACGATACAATGGGGTCTGTCAAACTAGTATCGGAGAGCCAGTTTAATACTAGGCTCAATTTTAATTTGAATGCTATTCGGCATTTATTTGATAACTATGGAGCATTAGTAGCTTCGTTCTTACCTAGCAACACTAAGAGTTTTCTTTTAAGTGAAAAGACGGCACAATATTCGGTAAATGCAATTCCATTATTAGGACCTGCCGCGGCTTTAAGAATATTTAAATCTTCTTTTGTTTATGGGTTACACCCTAAGCTCTGGCGGTATATTATTTCATTTATTTATCGATCTTGGATTTATGTGTTAAGTAGAGTTCGGAATAAATAGATTGTAAGTTTTTAGCATTTTTAGAAATATCAAAATGATTGATAACATGCTTGATGGCTCTAGAAGAGTACTCGGTATACTTCTTAGAGTCTAAGTGATAAAATTTTTCGATGTTTCGCGCTATTGCTTCGACGTCCTTTTCAGGCGATAAAAGACCAGTTTTTTCATTAATGACTTCGCTAGGAATGTCACAATGGTAAGTTGATATAACTGGTAGACCACATAATTGTGCATCAAGCAGTACTATTGGGGCCCCTCCTTCGCAATCTAAATCATAGGCATGACAACTGGGGTGAATAAAAACATCATACTTTTGTAATGTTTCCGAAAGTTTATTAGGGTTTATAGGATCCAAAAACTTTACCTTATGAGCAATATTTAGCTCCGTTGTGAGCCTTTTTAGCTGATCGGTGTAGTCATTATTATTACCAATAAAATCCAACGTAATATTCGGATGTTTATTTATAATTCTAGCTAGAGCTTGAATAGAATAAATATGACCTTTCTTTTCTGTGTAAGAGGCTATTTGAACAAGTTTTAAAGATTGGGACTTTTTGGTCTTTGGCTCGAATAATTCAATTTTTACGCCTAATGAGCTAACACATACTTTTTCTTTGGGACATCCAATTTTTATCAATGTTTGAGCACCGTAAAGACCTTCGCAAATTATCAAACTTGCTTTTTGAAAAAGTTCTTGATAGTGCTTTTTGTATTGCGGGTTTGTATTCGGAAGTTTTTCATAGTCCCAACCATAAAATGATACTATATACGGTATGTTGTGACTGCGCAATAGGTTAATATTTGCATAACCAACATTGGCAAAGTGACAATGCACAATGCTAATGTCATTATCAGAACAAGCTGAAACAAATGAATTTTTACTAATTTGATTTAATTTGATTCTAGCTTTAGGATTTTTTAAAAACACCCAATTTAAAAACAATTTAATTTTCTGTTTGAAAGGGTTAATTTTTAAAAAATGGAATTGTGGATTAAAGAAAGAATTGTCTAGGTAGCGGTTAGCTCCTATATAATTATCAACTTCAGGTAAGTTGTTAATAAGGTTGTAAGCCCAGTTTTCGGTGTTAGGTAAATACTCGTCGAATATGTGTAAAACTCTTAACCTAGGCACTTTTTGTGATTTTTTTGAGAATTGAAAACAAGGTAACAAAGGGTTTTAAATTGAGACAAATATAAAGTGTAAAGAAAAGGGACGCCGATAATAAACAACTTGTTATTAGACTAAAGTTAGAATACAAGGTTGATATTATCAGACATACTATTATCGAAAGCGCAGAAGTAAATAATGGCCTGATAAGTGGTTGTATAAGATCAGCGACTCTAGTTTTTAATAGTTTACTTACAAATCCAAAGGTGGGTATTAAGTAGATAAAACTTATTGAAGCATATATAATAGCTATTATCTCTAGGTCACGATAATAATAGATAGAAATAATTATTATTGTAGATGTTAAAAAATTTGAAATAAGATTCCACTTAAAAAAAACATAGTTTTTATCAAATGTCACGAATAATGTTCCTAGAAGAGAGCCGACACTTTGAAACATCCCAACGATACTGAGAACCGCAAGTATATTGGACATCTCGATCCATTTTTCACCAAATAATACAAGCACAATACTAGAGGAGTAAGCTGACATAAATGTCATTATTGGAAATGCGATAAAGGCAATGTACTTAGTTGTAGAGATGTACATAGCACTTATTTGCTCTAAGTTATCTTTTATTGTAGACCAAGTTGAAAACAACACTGTAGACATTACATTAGTGATACCGTTCATAGGGAGCATCATCAAGTTATATGACCTGTTATAGATACCTAATTTATTGTTGCCAAGGACAAGTCCTATAAAATAGTCATCAATGTTACGACCGATGAATGATAAGAGTTGACTTCCTGTTAATGGTAAACCAAAATTAAATATTTCTTTAATACATTCTGATTTAAAGGAAAATTTCACCTTAAGTCTGCTATAATAGAATACACCTAGACTTATTATCAAAGTCCAAATGATTAATTTAATAATGATTGCATAATTCGCATATACCCCAAAGCACAAAGCGATACTTAAAGAAGACGAAACAATACTAGCAACAAAGTTAAGTTTGAATATACTTTTAAAGTTTTGATCTTTCTTTAATAGTGATAAGGGTACAATGTTGAAAGAACTAAGGAATAATTCAAGAGTGAAGAGCCCGAATAAATTGGACGTGTAATTATTAAAATTTATGGGTAGTAGTTTCTTGACAGCTATAAGGCTTAGACACAATAATAGTGTGGCGGCAAAGTTTAGCCAAAAACTAGTAGAAAAGTAAGATGATGTCAAATCTTGCTTTTGAATGATAAAATCTGATATTCCTAGATCTCGGATTATTTTAATAAATAGAAAAATTATAGCTAAAAGTGTAAAATCTCCAAAAACATCAGGACTTAGAAATCTCATCAGCGCCAAACCAGTAATAAAATTAACCAGCTGAACAAAAATCTCAGATTTTACATTCCAATTTATTGCAGTAAATACACTTTTGCCATTAATGATCAAGATGATGTTTTTAGTTCTATATTGATTTTACAAAAGAAGCCGGAATACCACCATAAACATGATTGTCAGGAATGTTTTTGGTAACTACTGAACCAGCAAGAACTACTGAGTTATTACCAATACGAACACCTGGGCATATAACCACATTTGAATAAAATAATACATTGTTGCCAATAACTACTTCCTTGAATATATGTTGAGTTTTTATTTTATAGTTGACAGTAGAAGAAAAGATCTTAGAGCCGGGACCACAGTCAAAATCATTGCCTATCGTAATGCCTTCTTCACCACAAGCATAAAATAAACAATTAGGTGATATGACCGCATTGTCTCCAATAGATAGCGACCCAGAGTTGTTGCACCATTCAAACCCTCCTAAGTGAAATAGAACATTGTTTTGTATAGCAACCTGTTGGCCAAGTTTAAGGTTTTCCAATGGGCCTATAACCACTATGTTCCTTGATACACTACAAGTGGGAAAGTTGATGGACAGCTTTCTTAAAATGGTAGCCTTTTGCAAAAAGTCGCAAAGTTCATAATAAAGTTGCTTAATCATATTAGGCTTCTTTGGTTATAATGGTTTAAATAGATTACTGGTTTATATTCAATCTAGTAAAAAATGTTTGTTTGCCTCCAAAGCCCTTTTTAAATTTTTCAACGGATTCATGCCCTCCACTAGGATTTAGGTCATACCATATAAAATTAGCTTTTTTTGCATGCTTGATTATTTCATAATGTATAACATGATTTGGTTTAAGATCAAAAAAATTAGAATCAGAACTTCCATGCCAATATACAGCATGGAAGTTTTGATAGAAACATATAGTTCCAGCTATCAATGTGTCACCCTTATAGCATAACCATAGTCGACAGTTTTTAGAATGTATTTTTTGAAATTGTTCAAATAAATTGAATTTAAAATTATTTGTAGGATTTTTCCAGCGGTTTTGGCTTAGTTGGTACAATTCATAGTAGTTTCTCCACTCATCAATAGTCTTACCTATTCTGACTGTAAGGTTGTTTTGTAATCCCTTTTTAAGACACCTTTTGTGATTGGATGACCATCTGGTTATAATCTCATCTAACGGTTCTTCAAGAGTAAGTAAATAAGTGCTATCGGTTTTTTTTAAGTGGTTTTTGAGGTAGTCTTGGAGCGGATTAGAGCAAAGTGTTAATCGTTTGTATTTTAAAAGGTATTTGTAAATGCTTTCAATGTTTTTATCATCTAATTTTGATAATGAAACCAAACCACCATAAGTTCCTATTGGTGATGAATGATAAAATTTCTTAAAGTAACTACGACCCCTAAGCCACGAAATGGGTAATATGGCTGATTGACTGTTGGAGAATTCAAAGAGAATAGCTTTGTAGTTAAACTCATTTACCTTAGACCATATCTCATACCATGTAGGGGTATGAAAAAATGTAATCTTCTGATATTGATCGATCTGATTTTGCCACTCTTGATTCGTGAGGTTAGATACTTTCATTAGTTTTTAAAGAACATATTAACTTGAGAGCTTACAAAGTCAACAGAGTCGAAATTGTAAAAAATTGGTAGTCGCACCACACATTCACTACCAGAAGTTGTGTATAGGTCTTCACCAGAAAAAGAACTTACGGACTTACCGAATTCAGTAGAGTGTAGAGGTATATAATGGAATGTTGTAGAAATACCTTTTGCTGACATGAAAGATATAAAGGAGTTACGTTCTGATTTATTAGAACATTTCAATGCAAATATATGACCATTAGAAGCTCTAGAGCCACCAACTATTTTGTTAGAATTACTTAATGTATCATAGTACCTATTCCATATTGATATTCTGTTTTGGGTGATCTCTTCGGCATTAAGTAATTGTCCATACAAGAATGCAGCTGATAATTCACTCATGATGTAACTAGATCCAATACCTACCCAAGAGTATTTATCAACGAATCCATTTAAAAATGCCGATCTATTAGTTCCTTTTTCTCTTATGATTTCTGCTCTAGCAACCAATTCTTGATCATTGATGAGCAATGCCCCTCCCTCTCCACAATGAATATTCTTACTACTATGGAAACTTATTGTTCCTAGATGTCCGATACTACCGAGTGGTTTTTCTTTATAATAAGATAATAGACAATGTGCAGCATCTTCCACAACAAATAAATCATACTTATCAGAAAGTGACATTATTTTATCCATATCACAAGCATATCCAGCATAATGCATTGCTACTATTACTTTCGTGTTTTTTGTTATTGCCGACTCTATAAGGTTTGCATTGATATTCATAGTTGTAGGCTCTATATCTACAAAAATGATTTTTGCACCTCTTAGAACAAAAGCGTTTCCACAGGAAACAAAATTATAAGATGACATAATAACTTCATCTCCTTCTTCAATGTTACACAATAGAGCAGACATTTCTAGTGCATGGGTACAAGAAGATGTTAAAAGTACATTAGGACTATCAGTTATTGAGGATAGTAATTTTTCGCACTTTTTAGTAAAAACACCTGGGCTCGAAAGTGAATTAGAATTAATAACCTCTTGGATATATTTAATTTCACTAATTCCGCTGTAAGGTCTGTTAAAAGGAATATTTATCATCTTATGATTACCATTTTACCAAAGCCTTTTGTGAAAAACTTATCAGCTTCAGTAAAGTAGCTTTCAAATTGTGATAGATCGTCATCACTGTAGATGACTTTAAATAAATAGATACCATTTGCAAGTTTATTGCCATAGTCATCAGTACCATCCCACTTGTAGTCAGTTCTATTGTGACCTACATGTATTGGTCCTAACTCATCCGATTGAATTTGCTTTACTACTTTACCAGATAGGGTATAGATATTAATTATTGCTGACTCAGGTACCTTATCTCCTGTAATAGTAAACACAAATTGAGTTTGAGTACTAAATGGGTTAGGGTAGTTGAGCATATTAGAAATAGATTTCTTATTGATTACTTCAAAAGTTATTTCATAATCGCTATCACCAGAAAAATTACCACTTACATCTTTTGCCTGAGCAGTTAATGTATACAATCCATCTGTTGTAAGAGTAGGTGTGAAGATTAAACTAGCTTCGTTTTGTTCATCGTCACTAAATTCAAATGTCAATCTAGGATCAGTTGTTTCAATTATATTAGTATTTCCATTAGGGTCCTTTAATGTTAAACTGAATACTTCAGGGTTTTGAAGTTTAAGAAAACTGTTTTCATCTTTAAGGTTTAATTTTATAACTGGACTTGAAGCGATCAAACTTCCATCCATGATATGAACACCATCAAAAGTAATGTCGAGAATAGGGTTCGTTTTATCTTTGTTAACTATAAATTGAGTAATTGCAAAATTATTAAAATAAAAAGCCTCCTGAGGGCTTTCATTTTGATTATGTCTAATGCCTAGAAAGTACTTACCTGACAATTCTTTTGTGTCATAGTTCCAGCTTAACTGCTTTGTTTCTTTTGGATCAAATTCTGGAACTTCTATTATAAAGTCTTGAGTGACATTGTTTTCGTCCGATATGAAAACATTTAATTGTGATTTTTTAAAGTTTGTAGAAGTATAATTTTCAAGACCAAAAGACAACTTTAACTCTTCTCCTTGAAGTAATGAATCTGAGTTGAAAGTTAACTGTTCTGGAGTCATGTTTAAAGCTATATCAGCAAGTGGCGTATAGTAAACCTTTAGGTGGTTTATCGCCGGCATAGTTCTTAGGAGTTCATCCTTAGCTCTTATTTTTAATTGTATTCTTTTAGAGCTTATCTCGTTTAATTCATTAAGATCTATAACTGGTTGAAGTTCAGTTGTTTTTATCAGTGTTGATTGATTGTTGCTGTCTATTGCGTAGACTTCGATAAACACGGAGTCATTAGCTTCAAAGTTTGAAATATCCATTTCTATACTCTTCCATTCTTGTGCTGGTCCTATAAGTGTAGTAGTGAAACCACCTTCTGTCTTTCTTAAAGGTATAAATGTGTTATCTTGAATAAGTTCATTAACATCCGTAGCAATTATTTCACTTAATAATTTTCTACCTTTTAGATATATAGTTGTATATGGTACAGTTCCTAAAGTAGAAAGCTGTGACACTTTAGTAGCTCCTTGGGCTTCAAGTACAGTATACAAACTCTTACCATCAACGGCAAGGTCGTCATTCCACATTTCAGCACCAATATCAGAATTTTCACTTGTTAAAATACTCCATAAATACACGGTATGGCCGTCGGGTATTTCATTTTCTAAAAAATTTATTAAATTTAGACGATCCTCTTGTTTTTTTGTGTCAAAGCAAAAAACTCTTCGCGAACTATTTGAATTACTTGCTATTGAGCCATAATCCCCTCCTTCGTTTATCCATGCAGATCCGTCAAGTTCCTTACCTACAACAACAGCTATACCTTCTGGAGTTATATCCCATGGTCTAACAGAGGCTGCATATGTCTCATTGTTAAATTGGTATCCAACATTTACTCCTGAATCCCAAATTCCATTTTTTAGATTTATAAAGAAACCTGTAGTATCAAATGCAAACTCTCTATCGGGTCTTACAATTATACCGTCTGTTAGATCATTTGATAGATATTGGTAGTAATGACTTTGGTTCCAACCTAGAGGACTGATGCTTTCGTATATAAATGAACTATTACTCCATAAATACCCAACCTCATTGGTAGGTTGAGGAGAAACTCTCCAATAGTATACTTGATTTTCTGTTTTGGTAATATTAGGCACGTAAGTAACAATTCCTCCGTTAGCTAATACCTGTCCTTTTTCGAGTAGGGCACTATTAAATAATATTGTGGTATCTATTTCAAATATGTAGTTCTGTTCTTCTAAAAATGCATTATTAGTTGACGCTTTTAATTCAAATGGGCACTCATTATTAACAATTGCGTAATTAGACGGGTACACAGGTATAATTCCATTGTCCAATACGTAGAAACAATACCCAGTTCCATCTGTAAGTTCTGTTAAACGATTATTGCTTTCTGCCATTGGGTCAGGAAGCTCTATTATTGCATCTTCTGAGTCAACTATAATTTCAACACTGTTTTTTCCTATTTCGGATAGCGTCGGAGTATTCATTGTAAATATTACTTCTTGGCTAAATGATGGAGCTAGGATGTTCATGTTTTTTTCTTGAAATAATTCTCCTGATGGGCCAAAATGCTTAACTATTAAACTCAAAGAATCATTTTGTGCTAAACCAATATTTACTACATTAAACTTAATTTCAAAACTTGGAATATTTGTACTTACTACAGCAGGAGTTGTTGCAACAGAACTCTTGTCAATAGTGTAGTCAACACCTGGGTGAGGATTTATCTTCAATGCAGGGTCTCCATGCAATGTCAGCTGTTGCATCAATGTTCTAGTGGCCACAGAGGTATTACTTGCAGTATCTTCATAAAGTTCTTTTATTATTTGACCTATTGTACCACCATAGTTGTCTCCACCTAATAGATCATAAAATAGTTTACCACTTCTAGCCTGTGTATTGACATATGCTGTCCCTGATGCTGCTAAGAAAGCAATTGACCCTCTTTCTGGCTCTAATACAAAATCTTCACTAAGTCCTTTTGAAACGGTATGTACATTACCCGATAAACATCCCAAAGAAATGATCATTGGGTATTTACCTTTGTTGTTATATTTACTCGGTTCTTCAAGGTTTAAATCAAATGTACCTACTGCTGAGTGTCCGAAAAATGTAATGATAGAAACACCATTTTCGATTAAATTTAATATTTCGTCTGATTCAGCAGTTTGTAAGCTTTCAGATGAGTTTTTTCGAATTGTATGTACTTTAGCGCCAAATTTATTATTCTCAATAGATAGTCGCATAGACTCTAAGCTATTAAATATTGATTGCTGAATATTAGGATCTCCGCCACTTAGATGAATAATCTCCTTAGTCCAAAGTTTACCTTCTAATGTTTGTTCTAATACACTTAGGTCGTTTTGTTCTTTTACTTTATTAAAATATTCTTGAAGGTCAGATTTATTACTAACAGCAATCCTACCAACAAAGAACATTGGATTAGCTTCTCCTAAACTTGACAACATCAGGGCATCGGATCCTGGAGCACCAAATGTAGATACAAAGTTGAGGTCTCCATTAGACTCCATTTGAGATTCACTTCTTATTAAGTTATACTCTAGTCCTTTTCCAATATTAAACCAATATTCAAGATTAGGCCAGATGATTTCAGCATAGTGAGCAAGGTTTCTACTTGCAATGTTATGTCTGTCTATACCATAGGCAAACTGATCATACACGTCTTCTATATTTACAACGTAGGTATTATATCCACCACCAAGGGTACTTGCTCGATAGTCAGCATATTCTGTAATTATATTAGTACCTCCGTCGTCATTGTTTAATTTCTTACTGGTAAGAATAAGGTATGATGGATCTACTTGAGAGAAGTCAATGTAAGTTCTTGAGCTTATTGCCTTAACAGATTTAGGTGCAGATGTATCATTAAATAAAACATAATGATCAGTAGTAGCACTTGGAGTGATTTTGAATTTCGTTACACCATTGTCTACAACTCCCAGAATATACCTTTTGGATGTAGTATTAAATAATACGGGTGCTGATCCTCCATCAAAGTTCTCTATCTCTATATATCTGTCAAATACGTTTGATGTTAAGTTAAATTCCCAATAGTCACTATTGTCAAAGTCAAATGATCTAGGGTAAGTTATTGCGGCGTGAGCTACAGTCAGTTTAGTGTTAGAGCCAGTAGCTCCTGCTATCACGATAGTCGAGTTATCGTTGAGAGCATCAGTACTTACTTCTTCATTGTATTCTTTTACACGGTTGTTAATGTAGCTATCCGTTTTTACGGATTGTCCATTGAGTTTAAGTGTTATATTATGGACAGTGCTCACGGGATTATTACTACCAGTACGTATCTCTACTATGGAGTTGCCTTCCCCAGATACAGCATTTGGAGTTTCAAAATTAAAGGTACTTACACTCTCTGGTCTAGTACCGAAACCTTCTGTTTCTACAAAATTTGAATACTTAACCTCCTGTATTACTGGCTTGTAGTGAGAGTCAGAGTACACTTGTAGTTCTCTATGCATATATGCTTTTTCTACCTGAGGTAGATTGCCAGATAGATTGTTCGATGCCTCGGAATATCTAGGATTGTTAGTTTCTGTATTCACCGTAAGGAAATAAGCAGCATTGTCATTGAATAAACTGTACTCTGTATTCAACATTTCATTAGTCCAGTCGGAGTAAAGAAACTTATCTATAGTGTTATCGTTTTT
>CALKXE010000074.1 GCA_938003955.1 uncultured Saprospiraceae bacterium | reverse complement strand
AGGAAAACAGGAAAACAGGAAAACAAACTCAGCTTTATATAAATAAGTAAAGAAGCAAAAAACTGAGAAGGGGCAGTTTGCCATGCTTTAAACACAAGGCGTCAAACCTCGAATAGTCGATTAGTCGACTAGTCTATTTTTTTACAAAAAAATCAAAAAATAAATGAAAAGTTGGATTAATATAAATGAGAATTCTGATTTCAGTATTCATAATATTCCATTCGGAATCTTCTCAGTTAATGGAGGAGGAGTGAGAATGGGAATAGCAATCGGAGACAAAGTACTTGATTTGAGAGCTGCATATGAGCTAGGAATTTTTGATGGGATTGATGTTCCTGCGGAAGTTTTTGATAATCAGTATATCAACGACTTTATGGCACTTGGTAAGACTATTACCAATGAAGTCAGAGCTCGCATACAGTCAGAACTATGCAAAGAGTCTAGCGTGTTAAGGGACAATCCCAATACATTCTATGAGCAATCAAGAGTGATTATGCATTTGCCTGTTGAGGTAAGAGATTATACTGATTTCTACAGTAGTATAGAACATGCGACCAATTTAGGAATGCTATTTCGTGATCCTGAGAATGCTCTTTTGCCAAATTGGAGGCATTTACCTGTCGGTTATCATGGGCGAGCATCATCTATTATAGTAAGCGGCGAGCCTATTCATAGACCAGTAGGACAGACTAAGCCGCCAGAAGGGGACCCTGTTTTTGGGCCTTGTAGATTACTTGATTTCGAATTAGAGATGGCATTTGTCATCGGTAAGAAAAGTGAACTAGGGAATAGAATTACTACTGATAAAGCAGAAGAATATATTTTTGGAATGGCTCTATTTAATGATTGGAGTGCTAGAGATATCCAGAAATGGGAGTACGTGCCACTCGGACCTTTCTTAGGTAAGAGTTTTGCGAGTTCATTGGCTCCATGGGTTGTTACGATGGAGGCATTAGATTATTTCAGAGTGAGTGGTCCTGTACAAGATCCTAAAGTGCTTCCATATCTTACTTATGACGGAGATCAGAATTATGATGTAAATCTTGAAGTAACGATAGCTCCAGAAGGCGGTGAAGAAACAGTGATCTCTGAATCCAATTATAAATTTATGTATTGGAATCAACTGCAACAACTTGCTCATCATACAGTAAATGGCTGTAATGTGAATGTTGGAGATCTTATGGCGTCGGGTACTATCAGTGGAAAAGATGAACAGTCTTATGGTTCATTGCTAGAAATTACTCAAGCTGGAAAAAAGACCTTGACATTGAATGGCGGTGAAGAACGAAAATTCATTCAAGATAATGATACAGTGACTATGAGAGGTTTCTGTTCGAAGGATGGCAGGAGAGTAGGATTTGGTGAAGTGAGTGCTAAAGTATTACCAGCAAAACTGTAATTATGGGAGGTCATAAGAATAAACGAATTGGGTTTTTATTGGAGCGAACAACTCGGATTGCTAAGTTGAGCTTTACGAAGGCATTCAAAAACTTAGGAGTGGATATTACTCCAGAGCAATGGATTGTTATAGATACTGTCAATAAGAATGGGACAATGTCACAAAAGTCCATTGGGCAACTAAGTTTTAAAAATGCACCAACTATATCTAGAATTATTGATAATCTAGTCAAGAAAGGATTAGTAGATAGAACAGGTGAAGAAGGAGATAGAAGAAAAACGTCTATAAGTATTACTCCTGTAGGAGCTGAGTTGATTGGTCAATGTCAAGCTGAAATAGATAGATTGAGAAACCTATCTTGGGAAGGCCTTTCAGATGCAGATTACGACGAGTTTACAAGAATTTTAGATAAGATTTTTGAGAACTTTGATGGGTATGAATAAAGATTGTAACTGGGTTGTTAGGTCATCATTTTTTGTGATGTAGATGCTGTTTTATATCCATATAATGATTCTAAATAATTGATAATCAATATTATAAAATTTAGCTACTAAGTAGTTACTATCTACTTAGTAGCTAAATGTTTAATTACTAGTCGACGATAGAGTTCACTTTCAGATATGATGTTAAAAAGGTCAAGAGTAACGGCTCGAAATTTCTTGGTTTTTTTGTAATTTTTTTGGTGGCATGTCTAACTAGTGAAGACTTCCTCCGTCACCTTGGTGCTATAAGTATAACGGCATTGAGCGCTTTAGAATTCTGTATTAGAAACGAAGTGTCTTCTTCTTCTTCTTCTTCTTCTTCTCGGTTAGTAAACTTCTCTTTTATTCCGATTTTTCCAAATACAAATGGTGGTTTCGTGTCCTTGTTTTAACTTGATTATACTGTTTTGTAGCGAGGATGCCAAGTAGTTTAAGTGTCTCATAAATAAATATTTATGAGCAATTAGTTTGTTTTTATGTAGTTAGTATTTATACATATATAATGATTAATAATCATTATGATCATTTCATATTCTAAATTTTTATCTGTAGGACTTGATTCATTTGTTGTTTTATCTAAAATAAATTATATTTGCATTGACAATAGTTGTCAAGGCAATGAAAGCGTTGCGAATAACAAAACTCTTAAACCCAATTTATTAACTTAAATAACAAGTACTAATGAATCATCTAACACAAGAACCTAAAGTGCAAGCTCAAGACACTGATATAATGCCGATCAATGGAACAGACTACATCGAGTTATATGTAAGTAACTCTAAGCAAGCGGCGTATTATTACAAGACGGCATTTGGATTTCAGAGTTTGGCTTACGCAGGACTAGAGACAGGAGTGAAGGATAGAGAGTCATATGCAATTATACAAGATAAAATCAGATTAGTATTCACAACACCATTGAACAGTGGTTCTGATATAGGAAGACATATCGATGCACATGGTGATGGAGTGAAAGTTAATGCTCTTTGGGTAGAAGATGCGACAAAGGCATATAATGATGCGATCAGTAGAGGTGCAAGATCATATATGGAGCCAACAACTGAAGAAGATAAAGATGGTAGAGTTGTGAGGTCTGGTATTTATACTTATGGTGAAGTAGTGCACGTATTTGTAGAACGTAAAGATTACAATGGTGTATTCTTGCCTGGTTATGAAAAGTGGGCGCCAAGATATGAAGCTGAATCTACAGGGCTAAAGTTTGTCGATCACATGGTTGGAAATGTAGAATTAGGTGACATGAATAAATGGGTCAAGTTCTACGAAGATGTGATGGGATTTAAGCAAATTCTTTCATTTGATGATAAAGACATATCTACAGAGTTCACAGCACTCATGAGTAAAGTAATGAGTAATGGGAATGGAAGAATCAAATTCCCTATCAATGAACCAGCTGAAGGGTTGAAGAAATCACAAGTCGACGAATACTTAGAGTTCTATGAAGGTGCAGGAGTTCAGCACGTTGCATTAAATACAGATAACATTATCGAAACGGTCACGGCCCTAAGAGACAGAGGCGTCGAGTTTTTGAATATACCATCTACTTATTATGATACATTATTGGATAGAGTAGGGGAGATAGATGAAGATCTCAAACCATTAAGGGAGCTTGGTATATTAGTAGATAGAGATGATGAAGGATATTTGTTGCAAATATTTACAAAAACGGTAAATCCCAGACCAACGATGTTCTTTGAGATAATACAAAGAAAAGGGGCTACTTCTTTTGGTAAAGGGAATTTCAAGGCATTGTTCGAAGCTATAGAAAGAGAACAAGAACTAAGAGGAACGCTGTAGTTCGTAGAAATAAATAATAAAATAAAGAGCACAATGATTAATTTTATTGTGCTTTTTTATTGTTTAAATTATTGGCATTCAGAAAATTATGTTTTATGTTGGTTTTTATTGGGGTAACAAATTGAAAATAATGTTGTATGTGGATGAAGCGTTCTGCCTTATGTTTGCATTATACTAATAAGAATATTACATAAAATTCAGTAAAACAATAAGATATGAGAATACTAATACAATTTGCACTGATGCTACTTTCGACTAGTATGTTTAGTCAAATACCTATGTACATTGAAGAAAAAACATTTACAGCGGGAGAGGAGATAACATTAGATATATGGTCTGATCAACTTGATGGGTTACTTTCATTTCAATTAAGATTGGATTTTGAAGATGCTCAAATTTTGGATATTGCAGAAGGAAGTCAATTTGATGATATTCCTCATAATATTTTCAATGATAATAAAACGATCAATTCATTGTGGATTCCAGCTGATGTGCAGGCGATAAATGTAACATCAAACGAGACATGGTTTACACTTACAATTATACCAAGTATAGATGGAAGTACTCTTGATATTTTCACTACGGGTAATGATCCTTGGAGTGAGATTGTTGTAGAAGATTCATTGGGTTTAAACGATGTATCTGCAGATTTTAGCTTTGAGATTCAGGAACGTAGTTTTTTAGTTTCGAATAAAGATGTAGAATATAACAATTTGCTAATTCACAATAATCCGGTATCAGACAGACTTGTAGTTAGTGGGTTTACTCAAGATTTAGATATCTCAAAGGTGTCAGTTTACAGTTTAGATGGTAGTCAGGTAATATCAAGACTATTTGATGCAAGTAACAGTAAGCTGGACTTAGATGTAGCGCAACTTCAATCTGGGATTTACTTTTTGACTTTAGATGGTCAAAAGCAGCAAGCAATAAGATTTATAAAGCTATAGCATATCGGTAGATAATAGCTTTCACGACGAATCGAGTCGGCTTGGGTACTATCCAGATTCTTCACGGAAATATGGTTGGTATCGGAGTCGACTTTTTTTGTTTTTCTTGTATGTCAAGACAAAAGGTGACACAAAAGCGCTTATTAAGCGTTTTTTAGGTTTTAGGATCAGTTATTACATTATATTTATCATTGTTTTAGTGATACGACTAACCTTTCTATGAAGAAGTTCGTATTAAAATAGACGAAATAATTTATAAATGCTTGACCTTTCATCTCTACAATATAGTTCAGAATATCCTGGAGTAACAGCGATTATATTCACTGTGTTATGTTCAGTTTTACTGGGTATACTGATTGCATTTACGTATGAAAAAACAAGTAGAGATGTTGATCGTCCGGATAATTTTCTACAAGCATTGATCTTAGTAACTGTAGTAGCTGCCATGGTTATTCAAGCGATTGGCGACTCGCTGGCTAGAGGTTTGGGTATGATTGGGGCGTTATCAATCATCAGATTTAGAACTACTATACAGGATCCTCGGAACATTGTATTCATGTTTGGTTCTATAGCTGTCGGGATTTCATGTGGAGTTATGGGGTTTACTATTGCGATATTAGGAACATTGGGTTTTTGTTTAACTGCCTTTTTACTTAGGTTTTCATCTTTTAGTGAAAAAGAAAAATTGTTCGGAGACCTTAAGATCAAATTCTATAAAGTAGATGGAAATAGAAAAGCACTAGAAGATGTATTGAAAAAACATTGTTCTAGTTTTGCTGTGATGAAAAAAGAATATGGAACAGGAGCTGGAAAAAAAGCCCATCTTATTATCTATGACTATAGAATAAAATTGAAAGATTCATATGCAGCACAAAGCTTAGTAGATGAGCTCGATGATCTATATGGAATAGTGGTAGGTAGTCTAATTATTGAAAATAAACAAAAAGTCGCGATATAGATTAGAATGAAAAGATATAACTTCATATATATAGTTGGGTTTTTGATGCTTTGTCTATTGGGCTATATGGCACTGACGTTGCAGTCGGAGTCTGCATTTTTCTATGGATTTGCAGAGAATAAGCAAACTGAGATTAGTCATAACAGAAGTGTGCTTGTCTCAAAAATTCATGTAAAAAACGGACAGGAAATAAAAAAGGGTGATATACTACTTGAGGTGTTCGATGAAGAAATTGATCTAAGAATTGAAGAGTTAGAAATTGAAAAATCTACAGTGGTTGTAAACAGTCAATCAAAAATCATAGAAATCAGAAACAAAATAAGTCAAATACAAACATCACGAAATGCCAATATTGCAGAGCTGAAAAGTGATATTCTTGAACTAGAAAAAGAGATTGCGCTCAATAAGTCACTCTATGAGGGGCTCAAAACGATACAGAAGAATCATGAAAATTACCGATCTCCTGAAAATGTCAAGTTAGCTTATCTCAAAGAAAGTCTGCTCAATATGGAGCAAACATTAGAAAGAGAAGTCAATGAACAAAAACAATACTTAACTAGGATTAGGAAACCTGGACAGCTTAAGTCTAAAAGTATAGATGCTGAGTTGGAACATTTCAAAATGAGAGAAGAGCACCTATCTATCTATGCACCTTTTGATGGATTAGTGGGAACGATATCGTGTAAGGAAGGCGAGAATATTTCGTCTTATTCTTCTTTGCTAGATCTGTACAAACATAATCCAACACAAGTGAAAGGGTTTGTACATGAGAGTATGATCCTAGAAGTAGCTGTTGGCGATGAGCTAGAAGTTGCATCCACACTGCACCCAGATATAAAAGTAGTAGGTCAAGTAATAGGTCTAGGTTCTAGAATTGTAGAGATTCCTGAGAGATTAAGAAAGATGGCAGATTTCAAAACATATGGAAGAGAAGTTGTAATTGAGATCCCAGCTGATAACCGTTTTTTACAGAAAGAAAAAGTGCTTTTAAATATATCAAATGCGTCTTCGAAAAAGAGATCATTTGGAGGCCTGTTTTCCTCTATGGGTGGAGAGACTAGAGATTTTGCTAAGCCTAAGGCAAAAACAGATTAGTGGTAGAATTAAAATTCCAATATTACAATTTCCGCTTGTTATTGATTTGTTTTTTCATTAGCAGTTCTTTTGTTGCCAGTGCTCAAATATCTAGCACTTCTACGGAAATTTTGGCCCGTCATGGTTTAGGTCAGAAACAATTGCCATATTCCTCTAATCTTGATTTTTTGATGAATAAGGCAGGTCGAATTCCTATTGTTGAGAGTTTTGAATTCCGGACAGAAACGGATGAGTTTGTCTTTGATCAACAAGAGTACCTCATCCGATTCGATTTGAATAGCGGCGATGAGCGCAAGGCATATGATCGAATCTTAGCGTCTGATAAGCAACTATATAGTCTGATGCAAGGCGAGTATGTGAGTGACCAAGTAGAAAACGACTATCGTCTACTAGTAGACTATTATTTCGATTTATCTGAGTTGGACATAGTGAAACTTAATTTATCGATGGTAAAAGATAAAAAAACAGTTCTTGCAAAAATGTTGTCTAGTACAGATGAAGTAAATATTAACAACTGGCTGTCAAACCAAGATGATATTATCTCTTTAGTTATGGATTCTATTGAATTAGAGCAATCATTATACAATACCAGATTGTTGGTTTTCGGAGACGAAGAGAAAGCTAGGGATATTGTTTTTAATGATTTTATTTCGATAGAGAACATAAGGAGTGTTATTAATATTAACCTGATTAATGGTGAGAATACTATTTCTTCTAGAGTGGCTATTGTAGAGGAAGATAAAGCAAAAGCGGAGTATGCACTAGAGGAAGCGGAGACTAATAAATGGTTACAATATTTACAAGTAAGATATCAAGCGGATAATGATATCTCATTCCAGAAAGAATTGACTTTTAGTAGCAGTATTAATATAACGACTAAGTCTACCAATAAGGTGAAACGTAATAAAGCCGCACTTGAAGTCTGGGACAAGAAATATGATCGATTGCTAGAACTAGACAAGAGTCAAACAGCTTACACTTCAAATGTTATTAAGTTGGAATCGGCTTTTATTCAATATAATGATCTCAAGAAATTAATTGAAGACCAAGGGCTAGAAGAAACTTACAATAATTATCTAGCAATTGGAGATGTCTCACCATTGACTTTGCTGGGCATTCAGAAGAATATAAATAGATATAAATCTAAATTGCTAAATGCAAGGAAGGGGATATATGAAGTGTATTTGGATCTAATTTGTAACTCTTCATTACTGATTGACGAACCGAGGAAAAACTTCCTAACAGATAGTCTTGAAGTGATTAAGTAGACTCTCTACTTAATATATACATTGAATATAGTTCTTTGATTTCTACTATAGAAATCAAGTAAAATATAAGAAAGAGTCAGCCACTTCTGGAAGACTCTTTCTCTTTTGGCTGTTTAGTTGCCAAATTAATATGGGAAACATATATACCAAGACTTTACCAAGGTCTCAATAACTTATTTGTTGGTTTTTGGAATTGTAATATTTATCGAATTACCAACATATATTTTATATACAATTTTACTGCCAACTATGTTAAAATGTAAATTACTTTACATTCTTAACATTTGTTCCAACAAGAATAGGTCGTTTTAAGTTTCGTTAATACCAATTATTTTGAATATTCGGCTATTTAGTAAATTCTCAGTCTTTGTGAAGTTTCATTTTGATAGACTTTTAAAGTCGATAAGTATCATTTCTTTCAAGAATCAAGAACTATATAATATATTGCACTTAGTTTTAATTAAGACAACAATAAATAAATGAAAAAAATACTAATATTTTCAGTTTTTGCTATTATCGCTTTTTCATGTGCTGATAAAAAAGCCAAGACACCGGGTGTCGATGGGCGAAAAGTCTTTAAGCAAAATTGTGTTGTCTGCCATGGGTTGGATGGAAAGTTAGGAGCAAATGGTTCCAAAGATCTTACACTCTCAAAAATGTCTTTGGATGAGAGGAAAGCAATTGTTAAAAATGGTAAAGGAGCGATGGTTGGATTAGGAGCTTTTCTGAAGCCAGCAGAAATACAAGCTGTATCTGAATACACACTTAAGCTTAAATAAGACTATATGATTATCGCAGGTGTTATGTCGGGGAGCTCCCTGGATGGACTTGATATTGCAATTATAGAGTTTGTTGATAGTGAATGGTCTATCATTGATACTATTGCACTGCCGTATTCTCCAATATGGGAAGATCGTTTGAGGAAATACTATTCTCTATCTGCTTTAGAGTATATAGCTTTCAAATATGACTATGCCCACTATATAGGCCAAGAATTAAAATCCGCTTTCATCAAATCACAAAACAAAGTTGATTATATTAGTTTTCATGGACATACCCTGGTACATGATCCTAGTGCCGGCTATACAGAGCAAATAGGCAATGGAGGTATTATTGCAGGAATTACTGGAATATCAACACTTACCGATTTTAGATCTCAAGATGTGGCATTGGGTGGGGTAGGTACTCCGTTGGCTCCTTTTTTTGATGTTAACTATGTAGAAGGATATACCTATTATCTAAATCTTGGTGGAATAGCAAATATTACATCATTAGCTGCTGGTTCTATTACAGCTTACGATATTTGTCCTTGTAATCAAGTCCTAAATTATTATAGTAATATATTGGGTTTTCCTTATGATAATGGTGGGGAAATAGCATCTAATGGAAAATATTGTCAAGACATTTCAGATTACTTTTCTAGTTATACATATTTTGAAAATCCGGCTCCAAAATCGTTAGATAATAATTGGATAAGGGAGGTTTTTATTGATGGGATTCCTGAGGGGAGCCCAGAAGATACATTGCATACTTATTGCGTCTGGATGGCAAACTGTATAAGTGAGCAGATTAAATCAGATTCTAAATCTAAATTGTATAGTACAGGAGGAGGTTCTCTCAATACGTTTTTCATGTCTCAACTAAGGGGAGCACTAGAAAAGAAAAACTGTGAGCTGATTGTCCCGAATAGAGAAATGATAGATTTCAAAGAAGCAATATTGATGGCTGCACTCGCTAAGAATTATCTGGATGGAAAAACAAACGTTTTATCTGAAGTCACAGGTGCATCAAGAGATAGTATTGGTGGGGCATTATATAAGATATAAACCTTTTAACCCTTTTCTAATTCTATCAAAGTGATTTCTGGTCTCATGCCGACTCGGCCCGGCCAAGCAAGAAACCCAAACCCACGGTTTACGTATAAGTATTGATCTAACTCTTCATAAAGTCCCATCCATCTTTTATATCTATATTTCACTGGACTCCATTTTATACCTAAGAAGTTGATCCCAAACTGCATACCATGAGTGTGACCGGCAAGAGTCAAATGAATCTTATTTGGATGTTTCAAAACGTGATGGTCCCAATGTGTAGGGTCATGACTCATCAATATGCTAAATGTATTGTCTGGCACATCTTTAAGTGCCTTTGATAAGTCTCCTTTTTTTGGAAAAGGCCCTGCTCCCCAATTTTCTACACCTACTAAATAAATCGTATCTCCATCTATAGATATGGCCTTTGAAGTATTATTCATTATTTCAAATCCCATTCGTTTATGCTTATTGTTAAAGTCGGAGAGGTAGGCAGACTTTGATGCGTGGTCTCCTTTTGGAATTCTATACATGCCATAGTAATCATGATTTCCCATGACAGAAAACATACCATAAGGAGCGTTCAGATGAGCAAATGTATCAATGTATGGATCAATTTCATTTTTATTTGAATTGACCAGATCACCGGTAAATAGAATCATATCAGCTTCTTGTTCCATTATAAGGTCTATTCCTTTTCTAACTTGCTCTACACTATCAAATGTTCCGGAATGGATGTCGGATATTTGAATGATCTTAAATCCTTCAAATGAAGAAGGTAAATCGGGAAACGATAATTTTATTTTGTCTACAGTGTATCGATATTTGCCAAAGGTCATGCCGTATAGCATACTAAAGAATGGAATAGCGGCAATAACAGCAGAGGCCAAAGTGATAATTCTGTTTCTTGATGGGACGCCAGAAGTGCCAGTTAGGTCTGCACTGTACGAAGAGAAATTATTAATAATACCCAATATTACTCTTCCAAAATCTTGCGTAAGAAGCAGGCCTGAAAATAGAATTTTAGCTACAAAAACAGCAAACCCAAATCCGAGTAATAGATTAGTAGAAAGGGGCCTTACTCCGCTTTTGAATCTCTGAAGATCTTGTGAAACTTTATAGAATCCGAGTAGAACTATGGCACTAATAATCCAATAGGTAGAACAAAAAAAAGACTGAGCGGTCGTTAAACTGCTCAGTCCATAAAATGTATATATATCAAATCCTAGATAAGTGATCAGTAGCAAAACCAAAAATCCTAATCTAGACATTATTTGGCTATTTATTAATTACGATTCTTTATTGTTCTCAGCTTCGGCATTGACTTTTGCTTGTGCTTTTAACTCCATTCTTGACGGCTCACCATAAGGTCTTTTACCGATTAACCTTTCTACATCAGATTTCAAAAGCACCTCGTTTTCTAACAATGCATTTGCCAAAGCATTTAACTCCTCTCTTTTTTCAGAAAGTAGCTTTTGTGCTCTTAGGTATTCATTGTCAATCATCAATCTTACTTCTTGATCAATAATTGTCGCCGTATCATCAGAGTATGGTTTGTTGAACTGATCTTGTGACATTCCGTGGAATGATACATTACCAACTTTTTCATTCATACCGTAAACAGCAATCATAGAGTAGGCCATTTTAGTTACTTGATCTAGATCAGATTGTGCTCCAGTTGATATTTTATCAAATACTATTCTCTCTGCAGCTCTACCTCCCATAGTCATGCACATTCTATCTAGAAGTGCCTCTGTACGTGTTATGTATTCTTCTTTTGGGAGATACTGCGCATATCCCAAAGTGCCGACGCCTCTTGGTACGATAGTAACCTTGACCAATGGGCTAGCATGCTCTAAGAACCAACCGCAGATAGCGTGTCCAGCTTCATGATAGGCTATGATCTTTTTCTCACTTGGAGATATCAATTTATTCTTTTTCTCAAGACCACCAATTACTCTATCAAGTGCATAGTTAAAGTCATCCATGTCGACGGCTTTCTTGTTCCTTCTTGCAGCTATTAGAGCGGCCTCATTACAAACATTCGCTATTTCCGCACCAGCGAACCCAGGAGTCATTTCAGCTAATGTGTCAGCCTCCATGTCTGGTCCAGTTTTTATGTTCTTTAAGTGAACTTTGAATATCGCTTCTCTACCTTGTAGGTCAGGTCTGTCGATCCCTATTTGACGATCAAATCGACCTGGACGAAGTAATGCTCCGTCAAGAATATCAGGTCTGTTAGTCGCGGCCATAAGAATTACGCCTTTATCCGTACTAAATCCGTCCATCTCCACGAGTAGTTGGTTTAGTGTGTTTTCTCTTTCATCATTACCACCTTGTACAGCGCCTTTTCCTCTTGCTCTACCTATTGCATCTATCTCATCAATGAATACAATACATGGAGCTTTTTCTCTTGCTTGTTTGAATAAATCTCTTACTCTAGAAGCACCTACACCAACAAACATCTCTACGAAGTCTGATCCAGATATAGAGAAGAATGGCACAGCCGCTTCTCCTGCAACAGCTTTAGCTAACAATGTTTTACCTGTTCCTGGAAGGCCTACTAAAAGAACTCCCTTTGGGATTTTTCCACCAAGAGAAGTATATTTTTTGGGGTTTTTCAAGAAGTCTACTACTTCCATTACCTCTTCCTTTGCTTCGTCTAATCCGGCTACATCAGCGAACGTTACATTCACTTTCGCATTAGTATTGTCAAACAATGTTGCTTTAGATTTGCCGATGTTGAATATTTGCCCACCAGGTCCGCCTCCGCCGCCACTCATCCTTTTCATGATGAATAACCAAAGACCGATCAAAAGTACAAATGGTAGAATCCATCCAATCAATGGTGCATACCAGTTTGTTTGTGTATCAGCTCTTATGTCAAGATTGACATTATTCTTGTCTTTCAATGATTGTACTCTATCGTAGAAGTAAGATATTTCGCCGATTTCATACTTATAATGTGGATGAAGCTCACTGAACTTGCCTTCTGCGATATCAGGATATCTGCCTGAATCTACTGCATCTTCTGTAAGATAGATGTTAGCTATGGATTTGTTTACCACAACTACTTTCTTTACATCTCCAGCAATAGCAATTTTTTCAAATTGACTTTGACTGATGTCCTTAGTCTGAATAGACATTGCAGTAATCATCTGTATCGCAATTAATACTAAGATGATAATTCCATATATCCAATACGAATTGAAATTCAGCTTCTTTGGTCCGCCGTTTTCCTTTTTATTATTTTCATTCTCCATTTATAATCGAATCTCTACTTCTTTTAATAATTGTGTTTACTCTAAAAGTTAACCAGTTTCTACTACATATAATAACTGGAAACTGTTTAAGTTTAGAGATTTTGATATTCTGTAAATTCGCCATCGCTCCATAAGTCCTCAATGTCATAAAATTGACGTGTCTCAGGATAGAATACATGTACGACTGTCTCGAAATAATCGAGAAGTACCCACTTTGATTCTTTCATGCCCTCTAAGTGGTAGCACTTAACAGCTATCTCTTTTCTGAGTCTTTTCTTGATGTTAGTAGCTATTGCTCCAACTTGGACTGTTGACTCTCCTTCGCAAATTATAAAATAATTGGCAGGGGAATCTTCAAGTTTATTAAGATCAATTTTAATAATGTTTAGCCCTTTAATATCTTGAATGGCATCTATGATTAGATCATTGATTTCTTCAACGGTTGGCATATCTGCAACTTCACTTTCTTGTACTTTCAAATTAATTGTGTTGTTTGATATATAACGTAATTTTATACCAAAATGATCAAAATATTAGATGACTAGTGTTCAATATAGGTCACAATGCCTACATTCGTCGTCTAACACATGTCAAAGTTAGCAATAATCATGGCATTAGACCTTATGTATAAATCATTATGATAGGTAATAACCATATAAGACTTAATCGTGTCAATAGTACCAATAAGTATGCTGCTGATATGATTGCAAAAAGTAAACCAATAGAGGGAACTGTCATTTCCGCATCTTTTCAATACGAGGGGAGAGGACAAATTGGCAGATTTTGGGAGTCAGAGGCAGAAAAGAACATAACTTGCAGTACTATACTGCGACCAGAGTTTCTGGAAGCCTCAGATCAGTTTGAGCTTAATGTTGCTATTTCTCTTGCTGTTCATGATTTTATAAGTCACTTTTTAGGCGATAAGGAGGTGAAAATCAAGTGGCCAAATGATATTTATGTTGGAGATAAGAAGATCGCAGGTATTTTAATTCAAAATTCCCTCATGGGTAAAAAGGTCAGTTCTACTATCGTAGGAACAGGCATTAATATCAATCAGACAATATTCTCAGCTGATGTACCTAACCCGACATCGATTGCAATAGAAAAAAATGAATCCCAAGACCTGGATGTTATGTTCGCTTGGTTATTTCGATTTTTGGCAAAGCGTTATCTGCAATTAAAAAGTAGAAAGAATGGAATTATGTCGGAATATTTAGAGAATCTCTACAGACGAGATGTTTGGTCGGTTTTTATAAATGAAGTTGGTGAAAGTTGGGAAGGTAAGATCGTAGGAGTGGATAAGTCAGGGAGATTAAATATTGAAAATAAGGAAGGGGTACTGAAGGTCTTTAATTTTCGCGAGGTTAGGTATGTCATATAATTTAGAATCTCACAAAATGACTGGATGGTTGTTTACTAGAAACGAGAGCAAAAAAAAATAGCCGCTCCCCAGCGGCTATTTTAGCAAATTATAATCCCATGAACATATCTGAGTCGAAACCATCACTCATTTGTGATTTGTGGATTCGAATTTCAGAATAATAATATATATATAAACAAAACTCAATCGCAATTTGTAGCTGTTCGAGAATCGTTGTTTAGGAAGTTAAACCTTATCTTAATAATTCAACTTCCTAACAACTGTATAATCCTATGAACATATGCTAATTAATTTTTCTGAACCTTTTCAGAATGAAGGGAAACACTCAATCTATTTCCTTTCATGATTCAAATATAAGAGCACATTAGGCCTTATGGAAGTACACAATACCTGATTTGTTATATATAAATAATTATAATATGTTTACTGTGGATGGGTAACTTATTGATTATCAATATAGAGTTGTTTTGGGCTGGTGGGTTTTAAAGAAGGAATAGATTATAATTTATTGTATTTTGATTGAAAATGAGGGTTAAAAAAGATGATTTTTGTTAGTTTTTTATTGAGATACTGGTTTTTTCTTGAAAATTCGCGTCAACATATTGTTTTGAGCGACTTGCAGTATCATTGTACACATAATATGAGTACGAATTTTGAATAGAAGAAGAGTTAAATGTTAAATTAAATGGCTAAATGAAATAATAGACAGAAGATGTCAATGTACTTTATTCCAATTTATTATCCAGTTTTAGGAGAGGGGATATACAGTCCGAACTTAGTTGTGTTTGATTTGCTGACTAGAAAGGGCTTTTAAGCCTTTCTTCATTTATAACCTGAGTATCTGTCAATGTTTTCATGAATGCAATCAAGGATTCTTTCTCGTATGGATCAAGATCAATAGCTGGAATGAAAGTATCGCGATTGGGAGAGGGCTTGCCTCCTGAAATGTAATGGTCCATCACTTCTTCTAGAGTAGCCATGCTTCCATCATGCATATATGGTGCTGTCAGTTCTATATTCCTTAGAGTCGGTGCTCGGAAAAACCCATTTTGTGCAGGCCCAGTTATCAGACCTCGGCCTTTATTGGCGAAATCCTCTAAAGTCGCAGCCTCTTGTAGACCGTTGTTGAAATAGTCATTGGATGTCAGTAAAGGTATTGCATGACAATGCGAGCAATGTGCATCATTCGAAGCACCTGGTAAATCGAGGAACATTTCAAAGCCATTTAATTCATCATCCTCAAATAATATTTCTCCTCTAAGATATTTGTCAAATTTTGATTCAAAACTATATATTGATCTTTCGAATTGTGAAATAGCCTTTGCAGCTAATTCTTTTGTTATTTCTGATTCTTTCTCAATACCAAATGCTTTTCTAAACATGGTAGGGTAGGTGTCGTGGTTTTTTAGTTTCGTTATTACATTTGGCCAGGTATTATGTAATTCTATTTCATCTTCTACTGGTAACAATGCCTGCTCTTCTAAAGAGTTAGATCTGCCATCCCAAAATAAACCATTGTCATAGAAACCTACATTCAACAGGCTCATGGAACTAAATGTGCCAGGAATGCCATCTATACCAAAACTCACTGCAAGATTGTCGGTAAATGATCCAGAAGGTAAGTGGCAACTAGAACAAGATTGAGTGCTATCTGCTGAAAGTATACTATCGTAGAATAAATGCCTTCCAAGCTCTATTCCGTCTTCTGTTAACATATTGTCATCGGGTATCGGCATTTGTGGTATGACCGGTATGTTTTGTCCAACTTGCAGAAGGTAGGGTGGGACATTTATAGCAACAGAGATTGGATCATACTCAATATCAGTAAGATCGACATCCTGCTCTACAGGAGGTGGCATTTCTTCCTCGCAGCATGCAAATACTGCAACTACACAAAAAGACAAAATCCAATATTTTAAACAATCTAGCTTCATACCTTTAATATACGTTTTAAGTATGTAAATTGTTTTAAGACTTTAATAGGTATTTCTGTTTTGTCGGATGTAGAATATAACAATGTAAAATGATAGGGTAGTATTCTTTGTAATTGCTATTTAATGATATGAAGTAAATATGAGCGTTTCACTCATCGAGATGTCAGCTATTTTATTAACAGATTCTCCAGCCTGAATAAAATTTATTGACAATTCACTCACAGGAGGAAATGTATCAAAGCAAGAATTACATAAGATTTCGGCTTCTTCAACACATGATTTGGATTCAAACCAATCTTTTAGTTTTTCTAAGTTCTCATCTGGCTTATTGTTTTCAAGGTTGGAGAGGAATATGTTAATCAATGTTCCTGTAGAAGCTATATCCATATTTTCAACGAATAGACAAAATTCTGCGTCATCAGGTGCAATATTTGTTCCAGTAGCAACTTCTTTTTTACAACCTACTAATAAGAACAAAAGAACGGTAGATATCCCGCTGATTTTTTTAGCATTTGACTATTGTTTTAGACGATAAAGAATATTGGTTTAACATCTAGAGGTCTTGTTTTTAGCGATTTTGGATACATGATACCTTGTAATTTAAAACTACTGTATTTAACATAGAACAATCTTTGTTATAATATATTGCAAAAGGGTACATAATAAAAATGCCCCACCCTAAATAAATAGAATGAAGCAAATTGTTATTTCTTGTTTTCAAGATCGCTAATTGACGATAGCATCAATCTTGAAGTTAGATTTTAGTATTTTACAAAAGCTCTGCGCTTCGCTGGAGGTTTTAAATTGTCCTAGCATTACTTTGAATAATACCTTGTCCCCTTTGAAGTCATTCATAACCATTATCGGCTCTATGAAAGTATTTCTGAGGTATTGCACTTGCTCATGAGCATCCGTATAGTCTGTGTAAACCCCAGTCTGTACTCTGTAATTTCTCTTTTTTTCTTTTTCTTGATACCTTCTATAGTCATCTCGGCTAATTGTCCACGGATCCTCTTCTTCCACATCCTCTGTCCCATTGATCCGTTTTGGGGATTTATTGAAATCGTGCTTAATGATCACTTTGTTTTCAGGTGAGTTATGTATATCCAGAATACCTATTAAGTCATCTGCAATCATGGTTTGTTCTATCCGTTCTACCATTTTACCTTTTGAGTTTAATATCAATATGGTGGGCAGGTAGTTGACTTCATATTTGTTCTTCATTTGAAAGCCTTCAACATTGTCTATATTAACCTTAATAGATATGAAGTTTTCATTGAGTGCGGATGATATCCTTTTATCTGTGAATGTTGTTTTTTCCATCCATTTACAAGGCGTGCACCAACTGGCATAGAAATCCATAAAGACGAGTTTACCCTCTGCGCTAGCTTTGGCCAATGCCTCTTCTACTTTTACATCCATAAACTTGATAGAATTAGTAGTCGATGCACTAACAGTGTTGAACCCTAAAACCATCAATAAGCTTGCAAATAGAGCTTGCTTTAAATTTGTTTTTATCTTTTTCATAACTCACGGTTGTTTGATGTATGATATTTATTCTTCTCTCAGTTGAGAACTAAATATTCTGATCGGATTATATTTTCCTTTCATGTATAACTAGTTGACAGTCTGTACATCAGTATTTGCAAATTGCATACCAACAGTAGAATTTTCATATTATTTTTATTTTTAATATGTGAATATTTTAGTTTGGTATAAAAGTCAAAGGGTGTAAGTGTCTGAATTGCAGGGAAGTATAGGTAGGGTGTTGATTTATTATTTTTATTATTTTTATTTCCTTAAAATTAGGATCTAAGCATGTCCTAAGTTTTTTTCGAAAGAGTTTTTAGTGCTTTTTAAGAGAAGAACATAGGAAATGATGAATAGTAAATAAGAATATAAAAGGAGTTTGACTATTTGAAAAAGTAATAAGATGCTCTATATTTTGAATTGATTTCTTGCTAATCGAAGAAATGAATAGGTTTCCAGTATAGTAGGCTATTCACTGTTTTTATATTAATTCGACGTTATTAAAAGCTAATCACCCTGGTGTTGAATGAAATTTTAGTTGATTTAAATCGGATAAGCAAAATCTATTTTAGTATCATGGAAATGTTTCTTAAAGTTGGATGATTCATGAAAATCCAAATAATACCCTCCATTTGACTTTAGAATTAACATCTTAAGTTGGTGATTTTGACTTTATGAATACTTTAATCGGTATCTTGCAACTTCGGGGAATAATTTTTCGGTTAGTATTTATACAAAGCTGGCAAAATGAGTCGTTATTTTATGGAATTAAACAAATTAACTTTGAGAACTATAATCTCAAGCCTATTTATCTTATTGTGTTTTCTGGGGGCGGATGCACAAACTGAAGTAGATAGCACTAAAGAAGGAGAAGCCGCTATTAAAAAATTGAAACTTGGACATTATAGTCTTGGAGAGAATGATCTTGCTATCAATGATATTGAAGTTGATAGAAACAATCGTGTGATTGTAGCTACTTCAGAATTACTACTAGTGTTCAGTAATGTCAATGATGATCCAGAGCAACTTTTGAATGCTACTTATTTAACATGTGCTATTGCAGGGAAAAACAACAAACTCTATGCAGCGGGTAATAACCACTTATATATAGTAGAAGAGGGGAGGAAAGTGTCAATTGATGATACTGAAGTGAAGATTGTAGATATGACTTATTCGAGTGGGAGACTATACTTAGCCACAAACAAAGGACTATATGCATACATTCTTAGCAATGGTAACTGGAAAACGTATACTTCCCAAAATAGCAAATTGAAATCGAACGTCATTAATTTTGTGACAACGGATGATGATAATGTAGTATGGGCAGGAACTGAAAAAGGCTATCTCAAAATTGATGGAGATAGTTGGGAGTTACAAGATAAGAAATACAACGTGCTTAGTTCAAGAAGTAACAAGGAAGGGCAATGGATGGTTGCTCAAGGTGATATGTTTTTAATAGATCCATTTAATAGGAAATATGATGTAGGATTGAAAGAAGACATTTATAGAGGCGCGATTAATGATTTCGTCATTGATTCGAAAGGTAGACTTTATATGGCATCCGAAATACTGATTAGGTATAATCCTTACACAGAAGAGATAGAGAAATATGGCGAAGATTTAAAATTACTCAGTGAAAAGTGTATTAGTCTAGCATGTGATAAAAACAATAATATTTGGATTGGTACAGAAAGTGCTGGACTGTTTATGATAACCTTCAATGACATTGCTCAAGATCAGCTTTCTGCAGCGATATTAGTCACTAAAGAGGTAAGTTGTAATGATGGTAATGATGGCACATTAAAAGTGTCAGTATCTGGAGGAACTAAGCCATACAAATATAAATGGAGCGAATCAGGCATGAAAGGTGCTAAGCCGTATAGATTAGGTCCTGGATCATACGCAGTGACAGTTACTGACAAATTTGGGTCACTATTCGTATCTGAAGTGACACTCTCAAATCCAAAACCAATAACTATAGAGTTAGGTGAAACGTCAAGAGTGACGGGATTTAATAAAAAAGATGGGACTGCAGAAGTAGTAGCCAAAGGAGGCTCAGGGGCTCTTAATTATACGTGGTCAAACGGGGCAAAAGGATCTAAATTACTCAAAGCTGCACCTGGAAGATACACTATAACAGTCGAAGATGAAAACGGATGTAGAGAACAACTTGCTGCAGAAATTAAAAAAGAGAAATACATTCCTGAGCTGGATATCGCAAAGGTAAATATAGGTCAAGCGCTTAGAATCAATGAACTGAGTTTTGATGCTGATAGTACAAATCTTAGATCTGAGAATTTCGAAATTCTTGATGAAGTATATGATTTCTTAGTGAAGCACTCTACTGTAAAAATCGAAATCGGAGGACATACGAATACGATACCACCGCATGATTATTGTGATAAATTATCGACGGCAAGAGCAAAAAGTGTTGCGGAATACGTTGTCGCTAGAGGAATTGACAAAGATCGAGTTGCCTTTAAAGGATATGGGAAGAGAGAACCCTTGACCAAATCCAAGTCTACCTCTGCAAGGAAGAAGAATCAACGTGTTGAAGTGAAGATATTATCACTGTAACTTAAGTTTATTGTTGATGAAACGAAAAAGAGCTTCTATCTTATAATAAGGTAGAAGCTCTTTTTCGTTTGTTGTTTTATCAAAACAAAGGAGTAAACTGGAATTTAATCAATTTCGCCTTTACCCATTCTTATCACTTCGATGTCACCTGAGGTGCAATCTAGTACTGTAGAACCTACTGCCTCTCCTAGTCCACCATCTATCAGGTAGTCTATTTGATGTTGATAAGTATCTTCTATCTTCTCAGGATCTATAAAGTACTCAGAAACATCATCATTATTAAGAGAAGTACTGATGATAGGAGCATCTAAATATTCCATGAGTTCTAGGACTATTTTATTATCAGGGATCCTGATGCCAATTTCTTTTTTGTTGTTTTTGAAGTATTTAGTAACGTAATTATTCGCATTAAGAATAAAGGTGTATGGTCCTGGAAGGTACCTTTTCATTGACTTGAATATATGATTAGAATAAGGAAGTGTAAAGTCAGCTACTGTCTTTATATCCTTGCAGATGAGCGATAATTTCGCTTGCTTTTCTTTTTTACCTGATATTTTAATAATTCGGTCGATACTTGCTTTGTTAGTCATAATGCAACCCATCGCATATACTGTATCTGTAGGGAAAATCACTACATCGCCTTTATTCATCTTTTCGGCAAGCATCTTTATATCACGTGTGTCTGGATTATCTGGTCTTAATATTACTCTTTGCATATTATTCTTTTTTTTGTGAAAATGTCATTCGATTGTAGCCGCCACTAAGTAGAAGACAACCTTTAATGATAAATGTAAGATATATTTTTTTTTATAATATGAAAGTTATTTTTATATAAAAGATGTGATAAAACCTATTCATCCACGTATATGTTATTGAAGTATTATTTTTTGATGTGGAGCCAAGCATCGATATTTTCCTTTGTAAGAGGACAGGGGGTAGTTGTGCATAAGTGCCGAATAATCCATACCTTTTCTAATGTAACTATTTTACAATGTTATATACAGCAACCTTGTTTTGATTATTTTATTCTAAGATTCTCAATAAGCGAGTTTCATTGACTTGAAAACATAATAAATTCCAATTCTTTATCCTTTCTTTGCAATCTGATTAACATATCAATGGAACAACAAAAAAATATTACTTACGTCACAGCTATATTGCCACTCGCAATACCGAAGACGTATACATATGCCGTTCCAGATGAGCTGATCGCCGAAGTGGAGTTTGGTAAGCGGATAGAAGTGCCGTTAAAGAATAAGTTATATTCTGCATTAATTGTGAAAGTAGAACAGAACCTTACACTCACATACAAAACAAGAAGTGTAGTGTCTGTCATAGATGACGAACCAATAATTCATTACTACCAATTTGAATTCTGGACTTGGATGGCAAAATATTATGGCTGTACAATCGGAGAAGTTATGCATGTAGCGTTACCAGGCGGATTGCGCCTAAGTAGTGAGACAAAGCTCCTCATCCATGATGATTTTAATGATGACATGACAGGCCTGACTGATTCTGAATATCTCGTTGCAGAGGCGCTTACAATAAGAAATGTACTTACGATTGATGAAGTAAAAGATATCTTAGAAAAGAAGACGGTCTATCCACTAATTCGATCTTTATTAGATAAAAAAGTAGTTAAGTTAAAAGAAGAACTCATAGCCAAGTACAAGCCTAAGAAAGTAGGTTTTATGGCATTGGCAGATTACTATGAGGAAGATCGAAATCGGTTGTCCGAAGCATTTGAGAAGATTAAAAAATCTGATCACCAGACGAATGCGATGTTGGCTTTTGTAAGTCTATCAAGAGGTGCTTCAGAAGTGCCACGATCTTCTGTGTATGAGATGAGTGGCGTTGCCATCAGTGTACTCAAAGCACTCGCGAAAAAAGGTATCATAGAATTGTACGATAAAGAAGTAAGCCGATTAATATATGAAGAAGCCGATGGAGAATTACCTACATTGTCAGAAGAGCAAGTAAAAGCTCTAGCGCAAATAAATGGCTATTTCTCTGAAAATAAAATAGCACTTCTGCATGGAGTAACAGGTTCAGGAAAGACGAGAGTATTCATGGATTTGATAAGAGATACTATAGAAGAAGGGAAACAGATTTTATATCTACTACCAGAAATCGCACTGACTACTCAGATCGTATCAAGACTGAAACACATATTTGGAGAAGATGTTGGCATATTCCACAGTAGGATGAATAATCATGAGCGAGTAGAACTCTGGAAAGATGCGCTTATCGGTAAGAAGGTTATTCTTGGGGCGCGGTCAAGTCTATTTTTACCTTTTCCAAATCTAGGGCTTATCATAGTTGATGAAGAGCATGATCCATCTTATAAGCAGTCTGATCCGAATCCTAGATATAATGCCCGTGATGCAGCTGTTTATCTTGCACAAAAATTAGGCGCTAATTTGATCTTAGGTTCAGCAACGCCGAGTATGGAAAGCTACCTCAATGCCGAAGAAGGCAAGTATGGACTTGTGGAAATGATGCAGCGACATGGTGGTGTATCGATGCCCGAGATAGAGATAGTAGACATAGGTATTGCTAAGAAAAAGGGCCTTATTAATGGATTCTTTACCCATCATTTAATAGAAACGATAAGAACGGCTCTAGTAAACAAAGAACAGATCCTACTTTTTCAAAATAGACGTGGATACTCTCCGCAACTTACGTGTAATACTTGTGGTTGGAAAGGAGAGTGTGCTAACTGTGATATCACATTGACTTATCATAAATACTTTGACGAATTACGATGTCATATCTGTGGATATCGAAATAAGAATCCGCATGCTTGCCCAGATTGTGGCAGTGATGGATTAGAAGAAGTCGGTTTCGGAACAGAAAAGATTGAAGATGAAATTATGAAGATCTTCCCCGAAGCCAAAGTGAAGCGGATGGATTATGATACTGTGCGAAAGAAAAATTCTTATGAAAAGATTCTAGAGGATTTTGGAAGCAGAGAGATCGACATCCTCGTAGGTACACAGATGATAACTAAAGGTCTAGATTTTGATAATATCGCTGTGGTGGGTGTAATTAATGCAGATTCTACCTTGATGTTTTCTGATTTCCGAGCGGGAGAGAGAGGATACCAACTACTTACACAGGTAGCGGGTCGTGCAGGAAGGAGAAAAAAACAGGGGAAGGTTATTATTCAAACTTATAATCCTGATCATCCGGTGATTCATGAGATCGTTGATAGTAATTATCAGCGACTATTTCGTCGAGAATCTGAGGAAAGAAAGCGGTTTGTATATCCTCCATATTTCAGAATGATTAATATTCAACTTAAGCATAAGAAGCCTCAGGTAGTAGCTGACGCGGCGAGGTATATGGCGCTAGAACTTAAAAAGATACTTGGCAACAGAGTTATCGGGCCTGCAGAGCCAAGCATACCAAGAGTCAAAGGATACTACCGGCAAAACATAACAATAAAAATAGAAAAGAAGGCCAAAGCTATCAATGTCGCTAAATCACATGTATTACACCAAAGAGCAATGCTAAGGACCTCAGATGGATATAAATCTGTTGGGGTTAAGATTGATGTGGATCCTTATTAGTACCGTCGCTAAAGTAAGAATATAGCTAATCTGAAAAATTGAATTTCAAGTGTTTTAATATTTAGTATGATTGAGCAATTTCCAATTATTAAAGCAATTATATATAATTACTTTAATCATCAGATTGGCTTCGGCAGAGATGAAGGGTTTGATGTGCTAAAAACCACCATTGAATTGGGTGACTTTAGAGTTGAGAATATTAAATCGGAGTTGATATTGCTGTTGGACAGTAAAGTTGATTGGCGCAAATTTGCTATTGAGTCATATTTATTACCTGAATCACATGTTTTATCCTCTGATTATGCTAGAGATTATTTGCTCTATTGCATACACGATGCTGCATGGCCTGAAAATGCTCTTTCTAAATCAGACAGGGAATCAATAGTTGTGTCAACTTTTAGTATATTAAAAAATAAACTAAAAGAAAAAGAAGGCTGGTTGTCTTATCAAGAATTACATCTTGAGCTGATGAATTTAAATGGTTTTAGTGAATTACAGTTTTTCAATATGAACCATGTTTTTATTGACGGTAGTGGAATTTTTGATTTGAGAATTATAAGAAAAAAAGAGGAGAGTTCGATTCAAATTAGGTTGAAGGAGTTTTGTTTCGAACGTGATATTTATACAGTATGGGAATTTCGCTATTAATGTATTGGATGTTTTGAAGTAAACTTCTATCAACAGTCTACATCTTAATTTTTATATAAAGCAGTACATTTCATATAGACATAAAACTTCTTATTCAGATTTAATTCTTTACTCAAAGTTTAATTACTAATTTTGTAATAATATGCATAAAACCGTAGGAGTCATAGGATCGGGAAGTTTTGGAGTTACTATTGCAAAGTTGTTGATAGAGAACGTCAATGTATTGATGTTTACACGTCGAGACTCTGTCATGGAGGCCATAAATGAACGACAACATTATATGGGTATTGATACGCATGGTAAAATAACAGCTGTCAATGATTTAGCCTATATATCAGAAAATTGTGAGGTGATAATGCCTGCAATTCCTTCATCTAGTTTTAGATCAGTGATGAAGGCTATAGCTCCGCATGTAGGGCCTGAACATATTATGATCCATTGTACCAAAGGACTTGATGTTACCACTATTTCAGAGAAGCGTATGGCCAACGAGTCATTCACTAGGAAGGACGTATACAGTATGTCAGAGGTGATCATGGATGAAACAACAGTGATACGAATCGGATGTATGTCTGGTCCCAATCTAGCCAGAGAGATATTAGCTGGTCAGCCAGCGGCTACTGTGATTGCTTCAGAATTCAAAGAAGTAATACGAATCGGTCAGAAAATATTAAGCAGTAATAAATTTTCAGTATTCGGGAGTTACGATCTTAAAGGTGCAGAATTGGCAGGAGCATTCAAAAATATAATTGCCATAGGGTCAGGAATACTTGGAGGTTTAGAGATGGGTAAGAATATGCAAGCGGCATTGATTACAAGAGGATTAAGAGAAATGATACAGTTCGGGAAATCTATGGGGGCGGATAGTAAATCTTTCCTTGGTACTGCGGGTATTGGTGATCTTATTGCTACGGCAACAAGTGAAAGTTCGAGAAACTACACATTTGGTAAAAAACTAGCTTCAGAAGGAGGAACATCAGATCAAATTATAAAGTCAATTGGTGAAGTTGTAGAAGGAGTGAATACTTTAAGAATTATACATCTTCTTGCTAAAAAAGAAGATTTAAGCTTGCCAATAACAAACATGCTCTATAGAGTGATTTACGAAGATTATCCTATAGAAAAAGCGTTACGACTTTTGATGAACTACAATTATGCTCCCGACGTAGATTTTATATAATTTACCTTCACTAAAACCTAATAAATTGACTTCTATCTACGACCGATTAGGCGATGAAAACCTCCAGCTCTTAGTTGATAATTTTTATGAGGAAGTACTAGCGGATAAGCGTATCGCTCATCTGTTTCAAACTGATATCGAGACTGTTAAGAGTAAGCAATTTATGTTTCTTTCTCAGTTTTTAGGCGGTCCACCAAGGTATGCCGAGACTTACGGACATCCGAGAATGAGAATGCGTCATATGCCACATAAGATAAATCATGAAGCAGCGCATGCATGGTTAGAGTGCATGGCCGAGGCGATTTCTAAGTTGCCAATTGATGAGGCGTTTCAGAAGGAAGTATTTCAAAGATTTCCGAACGTGGCTGCGCATATGATAAATAGTTAAGATTGACTCAGGCAGAGACACTTTCCCAGTCTTTCCCTTTCAGTGCAAGGTGGCCGCTAGAGACTCGGGCCTAGTTGGTTTGATTTATTTTCAGTTATACTATTCAATCAGTTAACCACGTCAGTAATATCTTGCCATAGAAGGGTAGGGATAAGAGAAAGGGGTATAACCTCTAATTAAATATATCTTTCTTATTTTACGCTTCTAAAATATCAAATACGACCAACATGAAAAAAATCCTATCCATATTCATAGCTTTTGTTTGCTTCTCTATATCAATAAACGGACAGGGGCTCAAGTCTCCTGCAGAGTTTCTTCGGACAGAATATGGAAAGCAATTTACACCACATTATTTAGTAGCAGATTATGTTAGGCATGTAGCTGCGAATTCTGATCGTGTGACATTGATAGAATATGGTCAGACTAATGAGGATAGACCTTTATTGTTGGCGACGATTACGACAAAAGAGAACCAGAAAAACATAGGGGCAATCCAAAATCATCATCTGAATAAAATTGGTTTAGGGAGTGGTTCTGCTGAGTCTGTAGATAAGGACTTTGCCGTGGTTTGGCTTTCATTTGGAGTGCATGGTAATGAGGCAGGAGGTAGTGAAAGTTCAATGAATGTAATCTACCAATTAGCCAATCTTGATAATCAGACAACGGGTAAGTGGTTAGAAAATTCTGTAGTTATTTTCGATCCTAGTATCAATCCTGATGGATATAATAGATATACACAATGGGTACGAGGTATCAGTGGGAAAATAACGCATCCAGGACACACAGATAGAGAACATATGGAACCTTGGCCAGGAGGAAGAGTCAATCATTATCTATTTGATTTGAATAGAGATTGGGCGTGGCAGACACAAGTAGAGAGTCAACAAAGAGTAGCACAATACGCAAAATGGATGCCGCATATTCATGTTGATTTTCACGAGATGGGTTATGATGATGGCTACTATTTTGCACCTGCAGCCGAACCGTATCATAAACATATCACGGATTTTCAGAGAGATATGCAAGTGGATATAGGAAAGAATCATGCAAAGTATTTTGATAAAGAAGGTTGGTTGTATTTCACAAGAGAAATATTTGACCTTTTTTACCCTTCATATGGTGATACTTGGCCTTTATTTAATGGAGCAATAGGGATGACTCACGAACAGGCGGGGCACGGTATGTCAGGACGAGCAATTGCTCTATCTAATGGTGATACATTAACGATCCAAGATAGAATTGATCATCATAGTCAGACCGCACTTTCTACATTAGAAGAAGCATCAAAACAGGCTACTCGATTAAATGATAATTTTGTAAAATACTTCTCGGATGCAGTTAATTCTCCGAAAGGAACTTACAAGTCATACATCTTAAAAGCTTCAGATAAAGCGAATCGACTTGCTGAGTTATTAGATAAAAATAACATAATGTATTACCGGACTGCTGATGCTCAATCAATGAACGGATTCGACTATCAACAAGGTAAGAAAACTTCATTTCGATCAGAGGCTGGTGATATTGTCATCAATGCAAATCAGCCGAATGGTACACTGCTTCAAGTATTTATGGAGCCAGAACCTGTATTAAGTGACAGTATAACTTATGATATCACAGCTTGGTCATTGCCACATGCATATGGAGTGCAAGCCTATGGTTTGGATGGGTACACAAGTTCAAAAAAGGCTAGTCGTGTGACGGAGAAATCAGCATCTTGCTTTGCTTCTGAAGATCCTGAGTCTAAAGCATATGCTTATGTTATTCCATGGCAAAGTGTGAACAGCGCAAAGACATTAGCTAAGATATATAATAAAGGTATCAATGCAAGAATGGCGAAAAAAGATGTGAAATTTGATGTAGGTACTGTCACGAAAGGGTCGATAGTAATCATAAGAGGAGACAACTATCACGTGAAAAATCTAGCACAAGAATTGGAGATGGTCGCTGGGGATTGTGAAGATTGTATGTGTTTGCCAACTGGATTTTCTAGTGTAGGAGGGGATATCGGAAGTAGTGCTTTTGCGAGATTGAATCAGCCGAAAACACTTCTTCTTTCGGGCCGGGGAACAGGAGCTAATGCAGTAGGTCAGATCTGGCATTATTTCGATGAGGTGATTGGTTATCCGTTATCTATAGTGGACAAACAAGATATGGGTAGGGTAGACTTTGATGATTTTAATACATTGATCCTTCCTGACGGATACTACAAGTTTTCTAAGGATGAAATCAAGGATATTACTGCGTTCATAAATGATGGTGGTAAAGTTATAGCAATGGCCGGAGCACTCGGGAATTTCGTAGAAAAAGAGGGGTATGCTCTCGCTAAGTATGCAACTGATGAAGAAAAAGATGCGGCCAAGAAACACAGAGAAGCTAAGAAGTTGGATGCAAGGAATGACTCTTACCATGATCAAGAGAGACATGGAATAAGTAACAGTGTTCCTGGAGCGATAATCAAGAATAATCTTGATACTTCTCATCCATTGACTTTTGGATTGGGCGAATCTTATCACAGTTTGAAAACATCAAGACAGCGATACAGTCTTTTGCAAGATGCCTGGAATGTTGTAACAGTTCCTAAAGACTATAAGCATTATGGTTTTATAGGTGCAGGTTTGAAACCAAAGTTCGAAGAAACAGTTTCTTTTGCTGTTGAAGAAAAAGGAGGTGGATCAATTATCTACATGGTAGATAATCCTTTATTTCGAGGTTTTTGGGATAACGGATTGATGTTGTTTGGGAATGCTCTATTTCTGGTTGATTAACCGGTAATCGAGCATAATATAATATGTTTAGTTTCGATTTTTTTTAGCGAACTTAAGTTTTAGCCAAAGATCTTGTACAGAATTGCCAATTGAAAGTATTGGATTCTGTTCTTGCTAGAATCTATAATGTTGCCTTGCGCATCTGTGAAGTCTATTTCAAAAAAGCTAGAAAAATCTTTATTATATGATAGTGCTAGTTCGAATTTTTCTTTGAAAGTGTAAGTTATTCCACCAGTATATCCAGCCAGAAATTTATTGTTTCGAGGAAAAAATACATTTGAGGATTGAGAATCATAAAGAAGAGAAAATGAAACACCAGTGAGCAATCTAAGATTAGGTAAGACCTCTAAGTGATATTGAAATGGCATTCTGATATTAAGCGTTCTATATATTTCAGTTCCAAATATTTTTCCTCCTACCCATTGTGTGGTTTGTCTTGTAACTAATTTTGATTTTGAAGTTAGTTTATATCCTAGTTGAGCAATGAGTGCCGGAGCAAAGATGTATTCATCTTTTTGAATTGTAATGCCATTGATTTTTTCAAGGTCTGGAACAATCGTGGAATAATTTTGTCCCAATCCAAAAGAAAATTCGAATTTGGATTGTGCAGATAAAACTACAGAGAATGATAAAATTGTAAGTACTAATACTATTGGCTTAATTGTGTCTTTCATATTATTGTAATTGGAATAGAAGAATAAAACAGATTTAAAGTTATTATATTTTAATTGGAGTCAATAATTTTTCTGGGGATAATTGAAATTTAGCGTTTATATAGTTTTGCGTTGGACACATACCTGATTTTATTTTTTTAAGCAAAAAAATAGGGTTTATTAAATGTATTAAATTTCATTTTTCATTACGTAATCATCTTAATATCAATAAGATTTGAAATTTGGAGCAACCTTTTGTAGCTTTATAACATACATAGTTATAGACCTCAAGACTTAACCATGAAAAAAGCCCTACTATTTATATGTATCAGTTTCTGCCTTATTTCTCAGATAGCAGGTCAATGTTACTGCGAAGACTGCCCTGAGGACATAATATTTGGTGCACCATCAAGTGCGT
>CALKXE010000073.1 GCA_938003955.1 uncultured Saprospiraceae bacterium | reverse complement strand
ACTGTATCTTCGATTAAGCAGTCCCCACTTTCATTGTTGGTCACTATTAAATCAGGACCATTGTCTGTGTTTTCATTACATTCGATTGTAATGCTTGATGGTGGTAAGTCTTCGAATTGCGCTTGAGGTGCTGGACTTACTGTTATTGTTTGTGTTTCTGTTATTTCGTTGAGACAATCATCTGTAAATGTCCATGTATAAACGATGGTTCCACCACATTCCGTCACATTGTATGCTTCTGTTGGTGTTATATCTCCTGCTGTTTCACAAGCATCCGTTCCTCCATTAGTATAACTCAATAGTGGCCCTTCTCCTGCATTCGGCTTTGCTCCACAATCGACTGTTTCATCCGCCGGTGGATCTATGAATGCTGGTGGGGCGATTGGTTCAACTGTTACTGTTTGGCTATGGGTTATTGGTCGACCACAATCGTCTACAAAATCCCATGTATAGGTAACCATGTTTCCACATATATCTAATACGCCGTCTCCGACGGGATCTATCATTCCTTCAATTAAACAGCCTCCTGTTCCACCGTTTGTGTAACTAAGTACGGCAGGAGTGAAGGTTTGCAATGCATCACAATTGATCGTAATACTTCCCGGTGGGTCTACGAAAGCAGCTAGCGGAATAGGTTCTACTGTAACTGTCTGACTATGGGTTATTGGTCGGCCACAATCGTCTACAAAGTCCCATGTATAGGTAACCATATTACCGCAAATATCTAAAGTGCCATCACCGACTGGATCGGCAGTTCCTTCTATCAGACATGCGCCTGTTCCGCCATTTGTATAGGTTAAAATTGCAGGCGTGAATGTCTGTAATTCATCACATGTAATAGTAACATCTGCAGGAGGGTCTACGAAAGCGGCTTCTGGTACTGGTGTAACTGTAACTGTTTGCATGTGTGTAATCATTCGATCACAATCATCTTCAAATTCCCAAGTGTAGGTAACCATATTACCACAGATATCTAAGGTCCCATCTCCTACTGCATCGATTGTTCCCTCTATCATACATGCGCCTGTACCACCATTAGTATAGGTAAGTATAGCTGGTGTAAATACTTGTAATTCATCACATGTAATAGTAACATCTGCAGGAGGATCTACGAAAGCAGCTTCTGGTACTGGTGTTACAGTAACTGTCTGCATGTGTGTAATCATTCGATCGCAATCATCTTCAAATTCCCATGTGTAGGTAACCATGTTACCACAAATATCTAACGTTCCATCTCCTACTGCATCGATTGTTCCTTCTATCTGACATGCGCCTGTTCCACCATTGGTATAGGTTAGTATCGCTGGGGTAAATGTCTGTAGTTCATCACAATCAATTGTTACTGGGCCTGGTGCATCTACAAAGGCCGCTTCGGGTGTTATCTCGACAGTAACAACTTGAGAATGTGTTATCATCCTATTACATACATCCGTAAATTCCCAAGTGTAAGTAATATCATTTCCACATGGATCATGGGTATCGATTGTAACGGCATCTACTGACCCACTAATAGAACAAGTTCCATCCTGATCATTAGAATAATCTAAGGTTTCAGGTACAAAGGTTAACCATTCTTCACAGGTAATAGTAATAGGACCTGGAGGATCAATAAAGTCATTCGCCGCTCCGACTTCTTGAACAGTTACTACTTGAGACCAAGTTATTGTTCTTTCACACATATCCTCATATTCCCAAGTATAGGTTACTGAACTACCACATAAGTCAAATGTTCCAACGGAAGTTGGAATGACAGATCCAGTAATATCACACGCTCCCGCTGCAGAATTTGTATAATCTAAGATTAGTGGAACAAAAATTTGCGCTGTATCACAATTAATAATACTATCCCCAGGCATGGTTGTAAACACTGCCAGTGGTATAGGATCAATCGTTATGGTTTGTATGTGTTCTACTGTATTGGCACAACTATCTGTAAAGGTCCATGTTCTAACCACTGATCCACCATCACACAAGGTATAATTTTCAACAACGTCAGGCATTGCCATTCCTGTACCTGCGCAATTATCTGTCCAGGTCAAAGGTTCGTCCGCAGCTATATCATCTGCACAATCAAGCGTTAAATCGCCTGGCTCAGTTGTAAATACTGGCAGTTCATCATCTTCAAAAGTAATTACAACATCCTCCAATGAACAACAACTCGCTAAACAATCAGGTAAAACCCAAACATCTCCAACTACAGGAATTGTAGGATTTTGCGAAGTAAGAAAACTGTAATAATATGCTGTAAACTCTCCACACATATCATAAGTGAGTGTTGTTGTCAATCCTTCCACGATTTGCACGACAGTCCCATCTGGACCGACTATAATAATGTAATTTGATAATAGTGGATCTGTATTATTATTACTCACCGAGATATTACTTGTTTCATCTGGACATAAAATGGCAGGATCAGCTGTTATATCTCCATTTCCGGGCCCAGATACAAATACTGTGATACAATTCTGAGCCGGAGAATCAGATTCAAGAATACATGGAAGATTAGAAACATCAACACAAAGTTCGTAGCTACCTGGTGTATCCCATGTAACATCGATATTATTTAATTCTTCACCGTCTATAAAAGGTACTCCGTCTAAGTAATAGTAATACTCCTCGGCACCATCAAGTCCATCAATAGCATCTTCAGCAGTGTATGTTTCAGTATCTCCAACACAAACAGTTAAGGGACCAGTAAGACCAGTATCCCAATCCGTTATTTCGCCATTTCCACAAACTCCTTGCACATCAATCGTTACTTTACAAGTAGAACTAAAGCAACCGTCTACCATAAAATAGTATGTTGCACCTATTTCCAAACCAGATGCCGAAAAGCTTTGTGCGTTTGGGACTGCTCCTGCAGAATTGAAACAAGTCTCACCTCCATTAGTAACACACTCAACAGTGTTCCAATCATCAACTCCAGGTAATCCAGGGCAATCAGCAAACAAAGCCATTTGAATTCCAAAATTATTGATATTACTTCCTGTATTTGTACCTGGTGCACAAAAATCAACTAATACATCAAACGTTAATGTTTCACACCAAACTATAAAAGCGAAAAAGTTTACATTATGAGGATTACCACCATCAACTAATTCTGGACACAAATCTCCCGACAAACCACCAGTGTTAGACACATCTGACATTGAAAATTCAAAACCATCCAACTGATCAGGAGTACAAAGTATACCAGCTGTTTCACAAAAACAACCCACTCCATTATTATCAGGATCATCACAAGGTTGAGGCTCAATTTGTGCTCTCAAATCAACGCTAAGCATTGCAAAAAAGAAAATAAGTGTAATTGATATACCTGGTTTTCTGTTTAATTGCATAGCAAGTGTTATTACAAAGTAATCCACAGAAACAAACAGAACTTTCAATCTAATAAACTAACTACATCATATTCTCTCCCATTAGAAAACATGAAACAAACCACCAATTTAAGAAGATCAATAGCTGTAAACCTCAAATGAGTTTACTTAAAATAAAAAGTACATCTGATGATTTAGAGAATACTAAATACATCACGTGTTATTCGACAACTAAAAATAATAATTATTAATGTATAAAGTGAAATTAAATTGAATGCATTTCAAAAAATGTGTTTTCCGATTAATACTATATCCTGATACTACCTATCGCTTTCAGTAATTTACGCTCAATACTTACAAAATCTAGCTTCTCATTACTCGTGTAGATGATCATCATTGCAAGTCTTTTGTCGACTGCATTTAGTTTTTCAATTAAACCTCCCTTATTAAGTCTATATGCCTCTTTTAGTTGGCGCTTGATACGGTTTCGGTCTACAGCACTCTTAAAATTTCGCTTTGACACAGAGGCTCCAACTTGACATCTTGGTAATTCAGAAAGGTCGTGAAATGCAAATTGAATTCTTATGGGATAAGACTTGACGACAAACCCGTCTGTGAAGAGGTTTCCAATCATCTTTCGACTCTTGAGTTTCTCTTCTCTAGGAAATGTTTGGTCTTCTTTCACGTAGGTATAAAATAGAAAATTCTGGATAGGAACAGTTCGCTCCTACCCAGAATATATAACTTGAAATACTATTGATTAGAATTATCTAATCAATTAGTTTTTACTTAATTCTGTTTTCGTCAGACACAGTAAGCTTAGCTCTACCTTTAGCTCTTCTTCTAGCAAGAACTTTTCTTCCGTTTTTTGAAGCCATTCTTGTTCTGAATCCGTGCTTATTGATTCTCTTTTTTCTAGACGGCTGAAATGTACGTTTACTCATAATATATCTTTAAAAAATTATCTGCTTATTTTATTTGTAAGTTGCCTTACGATATTATTTCACCATAAAAACTTTAATAAACTCAAGCATTTTTTAACAATGTTAAAGTGCTTGCCTCATAAAAGTTTTCTAAGGGAGCGCAAATGTACAAATAATTATTTAGTTACGCTACCCTAGACTTTACTTAAATGCCTAAAATTTAAAAGCTTAGGCTAATAAGCAAGTTATATATATAGGTTTTTATTATACAAGCTCAATATTCGACAAATTTGCGATTATCAGACCAATATTTACACCTAATTAGCTATTCATAGAAGCTATAAACTCGTCATTATTTCGAGTTCCAACCATGTGCTTTCTTAAAAATTGCATCGCCTCATCTGGTTTCATATCCGCCAAGTGATTTCTAAGTACAAACATTTTCTTCAATGCAACATCATCAAGAAGCAATTCTTCTCTTCTTGTAGATGACCTTGTAAGATCGATTGCAGGATACATACGCTTATTTGCTAATGTTCTATCCAATTGGAGCTCCATGTTACCCGTACCTTTGAATTCCTCGAAGATTACTTCATCCATTTTAGAACCGGTATCAGTCAATGCTGTAGCTAATATTGTCAATGAACCACCACCTTCGATGTTTCTAGCTGCACCAAAGAATTTCTTTGGCTTATGAAGCGCATTTGCTTCTACACCACCAGAAAGAACTCTACCACTAGTAGGTGCTACTGTGTTATATGCTCTTGCCAATCTTGTAATAGAATCTAAAAGAACTACTACATCTTGACCTGACTCAGTTAATCTCTTTGCTTTTTCAAGAATGATATTTGCAACTCTTACATGATTCTCAGCTGTCTGATCGAATGTAGATGCAATAACTTCAGCATTTACACTTCTTCTCATGTCTGTCACCTCTTCAGGTCTTTCATCAATAAGAAGCACGATCAAATAACATTCTGGATGATTCGTCGATATTGCATTTGCGATATCCTTAAGTAAGAATGTTTTACCTGTTTTTGGTTGTGCTACGATCAACCCTCTCTGACCTTTTCCAATCGGAGTGAATAGATCAATCATTCTAGTTCCATAATCCTTACCATCAGGTCTACTGCTTAGGTTGAACTTCTCGTCAGGAAATAATGGTGTCAAATAATCAAACGGTACTCTTTCTCTTACTTGAGAAGGCTCACGTCCATTAATTTTTGATACTCTTAAAAGAGCGAAATACTTTTCACCTTCTTTTGGAGGTCTTACCGCTCCTAATACTGTATCACCTGTTTTAAGACCAAATAATTTGATCTGAGATGGCGATACATATACATCATCCGGAGATGATAAGTAATTATAATCTGATGATCTTAAAAAACCATAGCCATCAGCCATCATTTCTAAGATGCCTTCCCCTTCTACTACACCGTCAAAATCTATATTGAATTTTGGTTCTTTTTTTACTGGCGCTTGTGCAGGAGTTTGATTGCTCTTAGGTGCTTGCTGATTTTTAGGAGCTTGTTGATTTCTTGGTGGTTGAGGAGCAGAAAGATCAGCTTTCTTTCCTTTTGGCTTCGGAGCAGGTAATCCTGCAGCTTCCGCTTCCATCTGTTCTCTAATATGTTTTGGTATTTTCTTAGGTTTTGGAGCTTCTTCCACTACCTCTTTTGTTTCTTTTGCTACCTCTTTTGGTGCATCCTCTTTTTTAGCAGCTTGCTTTGGACCTCTTTTAGGTTTTGGTTCAGCAGTTCTTTTTTTGTTTTCCTCTGCTTTGACAGGAGCTTTTTTAACTGGCGCCTTCCTCGCAGGAGCTTTTCTAGGAGCTGCCTTTCTAGGAGCTGGTGCAGATTTCTCTACCTCAGGTTTACCAACAAGTGCTTGGTGATCTAGGATTTTATATATTAAATCTTGTTTGCTTAATCTTTTGTAACCCTTAAGGTCTATTTTTTCAGCGAGTGCTTTCAGCTCTGGAACGAGCATGTCGTTTAACTGTAATATGTCCAACATTGTGTTAGGAAGTTTGAAATGAAATTTTGTTTGAAATGATTACCCACCAAAAAGGTTGTTTTTATTCAAATGGATAAACTTATAATTGTAGGAACTTTGGCAAAAGAAATATCTACCCTAGTTTTTGAATTGTGTTGCAAAAATACATTTATAATTTGAATATCAAAATACTATCTTTGTCGCTTCAAATTAATCAACAATCAAGTAACGCCATTTTGGACTTTTTTAGTTCATTTATAAATAAATAAAAGATGCTTCAAGTAAAAGTAATCCGAGAAAACACAGATGCTGTTAAAGCAGGTCTTAAGAAGAGAGGGTATGATGACCAAGCTATACAGTCTGTAGACGAAGTCATTCGGTTAGATGATATTAGAAAATCAGCACAGACATCATTAGATTCAAAACTATCAGAAATTAAAAAATACTCAGATTCTATTGGTGATCTTTTCAAATCTGGCAAACCACAGGAAGCAAACGAAATGAAATCTAAGGTCGCTGACCTAAAAACAAGTTCTGAACCGCTAGAAAACGATCTGAAATCAGCGATTGAAGGAATAAGAGAGATATTATTCAAGTTGCCTAACACCCCAAATCATAAAGTTCCGAAAGGATTGTCTGAAGACGACAATGTGGTCATAAAAGACTGGACTGCTCCGTTACCTGAAATGATAGAAAACGCCCTACCTCATTGGGATTTAGCAACAAAACACAACATCATTGACTTCAAATTAGGAGTAAAAATAACAGGTGCTGGTTTTCCTTTATTTAGAGGAAAAGGTGCTAGACTACAAAGAGCTTTGATCAATTTTTTCTTAGATGAAGCGAGAGATGCTGGCTACGAAGAAATCCTACCACCGCACTTAGTAAATGAAGCAAGCGGAATAGGCACAGGCTCCCTTCCAGATAAGGAAGGACAGATGTATCATATGGAGAAAGATAACCTATATCTTATTCCTACTGGCGAAATACCTGTGACAAATATCGTAAGAGACGTCATATTAAAGGAATCTGAATTTCCAATTAAGTTTTGTGCTTATACGCCATGCTTCAGAAGAGAAGCTGGATCTTATGGATCAGATGTAAAAGGTCTTAATAGAGTTCACCAATTTGATAAAGTAGAAATAGTCCAGGTACAGCATCCTGATAAATCTCATGAAACTTTAGATCAAATGGTAGCTTATGTAGAAGGAATTCTAAATAAACTGGAACTGCCGTATAGGATTCTTCGTTTATGTGCTGGAGACTTGACCTTTGCGTCTGCACTGACTTATGATTTTGAAGTATACTCTGCAGCCCAGGATAAATGGTTGGAAGTAAGTTCTGTTTCGAACTTTGAAACTTTCCAGACCAATAGAATGAAATGTAGGTATAAAGATGAAAATGGAAAATCTCAGCTAGCACACACACTCAATGGTAGTGCATTGGCTCTAGCTAGAATAGTCGCAGCTCTACTTGAAAATAATCAAGTGGTAGATGGCATCAAGATTCCTGAAGTATTGAGATCATATACTGGATTTGACATGATTGATTAAAAGTAACTATCAATTGTTGAATTCCTGATTTCAAATTAAATAACAAGAAAATATTAAAAGTTATGATGGGATATTATGTAATACTAGGATTATTCACAGCTGTTGGATGGTTTGTTAGTAATAAACTAAAAACAAAATTTAAGCATTATTCTACTATCCCTAATACAAGTGGCATGACAGGGTATGAAGTAGGCATGGCAATGATGGAGCACTATAATGTTTCTGATGTGAAAATAGTACAAGGTCAGGGCTCACTTACGGATCATTACAACCCTAGAACAAAAACAGTAGCACTATCTCCTGAAGTATATCAGGGAAGATCAGTTGCCTCAGCAGCTGTGGCGGCTCACGAAGTAGGACACGTTGTACAACATGCAACGGCCTATAAATACTTAGCGATGAGGTCTAATCTGGTACCTGTAGTACAATTCAGTTCTAAAATGCAACAGTTCTTATTTATGGGCTTCATGTTCGGAATGGCCAGTGGTGCTTTAGGCAATTGGTTTATTCTGGTTTTAGCCGCTACATTCGGAGCTACTGCATTATTTAGCCTCATCACTTTACCTGTAGAATTTGACGCGAGTAAGAGAGCATTAGTATGGTTAGATGAAACGGGAATCACACAAGGCACAGAGTACGATGGTGCCAAAGATGCTCTATGGTGGGCAGCTATGACATATGTAGCACAGGCATTGAGCGCATTGGTTATGTTTTTATATTTCTTGATGAAGGCTACTAATAGAAATTAATAATAAGGATTTCACAAGTCTCTTTTGCTAAACTGCAAAATTGCTGAACCGCTTAACTGCTTTAAATATGTATTCTTATATAGTGTACATTATAAAGCAAGCAAGTGGCTTCTGTAACATACACGATGATCCTGGTAACGAATTGAAAAATCACTGAGTGATTATCCAATTCAAGTGATTACGTGATTAAACATTATTGATAGATAACAAATTTAAATTCTTATTAGTAAAAATAGGATTTTGATAAAACACCATTTTTGTTACATTTGCAGAGATGTTGACGTATTATTAATGGGAGATCACATCAAACAATATTATAAAAGAAGAAAACTTTAGCAAAATGGCTGATACTATAGAAAGCACATTGGCGAACGGAAAAGCCGAAATGGACAAAGCAGTTGATCACTTAAAATCAGATCTAGCAAAGATAAGAGCAGGTAAAGCTTCTCCAGCAATGCTGAATGGAATCATGGTAGATTACTATGGAAATCCAACTCCATTGGCTCAAGTAGCAAATTTAGGTACTCCTGATTCTCGAACAATTAGTATCCAACCTTGGGAAAAAAACATGTTAGGAGCGATTGAAAAATCAATCTTTGAAGCAAACCTAGGCTTGACTCCTATGAACGATGGAGAATTCGTTAGAATCATCATACCGCCATTGACTCAAGACAGGCGGAAACAAATGGCTAAACAGTCAAAAGGATACGGCGATGATGCAAAAATAAGTTTCCGAAACGCTAGACATAAAATGCTAGACTTCATCAAAAAAGAAGTAAAAGATGGCTTCCCTGAAGACGCAGGTAAGAAAAGAGAAGATGAAGTACAAGCTATGGTAAATACATTTTCAAAAACCGTAGATGTTATTTTAGAGGCAAAAGAAAAAGATATTTTGACTGTATAAGTCTTGATACTAAATAAATACAACCTCCTATTACAGAAATGTTTTAGGAGGTTTTTTTATGCAAACAAACTTGTTTTAGATCCCAAGCCCTTAGAATTGCCCCCTCAATAAAACGCAAAATAAATGGGACTTTTACTAGTCGCCAACTTAGCTTAAAGCACTTTAATATTTATTCAAAAAATCGGCTTCTTACTATTTTGATTTTGCATTCGCAAAGACTTCTTTCAGCTTCTAATAAATTAGAAGCGACATTGGCGGAGCGTGCTTCGCTTTGACGAGACGTTGATAATAATATAAACCCAATCTTTACGAAATTAGGAATACAACAAAACTGGCTTGATCAAATTATACTCCTCGATGTTTTACTGTATAATAAAATGTAGCCCCATAACCTAGTGTCAATAATACATGTAGCATTATAAAAGTATAATTGCCAATTGCATATCCATAATATACACCAGCCATAAAATAAAGAGATAACAATCCTTCTAGTATGGTAACAGACGATATCTTCTTGGCTTGGTATTTCTCTTTTTTGAATGAATCAGATAAACCTTTGATATCAAACTTTGGAGTACGTATAAATGCGGACTTCCGTCCCAAATATCCCTGAATTACCGCTACAGAATTGTGTAATGATAAACCCATTGACAATGCCAAGAATACAGGAAATATGAATATGAATTTCAAGATCAACCAAAGTTTACTTCCTTCTTTCCATTCTTGGTCAACATTAGCAACATAATACACGAATATGATAGACACCAACGATAGTAAAAACACCCCAAAATAATCACTATCAATCCCTAACGGGTTCAAGAAATAGAGAATCGGCACACTGAATACACCCATTACAAATACACATAAAAAAACGGTACTTGATAATAGATGTGTACTGGCATGAATCTTTTTCAATAGAGGTATATCAGAATCCCATACAGTAGGTAGCATCTTCTTTGCTGTTTCAGCACCACCTTTCATCCATCTAAATTGCTGAGATTTAAGTCCATTCATTTCGGCAGGCAATTCGGCTGGAGAACCGATATCTTCTCGAAACGCAATCTTCCACCCTTTGAGCTGTGCTCTATAACTAAGATCAAGGTCTTCAGTCAATGTGTCCGCTTCCCATCCGCCAGCACTGTCGATAGTCTCTCGTCTCCAGACACCAGCTGTTCCATTGAACTGAAGAAGAAAATTACCAGCATCTCTTCCTTTTTGCTCTACTGTGAAGTGTACATTAAGTTGAAATGCTTGAAGCCTTGTGATAAGGCTATAGTTTTCATTAATGTGCTCCCACCGTGTCTGCACGACTCCTACTTTTTCATTTTTAAAATAAGGCAAAGTCTTTCTTAAAAAATCAGGATTAGGCAAAAAATCAGCATCAAAAATAGCAATGAACTCACCCTTTACGAATTGCATTCCATATTTGAGAGCCCCCGCTTTATATCCTTCTCTCCCCTCTCTTCTTATCAACTCTATATTAAAACCCTTAGCTTTATACTCTTCGACTTTTCTTCTACTGATTTCTAGTGTTTCATCCGTAGAGTCATCTAAAACATGAATTTCGAACTTATCTTTTGGGTAATCAAATTTTGTAATATTATCAATAAGTCTCTCTGTAACATATAACTCATTAAATATTGGAAGCTGTATAGTAACAAACGGAATTTCTGCCGAGATATCTAACAAGTTCTCATGATCGACAACTTTTCTTTTCTTTTGATAGTGGTAGAGCAAATGAAATTGCATCAAACAATAAAAAGTGATATAGGTCAAGGCCAGCACGTAGACCCCAAGTAGTGTATAACCTAATATTGATATTACCATCGTCACTTTTTCTTTCGTTCGTTATTTCTTTCATTTATTCGCCTCATTCATAAAGAGACCAATAGATGTTAGATAAGTTTAAATATTGTCCACAATATCTTGTGTCCCGCTAATATTGTTCCTTTTACAGTACCTGACACTTTAGACACACCGATTCTTACTCGATATTTCACTGGGATCTCAAGACACTTAAGCTTCAATTTGGCAGCTTTCACTTGCATCTCCACTGTCCAGCCAAATGTTTTGTCCTGCATATTGATCTCCATCAATCGATCATACCTTATTGCTCTAAATGGGCCAAGATCCGTAAATTCATATTTATAAATCAACTTGATTAAGCTAGTTGCCAACCAATTGCCAAAAATTTGCTGAGGCATCATAGCACCCTTCTCCATATTTCCTAGTGCTCTAGAACCTATGACCATATCATATCCATTCTCTATAATCGGCTTAGCCAGATCTATCATTTGTTCTGGATAATCAGAGTAATCTCCGTCCAAATAAACTATAATATCCGGTTTCACATCAAGAGCTGCTATGTATTCCATACCTTTAAGGCAAGCATTCCCATAGCCTGATATTGGTTGATGTACAACTATTGCGCTAGCTTCTGCCGCAACTTCAGCTGTCTTATCTGAACTATTATTATTCGCTACTATGATATTTCTAACAAAATCTTTTGGAATATCACGAACAACATTACCTATAGATTGCTCTTCATTATAGGCAGGTATTATGACATCTATGATAGGTTTTTGCACTAAAGTAATTCTATTGTTAGTCTGCCACAAATGTAACATAAATACTATTGATTTTACTGTAGGTTTTAGGACATTCAATACTGATGATAGGATACTTACATATACTCTGCATCATAGTAATGAATGTAGAAATATAAACCAGTATGTAAAACACAAAATAATCGTTACTTTTACACATACGCCAAATCAGTAATATGTCTAAGAAACCTTCAAAATCCAAGCAAAAGAAGCAAGCAAAAGAGCTCAATAAAAAGACTCCTCTCAAAAACGCAGTGAAACTACCTGACTTTTGGAAAGAATCAAAATATCTATTTCCTGCAATAGCAGCAATGTTGATAACCCTCGCTTGTTTCTACAATACAACAAATAACAAATTTGTCAATTGGGATGATGATCGCAACTTCTATGAAAACCAACATGTAATCACAACTAGCGCAGACAACTTTTGGAGTAACACTACAGAGATTTTCTCTTCGACTGTCATAGGAAATTATAATCCTCTTACAATCTGGACGTTTGCAATCGAAAATAGAATATATGGAATAGACAACCCTGGACCATGGCACGGGACCAATGTTTTCTTACATATCCTTTGCGTGTTCTTTGTCTATAGGATCTCTCTATTATTAGGATTACGATGGCAGGGCTCTCTATTTGTTGCCCTTCTATTTGGTATACATCCAATGAGGGTAGAATCTGTAGCATGGGTTACAGAAAGAAAAGATGTTCTATTTGGAGTATTCTATTTATCCGCTCTATATCTATACATAAAAGGTAAATTGACGGGTAAAGTGAGGCATATTATCATTGCGCTTTTATTCTTGTTATCCCTCTTATCTAAAATCCAAGCCGTAATTCTACCACTATCGATGCTAGCCGTAGACTTCTATCTGAGTGGCAAAATCACTAAAAGGGACATCATTCAAAAAGCACCCTACTTTATACTATCTCTCGTATTTGGACTAATTGGAGTATTTATTCTTGACGATCAGGGGTCACTAGAAAGTGCGGCTACATACCCAGCATGGCAACGGATTTTTGTTGGGTCTTATAGTTACCTTATATATTTAGTTAAAGCGATCGTACCATATAAAATGTCACCTCTTTATCCGTATGCTCAGACTTTACCCATATACTACTACCCTACTATTCTATTGGGACCAGGTGTATTATATGGACTTTATTATACATACAAAAATGATCTTCGGATCTGGTTTTTCGGCCTAGCATTCTTTACTGTAAATATTATGTTTTTACTACAGATTCTTGGAGCTGGTCAAGGCTTTCTTGCAGATCGGTTTACCTATATCGCCTATTTTGGCTTATTTTTTATTGCAGGATACTTCTTTGATAAATTCGCAAACAAATCACCAAAGCTAAAGTCAGTTTTACTAGGAGGAGCAGCTGTAGTATTTGTGATTTTTGGATTCTTGACAGTACAACAAAATCAAGTCTGGAAAAATAGTGACACGTTGTGGTCTCATGTATTGAAGTACTATCAAAATTCAACGTTGCCTTATGGAAACCGAGCCAATTATCTAAGAAATGAAGGTAGAATACAAGAGGCTTTAGCTGATTATTCTAAAACGATAGCGCTAGATCCACTTGGACAACAAGCATACAACAGTAGAGCGAGACTATACTTCGACATCGCAAAATCTCCTGACACATTAAGACTAGCACTCAACGATTACAATAAAGCTATTTCCATAGACCCTGAGAATGGCGAATTTTATGTGAATCGAGGAGCTACTTATGCTCGCCTAGGTGACGCAAATAATGCTATCAAAGATATGTCAATGGGAGTCCAGTATAAACCCGATCATGCAGTAGGTTATCTCAACAGATCTGTGATGTACAATCAACAAGGAAATGTGCAGGCAGCATTAGCAGACATCAACGCTTATTTGAATTTAAAACCATACAATGCTGACATATGGTACGAAAAAGGAAGATGCCTTAGAAGTCTTAATCAAGTGGAAGAAGCAATTCCTGCATACACTAATGCAATCAAAATTAACAATGGCAAAGCAGTCTACCATTATGAAAGAGGAAGAACATATTTCTTTCTAGGAAGGAAAGCTGAAGCCAAAGTGGATATTATTAATGCTATAAACTTAGGGTATAAAAATGTAGATCAAGCCATAAAAAATGAGCTAGGGATATAATACTTGAAGACCGTATGTGTACAAATATTTTCGTTGAACAATATTAGATTCATTGATCAATCAATAATGGTGTCCATGACCATTTGATTTTGCGAATGTTGTCTTAGGTAGTTCGAGCTTAGAGTATTCTTTCTGATTTTCAACAAGTCTAATCTTTTGATTGATATTTACATTTTGAAAGACTGAATTATTCATCTTGTTGGTTGGCCATAAAACTTCTAATTTATCAATTTTCTCGGCACTCCCGACTCCAATTTCAGCAAGTAAACTATTCCCTCCAAAACTTGCGTCATAACCAACAGAATGGTAGATGTTTCGCTTCTTTCCGTTCTCAGAAATAGTCAATTTAATTTTTGCACCTATCGCAGCTCTATTACTCTCTACGCCCACTAATTTAATATGAATCCAATTATTCTCATTACCTATAGGATTCTCATATAATAAATTAGAATAGATATCTCCTTCCAATGCTCCTCCCATCACAGTATAAATATCCTGATCGCCATCCATGTCTAGATCACCGAAACCTACGGCATGCCCTTTTTGTATATGCCCAAAACCTGAAGTATATGTTATATCATCAAACGACTCTCCTTTATTATTCAAGTACATTTTGTTTGGAACAATTGAGTAGTAATTTGGATTCCCTGTAGCCAAATAAAAATCGAGATATCCATCATTATTCAAATCACCAATATTACAGCCCATAGTCGTAACTGGCTCATTTAATCCAACAGAAGAAGACACTTCTTTGAATTTATTATTGCCAAGGTTTCTATATAAATGGGGACTGTTTCCAGAGTAATTTTTAATGTTGTAATCCATCATTAATGCCGCCGGACTATATTCAGAATTAGAATATCCAGATACAAATATATCCTCCAGTCCATCATTATTATAATCAAATATCCATGTAGAGAAGCTATTTTGTGGACTACCAATATCTAAGCTTTCTGGTGCTTTTTTAAATCCTAACTTTTGATCATTCCCTTCATTAATATATAAGATATTTTTGCCAAAGAAATTAGACACATATAAATCAGGCCACCTGTCATTGTTGACATCTCCAACAGCGACGCCCTTAAAGTATCCGACATCCATTAAGCCAGCTTCTCGTGTTTCGTTCTTGAAAACACCATTTTTCTGATTGATAAACAAATCACATTCATTGATCCCATTTGGCGTTGACTCATTGGCAACAAAAAGATCAACCCATCCATCCAAATTAAAATCTGCCCATACCGCAGTCTGAGTTGGCTTCAATGTATACAAACCCGTTTCTATTGTAACATCCGTAAACGTGCCGTCTCCATTGTTTTTTATCATCGAATTTGGTAATGCTCCTTGTGTATCCAACCATGCACCTCTCAAAATAATAAAATCAATAAAACCGTCATTATTATAATCCGTATGTCTCAAATTCAAACCTCCATATACTCCCACTAATCCAGTCGAACTTGTTTTATCAACAAATCCTCCCTTTTTATCATTTTCAAAATATCTTACTTGATCTTCAAACCCCCAAGAAGATGTAATAATATCAAGATGGCCATCATTATTGAAGTCATCGATACAAGTTCCTCCAGACAACTCATTAACCCCAACTCCTAGAGCACTCGCTATATCTTTAAACTTAGGAAAATCGACTTTTGATTGAAATTTATGCTCAGGAATTCTATATTTCACGGGTACTCCATCAGGATAACTCCCGAGAGTCATGTGAGCAATATTCAGAACATACTGTGCATCTTTGTCTTCTGGGTTTATAGCCAAGAGTTCTTCCAGCAACTTAATCGTCTTCTCAGAACCTTCTCTAAGTTTGTGCTGCGCTTTCGAACTAATCGGAATAATGCAAGAATCTTCATTATGATTGGCAATACAGTTTTGTTGTTCGCCTAATCTCATATATCCAATGGCTAATTGCCTCTTCATTAAATAGAGGAATTGGTTAGCACTTGCATTTCCGCTAAGCTGCATAATCAATGATTCGAATATTTTAATGGATTCCGCTGTTTGTCCAACATTTAATAGTGCTGAAGCCTTTTGACTCAGTAGTTCTATTTTTTCAATTTCAGAACTGCCTTTAATTTTTTCATCTATCCCCTTTACCTTATTGCTGCTTAGGTAATCCGAAACTTTATCTGGATCAATATTAGAAACAGCTTGAGCAAGCCGTTTGATCATTTTTTTGGTTTTGAAATCGGGAGTTTTTATAGATTCTTTGGTATTAGACTTTGTTTTTTCTACTTCGTGCTTATGACGTTTTTGCTTTGGCGAATTATCTCCACCACATGATACTAAAACGGCGAAAGGCAAGGCAAAACAAAGTCTAATAAAGATTTTTTTCATCTTGAGTTTATTGTATTCAGTCTGGAAAGTAAATGGATATTTTCCCAACCTAAATATCAAATCTAAAAATTTAATCTAGTCTATGCGGCTCTTAATTTCCCTAACTTACTTCTATTCAATTGTTCAATAACATAATCTTCATCAACATCAAAAACTGTAATATCAGATTGTGAAGGCAATTCGAACATAGCATCTGTCAAGATAGCTTCACAAATTGATCTAAGTCCTCTAGCTCCAAGTTTATATTCTAATGCTTTCTCAGCAATAGTATCCAGTGCTTTTTGCGTAAAGGTTAATTTGATACCTTCAAACTCAAACAACTTCTGGTATTGCTTAATAATTGCATTTTTAGGCTGAGTAAGAATAGCGATAAGTGTCTCTCTATCCAAAGGATCTAAATACGTAAGTACTGGTAACCTTCCGATCAATTCAGGAATAAGACCAAAAGCTTTGAGATCTTGGTGTGTGACATATTGAAGTAGATTTTCTCTATCAATAATATCTTTGTCCTCTTTATTAAACCCAATAACCTGAGTATTTAATCTCTGAGCTATTTTTTTAGTAATACCACTGAATGCTCCACCACAGATAAATAAGATATTACTTGTATCAAGCTTGATCATTTTTTGCTCTGGGTGCTTTCTTCCTCCTTGTGGCGGTACGTTTACTTCAGTACCTTCTAACATTTTAAGCATGGCTTGTTGTACTCCCTCACCTGATACATCCCTTGTGATACTCGGATTATCATTTTTACGAGCAACTTTATCCATCTCATCTATATAGACAATTCCTTTTTGAGCGGCCTCTACATCGTAATCGCATGCTTGCAGTAATCTACTCAACATACTCTCTACATCTTCTCCTACATATCCCGCTTCTGTGAATACTGTAGCATCAACTATAGCGAATGGCACATCTAAAAAATTGGCGATACTTTTAGCTAAAAGCGTCTTCCCAGTACCCGTTTCTCCAACGAATAGAATGTTTGACTTTTCGATTTCTACTTCGTCTCCGACTCTGTGATTCAATCTTTTGTAGTGATTATAAACAGCGACAGAGAGATATTTTTTTGCCTCCTTTTGACCTATTACATACTGATCTAAGTATGTTTTAATGTGCATTGGAGTGACATTAGCTGGAAGAGAAAAATCACTTTTTGTTCCAAGTGGTTCTTTCTGTTCTATCTCATCTTTGATAATGTCATGCGCTTGCTCTACGCAAACTTCACAGATATGGCCATCAATCCCTGCTATGAGAACTAATGCTTCACCTTTATCTCTTCCACAAAACGAACACTTAATATTTTCTTTCTGTCTAGCCACAAGTCATATTTTATATAAGATACTCCAATTACCTATAAAAGGTTGGACAAAGGAGTATTCATTATTACAATCGGTAGTAAAGTTATGACTTTTCGACCGACCAAAATCAAAAAGAGCTCAATAATCTGAAAATGAATCTTGAAAGATGCATTTTCAGTTTATTGAGCCCCTAAAATTAAAGAGATCTTTAAGACTTCTTTTGCTATTATTCTTTCGGCCCTAATGCGTTGCCTGAAGCTTAAAAATTTATCAATTACTCTGAAAAAATAATAGCCATTTTTAAGACTTCTTTCGAGGATTATCTCTTGACAATACTTCGTCAATTAATCCATATTCTTTTGCTTCTGATGCCGTCATCCACTTATCACGTTCAGAATCTTTTTCGATATCTTCGAAAGTTTTACCTGAGTGATGTGCTAAGATATCATATAATTCTTGTCTCAATTGCTTGATCAAGTTATACGAAATCTCCATATCAGTGAATTGCCCTTGCATTCCACCAGATGGTTGGTGAATCATAACTCTACTGTGCTCTAAGCATGTTCTCTTACCTGTCGTACCTGCAGTCAACAATACTGCCCCCATAGATGCAGCAAGACCTGTACATATCGTCCCTACGTCAGGAGAAACATACTGCATAGTATCATAGATTCCCATTCCTGCTATTACAGAGCCTCCTGGACTATTGATAAACATCTGGATATCTCTCTTAGGATCTACACCTTCGAGGAATAACATTTGTGCTTGTATTACATTTGCTACATAGTCATTTACAGGTACTCCCATAAATATAATTCTATCCATCATCAATCTAGAGAATACATCCATACTGGCAATATTCATCTGTCTCTCCTCAATAATCTGTGGTGTAAAACCAGTGATATTAGGAATTGATGCTTGCATATATTTTTCTAAGTGCATAGAACTCATACCTAAGTGCTGAGTCGCGTACTTCTTAAATTCATCTTGTGGAAACATAATGTTTGTTTTTATTCAATTATTAAATACAAGAAACGGAATTTTTCAAATAGAAAATGATTTTCATTCATTTACTGTTACTAAACGCAATTACTACGCTTGTTGTTTTTCATTCACGGCTTTCACTTTTGCATTAAAGTCTTCTAACGAGATTTTTACATCTTTTTGCTTAATCGTTTCACCAATTTTCTTGAAAACTCTTCCCGCTTGTAACTCCTCGTATGTTTTGTTTACTTCTTCTTGATTTTGGAACATCTTGCCCATCACCTCATTCAACATTGTATCGTCCATTTGTTGACCATACTGACCGAAGTAGTTTCTTATTTTTGCAGTCATTGCTTCTCTGATATCTTCTGGAGATACTTCGATTTCGAATTTCTTAGCCAATTCTGATTTGATCAATGTCCACTTCATATTGTCTAAGAATCCTGGAAAATCTTTATCGATCTCCTCAGCTGAAAGCTTCTCGTTTGTCAATTGTAGCCATTTTTTCAAGAATGTCTCTGGCAATTCTACTTTTGTATCAGCAACTAACTTGTCCATGATATCTCTATACATCAACTGCAGTGCTTGATTTTGGTAGTGTCCGCCGATAGATTCCTCTACCTTTTCTCTTGCTTCTTTGTCAGAACTAACTAAGCCCTCACCAAAGTACTTATCGTAGAACTCTTGATTCAATTCTGCTTTCACCAATCTAGCGATATCTACAATCTTACCTTCAAATTTATTACCGATCACCGGCTCTTCTTGTCCCTCTTCAGTCTTTGGCACATTCAGAAGATACTTCTTAACGTAATCTTCTCCTTTGCTCTTTTCTAAATCATTCACATCGAAAGAGAAAGAATCATCTTTGCTCAACTTCAGTACTTTCTTGTTGTACTTATCAGTCAAAGAATCTACCAAAACAGAAAACTCCGTCGCCCAACCATTTTCTTTAGCTTTTTTTCCGTCTAATTCCTCTGCTTGAATCTTGATAATATCTCCAGCTAGAACTGCGCCATCAGGATGAGATTGCTCACCTAATCTTTTTTGTGCATTCTCTAATTCTTCATCGATCGTTTTATCATCGATTTTAATTTTATCTATATTATATGTGTCTTTCGCACTTACACCTACTACTTCTACTTTTGGAGAAATACCAATATCAAATTTGAATTCGTAGTCAATAAGGTTATTCACATCAAAGTCTAAATCTCCATCTTGATCATCAGAAGGAATTGGTTGTCCTAAGATATCTAATTCTTCTGATTTCAAATAATCAGACAATGCAGTTTGTAATGTATTATTTACCGCATCAGAAAGGATACCCTTACCATACATCTTCTTAACTACTGATAATGGAGTCTTTCCTTTTCTGAAACCCTTCATTTGAGCCTTTGCAGCTGTTTTGGTTAGTTCAGATTTGAATTGAGATTGATAATCATCTTTAGTGATGTTAATAGTAATTGTTGCGTTGAGATTATCAACAGAATGTTGTTCAATGTTCATTTAATTGAAATTGAGAGTATGTTAAATGTATAAAATTGTTTAGTGTGCAAATCTCTTGTTGCTACAAATTATGCCTCCAAATCCCTTGTTCAAAGAGACAGCCTAAGCCATTGGATGGCAGAGAGATTTACAAAAGTGGAATTTATTAAAAAAGCGAAGAGAGCTTTTGTGCGGGTAAAGGGAGTCGAACCCCCACGCCGTTAAGCACTAGATCCTAAGTCTAGCATGTCTACCAATTCCATCATACCCGCATTAAAAGAGCTATCTCTTTCTTAAAGCGTCGCAAAGATAGTATTATAATTTATTCTTGGTAATGTTTAAGATACTTTTTATTTGATTTTTTTTTAAACTCTTGGTCACTTTCAATTTCGAAACCAAATTAGTGCTCTATTTCATCTAAGTGATATGATCATTTTGTAACATGAATCACTCTATTAAAAACACCTAAATACTCATTGACCATTTTATCCCACCCATAGTTTTTTAATGTCGAATCAATTGCTGATTTGGACATCAATTTCAACTTGTCTTCATCTTTTAATATTGTGTTTATGGTCTCAATCCATGATCGCGCATCTCCGCTTGGCAATTGAATCCCATTGTCACCATCGCGCACTGCATCTGTTATACCTTCTATACCAGCCGCTACTACAGGAGTCCCACGAAGGCTCGCCTCAAGCGCAACAAGTCCGAAACCTTCTGCATCCCCTGACACCCTAATATTAGGCATTACGAATACATCTGCAATTGCTAAATACTGCATTAAATCTGAGAAACTAACCTTCCCCATATGGTGAACTTTACCCTTGGTGCGTGGGTGATCTAACGCTTTAGTAATCGCATCAACATCAGTTGCAATTCCAAACATCAATTGAAATTTAGAGCTCATACCGAAAGGAAGATTGTTAATTATTTTCTCCCCAATTCCTGGCTTAGTATTCAATGGACCAACCATTAAAAAGACAGTTCCTTCATCTAATCCTGGAACAACATTTTTCAAAAACCAAGAGAAGCCTTTACGCTTTACAGCCCGCCCCATAGTCATAACTATTTTCTTCCCGACTAGATTGACCCCTGTTTCATTTCTAACTCGCGCTACAAATCCTAACTCTCTTTCTATTTCAGCTAAATCATGATCTACACCATTCAGAACAGTAAATACTTTTTCACTATCAAATCCTCTCTGCAAACAGGCCTCTGTTGTTGCTCTACTTACGCATATAGCTCCATCTAAACCGTGCATTTTCTTAACGATTCGATTTTGAAATATCGCGGATGGAAAGGTAATATCTAATCCATGTAGAGTCGCCACAACAGGAATGTCTGTATATTTTTTTAACCAAAGCGTAGCAGCGGCCATCAATCCATCATTGACATGAATCAGCTGAATATCAGGTTGATCCTTCAATATTTTTTTCACCCCTTTTTTAAGATCAATAAACCACTTTAGCTTTGATCCTTCCCCTACATAAGCATGTACTGCTGTGTCATGCAACTTAGCTGCCCGAGTAATGAGTTCGAAGCTTTGTTTTTCCATACCACCGATAGTTGGTGGATATTTATGGGTGATGAATAGAATTTTCATTTTATCTTATATTACCCAAGTGAAGGTATTTAATAATGTGAAAAGTTACATGAATTCAAAAGAAAATGTACTTTTGCGATCTATTCTTTCAGCTTGGTTGCTGAAATTTGGTAGACCAGCGTTTTTTGAAGAAAAAACGTGAGCAGAGCAAGTGTAGCGAATTCATAGAAATCGTGAGCTTGGGATAATTTAAAATCTATGGCGAAAGCCGTTGTACCCTGCCCGGGTGCTGAAATTGGTAGACAGGCATGTTTGAGGGACATGTGTACTACGTACGTGGGGGTTCGAGTCCCCCTCCGGGCACAGATCTTTTCTAAAAAGAAAAGAGCAAGCGCAAACCAAGTGTAGAGAATTGCAAATTCTTGGGCTTGGAGTAGAGCACTAAAGCATTGTCGTTAATTCGATGATGCTTTTTTAATGGAGTATAAACAATCACAAAAACAAATCCCTCACCTCAGCTGTCGGCACCATACACTCATCCTTCTTACCAAACCACCTATATCTGTTACGTGCTATAAAGTGATAAATCATATCTCTGCCCCACTTTGGTAATATTGAAAAGTAAGATAACATCTTCCACCACCCCTCTAGAATCTTCATACTCTTAAGCGCGACATCACTATATGTATAAATAGATCCTTTATAAGCTAAAACAACCGTTTCTTTTTCTTTTCCAGATGCAGTAAGTAAAATATCCCCAGCTTCAGATTGTAAAGTGACATATCTGAAAATCTTCTTCTTATCTCTTTTCATCAACCACTGAACAAACCCATCACATAGATTACAAACACCGTCAAACGCAATGATTGGATGTGACTGAGATAAACCTATAAGCTCTGATTTAGACCATTTTTTCATTACTTACCTAACAATTTGATATCAAATATGTTGTTTGACTTTATTTAAGTCCACCTTTAGACACTCTACAAATTTATGCAAATACCTCTTTCAACAAGTCATCTATTTTTGAGATTGTTTTTACTTCTATAGGCAGGTCATAAGATGGTTCATCTTTATAATTATATCTAGAAACGAATATAACTTCGAAACCTAGTCGCGCGGCTTCATGCACACGCTGATCCACTCTACTTACTGGTCTAATCTCTCCGGACAATCCGACTTCCCCAGCAAAGCAGATATTCTTATGTACACTAATATCCTCTAGCGAACTGATAAGAGCAGCTACTATGGCTAAATCAATAGATGGATCTGAGACTTTTAATCCGCCAGCCATGTTAAGAAATACATCGTTCTGACCAAATGCTAGACCGCACCTTTTCTCTAAAACAGCAAGTAACATAGATAACCTCCTTAGGTCAAATCCTGTAGCTGATCTTTGTGGTGTTCCATATATAGCGGGAGTTACAAGTGCCTGCGTCTCAATCATCAATGGTCTTAGTCCTTCTATAGATGCAGCGATTGCACTACCAGATAGTATTTCATTATTTTGGGAAATCAATAATTCGGAAGGGTTCTCTACTTCTCTTAGTCCTGTCTGATCCATGGCGTAGATACCGATCTCGTCTGTCGATCCAAATCTATTCTTTAGCGTTCTTAGAATTCTATACGAGTAATTTCTATCTCCTTCAAACTGAAGAACAACATCAACAATATGCTCTAGCAACTTCGGACCAGCAATAGAGCCATCCTTAGTTATATGTCCAATAATGAAAATCGGTATGTTAGTTTCTTTGGCAAATCGCTGAAGCTCTCCAGTACATTCTCTTACTTGAGAAATACTACCTGGAGTACTATCTAAAAATGGAGATGATATCGTCTGTATAGAATCAACAATTATAACACCAGGGTTTAACTGCTTGGCAGCTTTGAGTATCGAATTTATATTTGTCTCCGCATATATATAGCTGTTTTGGTTTTTGATCCCTACTCTATCCGCACGCATTTTGATCTGTTCTTCACTCTCTTCGCCAGATATGTATAATACTTTCTGCTCAGTTCTTGTGGCAAACTGCAACAAAAGCGTTGATTTTCCTATACCCGGCTGACCACCAATAAGAATCAAAGAACCATTTACAAGACCTCCACCAAGGACTCTATTCAATTCCCCATCAGGTGTAATAATCCTTGGCCTATTCTCTGTTATAACAGCATGAAGTTCTTTTGGCTTATTTTTTAATTTAGAATCATCCTTCCATACTGCACTTTTTTCTTCTTGCTTTGTCGGTTTTTGTAAAATCTCCTCTGTAAAGGTATTCCACTCATTGCATGAAGTACATTTCCCCATCCATTTTGCAGATTCGAAACCGCAGTTACCACAGAAAAATGCTTTTTTAATTTTTGCCATCAGTTGCTTTCTATTGATCAATATTCGATTTCCAAATGAACTCTACGAAACATCGAACTAATCACAAGATGACAATTAATGATCATATAGCTATCATGAAGTTTCAAAATATTTCATCCCGTTAGGTATTAAATACCAATATGTACAACTTTCATTTTAAAACGAACAAGATTCATAACACCATGAAATTCAAACTATTAAAATACTTTATAGTGCTAATTCCAAATTAAAACGATTCTTATTATAAGATATTTGTGACTTCCTAATCATTGCTTAGTCTTAATGGCGTATCCAACAAACAGGATACGTACTTATACTAGCCTTACAAAGGATAAGATTAGTAGAGTAAATTGTTTTCAATTGGTTTTTTGGGGTTATGCGGGGCTTCCATTAATTTGGTTCCCTGCTTTTTTCACAAAAAAATACTGTTGACTAATGTTATTTAGATATCAACTTAAAAAAAGATCATAAAATATGTGACCTTAATTTAAAAATGTAGTCTAACTAATATATTCGGAAGCGAATACAATAAAAAGATAAATATAAGGCTCTCAATAGTGAGAGTAAAGATGATTGTTTTCAATTGGTTTTTTGGGGTTATGCAGGGTGCTCAATTAGTTGAGTCCCTGCCTTTTAAAAAATCAATAAGTAATACTTCGTGTAAAATTTAAATATTTCACACGAATTTTAAAAGCAATTATTACCTTGACTAAATATTATTGAATTAAAATTCATTAATTTATAAAATATAAGCTTTCCTCGGGAAGTAAAGACTGGTTTTTTGGGGTTATGCGGGGTATTCATTCATTTGAATCCCTGCTTTTTTTTGTAGTGATTCTTAATCAACTTTAATACTTCAAAGTTCAATAATCATTGAAAACAAGCAGCTACAAAACTCCATAGTTAAAATATTATCAGCGACTTACGACAGTTACTTTTTAATCTACCACTCTATACCATGTCTGTGTTCTTCCTAACAGGGCAAAACCAATAAACCCTCTTACATTCAACGTATTAGAATCCGTAAGTTCCATTTTACATTTATACTCTTTACCTGAAGCTGGATCTAATATTTTACCACCCTCCCATTCTGTATCAGAATCCTCCTCTAGGTTCCAAATGATTTCCATTCCCTCTATTGGTTGATCTTTTTTAGGTCCTGTACATTCGGAACATAAAGTAATTTCTGGGTTGATTAGTTTTGCTACTTTTCCATACAGCTTTCCACCTTTTTCATATATCTCGACGTGCGATTTCACTTTACCATCCTCATCATCTATAGTTTTCCATATTCCTACAGCGGATTGAGCGTTGATTGTTAAAGTTGCTACACAGAAAAACAACATCGATAATAGGTACTTCATAAATTCTAGTTTTATTTTTTTAATCTCATAAAAGTAAACGTTCAAAAGGTTAGTTTTAGTTACAAAAGAATAAAAGAAAAAGAAGTTTTAGTGAATATGATACCATATATGTCAATCTTTGATTAAAATTTCATCTTAGGAATGGTTCAATTAACAAGCATCACACCTTAATTATTAACCCAATTATGAGACCATTTATAATCATATTATCACTTTTATCCTTTTTATCTATTTCAGCTTTTGGACAAGTAGAAGTTACAGGAATTGTAATTGATCAAAATGGTGAAGCCCTTATTGGAGTAACGATTATTGAAAAAGGAACAGAGAATGGGATAATATCAGGTATCAATGGAAAGTTTAGATTATTAACAAATAAAGACTCTTTAAAACTTAGCTATACCGGATATATTTCTAAAGTTATCCCCACTAATTCAAAAGGAATAAATCGAATAGTTCTTGTGGAAGAATTTCAAATGACTCATCAATTTCACTCAATAGGGATAAACGCACAATCCATCCTTTTTGAAAATGAAAACGTAACTACATTACCTAAAAATATAATAGAAGTAACTAGTCCAGGAAATACCAATGAAGTACTAAATAATATCTCTGGATTACATATGCAATCTGGAGGATTCAATACCAACAAACTATCGATCAGAGGGATAGGAAGCACCTCACAATTTGCTACCTCAGACGTGAAGACTTTTTACAATAACATCCCTTTGCATAATAGCATAGGAGAAAGTGCGATCGAAGATCTAGGGCTTCACATGGCAGAGCGCATAGAAATAATAAAGGGAACAACTGGAAGCGAATACGAAGCTGGATATGGTGGAGCAATAATTATCAAAAATAAAAATATCAGATCAGAGGAAAAGACGGAATTTTCATCAAACAATACGTTTGGTCAATGGGGACACTTTACTTCTCAAAATCAAATTTCCATCGGAAGGACGGATAAAACAAATTCTCACAATCTGGCAATATATCATTCACTCGTAACAGATAATGGGTATAGGGAAAATAATCAATTTGATAGAAACAACCTTACAGTGAATTATACTACCAATAGAGCTGGCAAACTCAAATTAACTGGACTTCTTAATCGTGTGGACTTAAAAGCATTTATACCAAGTTCATTGAATAAGGAAGATTATGATAATGAACCTACTAAGGCAGCCTTTACATGGGATCAAGCAAAAGGAAATGAAGAATACAATCGCACGCTTATTGGTCTAAACCTTGACTACACATTTGATTACAAAAGATCAATGTCACATACCGCATATGGGCAATTTTTCGAAAGCTCAGAGCTAAGACCTTTTAATACTATAGACGAATCTGCAGTAAATTATGGGCTAAAAGGAAAGTTTCAATACAATCGACCGGGGTATAACGAAGTCTTTTCAATTGGTTATAGGGTCCAAAAAGAAGGTTATGATTTCGAACTCTTTGATACAAATGTTGACATAAAAGGGACACAATTTGAGGACGGAAATGAACAAAGGTCAATATATGAACTGTATGCCAAAATAGATGCTGCGATAAATGAGAAGTGGTCGTATAAGCTAGGCATAAACACTCAGTATGCGAGTATCGCAGCTGATGAAAGCAATGTACTCGGCAAAGCTTTCATACTCCCTGAAGCAACGTTCACTTATCGATTTTCTGGCAATGTCGCAGAACCGTTAAACCAACGTTCGAACTTAATGAGCAAGTTTTTAAAGAGCCTAAGAGCCAACACTCTTATCTATCTTAGAGGAGGGAGAGGAATCAATTATTTCAGCCCACAGCAAGCACTGCTTCCCGATGGTCAATATACCGACAGCTTACTCCCAACTTCTGCATGGAGCATAGCGCTAGGCAGCAAGGGAATACTTCTAAAAAACCTACAATATAGAATAGAAACCTATCAAATGTGGGCCTCTGATCTTATCACAACCGATAGAGATGAAACAAACCAACCTATCAATACAAATAGCGGAAGTGCAACATATAAAGGATTAGAATTGGCATTGAAGTATAACATACTGAGTAAACAACAGGATAATGATTCTAATAATTCGGGGGATGGCATCATGATAAAATCAACATCATCAGTGCCCATCTTATCCATTGTTCTGCAGTATAATCTAATGAATAACCAATACGCTGATTTCATTGATAATGAAATGGAGTATTCAGGAAATACAATCCCAGGAACCCCAACTCAAACAATCTCTGCCATTTTAATTGGAGAACATAGAGGATGGTTTGCGAATGTCCGTTACCAATCCATAAATGCATATAACATGAGAGATGATAATTCGATATTATCTGATTCTTACCAATTGGTAAATGCTATGGCTGGATACAAATGGAAAATCGGTAAATGGCAAATCTCACCAAGGATCGACATGGCGAATTTATTTAATGAAAAATACGCTTCCATGACCTTAGTCAATGCTTCATCTTTCGGCGGTAATCCTCCTCGATATTATTATGCAGGAAGACCAAGGAATGCAATGGCTAGTCTCAACATCAAATACTCACTTTAGTACTCAAACACATTATAACCTTTCACAACATATTAACGATTAATTCAAAGGAGGTTGTTACTTTTGTGGCATGAAAAAATTACTTATTCTTATTATTGTACTGTCTGCAAGTATAATCTCGCACTCAGTATATGGACAAGCCAGCAAAAAGTTTATCCAAGTCAATAGAATAAGTAAAGACGACAAAATCAATATAGACGGATTTCTCAATGATGCAGCATGGGCCAAATCAGAAATAGCAACTGATTTCATACAGACAGATCCTGTTTTTCAAGATCCCGTTTCCCAAAAAACAGAAGTGAAAATTCTATATACTGATAGAGGTATCTATGTAGGTGCGATGATGTATGATACCGATCCTGGTATGATCCTCAAAGAACTATCACCTAGAGACCAAAGGGGCAATACCGATTGGTTTGGTGTAGTATTCGATACATATCAAGATGGATTGAATGGATTTTCATTTAATGTGACAGCCTCTGGAGTACAACAGGATATAAAGATCGCAGCCGGCAACGAAGATGCAAACTGGGATGCCATCTGGGATAGCGAAGTCCAGTTCTTAGACAATGGCTGGTCAGTGGAATTATTCATTCCGTACTTATCACTAAGATTTGCAAATGCAGATATCCAAAACTGGAATGTCCAGTTTATAAGAGAAATAAGAAGATTTCGAGAAAATGTGTATTGGAATCCAGTGAATCCTGCAATCGATGGTTTTTTGAATCAAGCGGGACAACTAGGAGGTATTTCTAATATAGAATCTCCAGTAAGATTATCTATCACCCCGTTCGTCACTGGATATGTAAATACGGTAGGCAACCCTAGTATCAATCAAGCAACAGAAATAACACCAGCATATACTGGAGGAATGGACCTTAAATATGGTATTAATGATGCATTTACGCTAGACATGACTGTTGTTCCAGATTTTGGGCAAGTGATCTTTGATAATGAAGTACTTAATCTTTCTCCTTTTGAAATACAGTTTGATGAAAACAGGCAGTTTTTCAAAGAAGGAACAGAACTTTTTGACAAGGGAAACTTGTTTTACACAAGAAGAGTTGGTGGCAGACCTCTCAACTATTTCAGTGCTTTTAGTGGTTTACAACAAAATGAAATTGTAACCGAAAATCCTCTACAAGCACAGCTTTATAATGCAACCAAAGTATCTGGAAGAACTTCTTCTGGAACAGGACTAGGGATATTTAATGCAGTGGAAGGAAAAGAATATGCAGTAATTCGCAACACGGTATCAGGAGAACAAAGACGCCTACAAACAAATCCACTAACCAATTACAATGTAATCGTAGCGGATCAAAATCTCCCTAATAATAGCGTAGTCACTCTTATAAACACCAACGTTACTAGGTTTGGCGACGACTATGATGCAAATGTAACAGGAGCCTTCTTTAGTCTAAGAAACAAATCACAAACATACGCGCTCGGGGGTAAGGTTGCTGTAGCAAATCAGTTTTTCGAAAACGAGACGAATACCGGACACACCTATTCTCTTAGCGCTGCCAAAATAAGTGGTAACTGGCAAGCTGAGGTTTCCTATAATGAAGAATCAGATAATTATAATCCAAATGATTTGGGTATACTCTTTAGTCCAAATGAAAGAGCAGTATATTCTGAAGTATCATACAATCAATTCAAACCAGGAAATGACAAAATCCAAAGATGGGAAATAGGATTGAGCCAGAATTATGATAGACTATATAGTCCAAATAAATTCGTGAATTACGGTGTCGGCCTAAGAGGATTTGTATTATGGAAAAGTAGAAATGCCATAGGTGGAAACATAAGATATGAGCCATTCACCTCATTCGATTATTTCGAACCACGGACGAGTGATTTTTCTAAGTTTTATGAGTTTCCAACATCATTTTCGGCAAGCGCTTTCTTTTCTTCTGATTACAGGAAGACTTTGGCTCTCGACATAAGAGGATTCTATCGTAAATTTGGCGAAGAAGGCAGACAATTCACCAATATAGATATAAGTCCTAGGGTAAGAGTCAATGATCAATTATCGTTTTTCTTGACTACTAATTACACTATTTCTAAGAATGAAAACGGATATGTAAACACGGCATTTACGCTGCAGGAAATCGAAGGGATCACTGGTAATGATGTTATGTATGGTACAAGAGATCGATCAACATTTGACAACAGCCTCAGGGTTCAATATATATTCAACAATAAAATGTCTCTCTCTACGAGAATCCGTCACAATTGGGACCAAGTGCAGTACGTCAAGTTTAGCAGACTAGAAGATAATGGATCACTAACTGATCTTGCATTCGATGGCAAATTTGACAATGGGCAAGATATATATGATGTGAATTTCAACTTCTTTACTCTCGACTTGAACTATACATGGAGATTTACAAAAGGTAGCGACATCATAGTAGTATGGAAAAATAACATAAGTGGTAGTGATCGAAATTTTGATAATAATTACTTCTCTAACTTTTCGAATCTATTCGACTATAGACAAACGAATAGTATCTCCCTCAAAATTGTATACTTCTTGGATTATGATAGTGTAGTGAATGGATAATTATTCACCCATCCACTACAACTTCTTATCTTTATCTTGTTAATCTCCTTTTCCGAATGTAGTAATCTCTTATGACTAAGTTAGCTTAAAGCTTAATTAGCTTAGTAACGGCTAAATCATCACCAGTGGAACTTGAAACTCTGACAAAATATGCTCCACTTTCTAAGTCTAGTAGATCAATTCTTGCCGGTCCATTGAGCGTTACTTGTTTTATCAACTGTCCGTTGATATCGTATATAGCTGCAATTTCAAAATTTGAGGAAGCGCTTATATTTACAAAGTCATAAGCGGGATTTGGATATACATTAACCTCGTCAATATCTTCCGCCATTCTGACAAACTTAATATCTGACAACTCTGTCTTACCATCAAAATCTATTTGCTTAAGCCTATAATAATTAGAACCAGTAGACGGATCAAAATCAATATATTCATATTTAGAGCTCTCATTATTTCCGTAAACAAAATCTAAAACATCCCAATCTGTTGAATTCCGACTACGCAATATTTCAAAACCATCGTTATTAATTTCCACCAAAGTTGCCCATTCTAACTTAATCGTTTTATCCTCTTGATACGCATCAAAATAACTAAACTCTATTGGTAATACATTATTTAATAATTCTATATCTCCGTTGGCATCAAAAGGATCAGACCATTTTTCATTGATATATAAATCAATTCCTCCCAGCGTTTTGAGAAAGGCCAATAATTCATTTTTTTCAGTATCCGTCAAATTTAAGCTTCCTCCATTTCCTTGAAGTCTATCGTCTAGATTATTATTATTGTTAGGAATGTCATCATAGTGGTTGATTACATCCATCAATGTAGATAAACTTCCATCATGCATATACGGCCCATTCTCCGCGCCTGAGCTATTGACAATATCTCTCAAACTAGGAGAACGAACATTTGTGAGGTCAGTACCTCCACCGCCAGCCACTCCGATCACACCATTGTTATCTGAATTTGGATCAATATCAAATTCTGGTGCTCTGTGGCACCTATTACATCCTGTATCGTTGTTACTCATGTATAATGCTTTTCCATTATTTTCTTCATTAGTAAAATTGGGAAAATCAGTATTATTATTTCCTACTTGCCCTCTCCCAACATCGTATTTGGAATCAAAAGATTGCATACTTCTCACAAACTGAGCCATCGCATTCTGCATTCTTTCCTCTGTGATTGTCTGATCACCAAAAGCAAGATTAAACAATTCATTGTAGTAATAAATATCACCAAGTTTTGAAATCAATGAATCAATATCAGGGTCTCCATCCGCTCCACTAAATCCCATTTCTATATGATCTTGGATTGGCATTGTTGTTTGAGTCTCAAGTGAATTGGCTCGTTCATCCCAAAAGAAATTTTCTTCTTCTCCAAACCTCGCATTTGATAATCTGGGAGAATGCCTACCCGTTAATCCTCCATCATGACCTACACTTTGGATCTCAGAATCTCCAAATGCTAAAGCTTGCTTATGGCAACTCGCACAAGAGACTGTATTTGTTAGAGATAGATTAGTATCATAGAACAGCACTCTGCCCAAAGTAGCAGCCTCGTCTGTTATTGGATTTGATCCAGGAGTATTGTCCTCATTTATATATCCTGGAATAGCTTGATTGCTATAATTGAATAACAAATTCAAATCAAGTGTGCCCGCAAAAAATATAAAAAAACACAAAATCGATATTATTACAATATAGTAGTTCTTCATAGTAGTGTTTTTATTTGTTTTAAAATGCTTGTATCTTCTTAAGACTACTTTAACTATTTTGTACTCACACTATATATTTTCTTTTTTAAATTATCTGATTTTAGTACATACGGCCTATCACATTTTGAATGTATCAACCTTAATCCAATAACCTTAATTTTTATCTTTGTGACCTTCCTAATTCTTTTAAGTCTAAACACAGTAAGCAACTTACTATAAAGTTGATTTTTGACATTAATCTATTCAAAACATACAATATGAAACAATTCTTAAAATTCACTTTATTTACATTGGTGTTCTTAATTGGTACATCAACTGCAGCTTTCTCCCAATCATCAACTGCAACAAAGGAGAAAACAACCAAAACAAAAAGTAAAAAATCTAAGTCAAAAAAAGCTAAAAAAGCAAAAAAGGCTAAGAAGAGTAAAAAAGACAGTACAACTAGTAAAGCTTCAAAAGCTAAGAAAAAAGGGACTACTAAAAAGACTAAAGAAACAAAAGATACTGCAGCGAAGAAGAAAGCTACTTCAAGCAAAAAGTCTACAAAGTCAACAAAATCAAAAAAGGTCACTAACAGAGCTAATAAGTCTGATGACAAGTCAATAGGCAAAGATTCTAAAGGAAGAATGATTTACAAAGGCCCAAAAGGCGGTAAATACTACATAAACTCTAAAGGAAACAAGACTTACGTAAAAAAGTAAGTTTCTTTTGCAAAGATCTAAAATCGGTTGTCTTAAATGATAGCCGATTTTTTTTTGTTCTTATGTCAATATTTGGACTTCTTTATTGTAAGCATTTCATACTTAGTTTCGGAACTATGGTTTGAAGTTTCATCTACGTATTTGTATATCAATTCGCATTGCGAAATCAGCTTCGTATCATCTCTATCAAGAACTATAGAATGAAGTATTTCTAATTTATTCCCGACCTTCTGTATACATATTGTGATAAGAGTATTGAGTCTTGCTCCCTTAATTAATCGATTCAAAAATTCGATTTCTTTTTCCTTTTCCGCTTTTCCAAAATGAAACATACTATCCAGTAATATGAAGTCAAATTTATCAAAATTAGAATAGCTGTATATATCTTCTACAACTCCCTTTAAAGGCAGGCTTCCTTCTTTTGCAATTCGATTCAACTGATCGATTCCAACTTTAGAATTGTCAACACCCGTAACCTTATACCCTAACATGGCCAAGGGAATAGCATCCCTTCCTTGTCCACAGCCTAAATCTAATAATGTTCCCTTATCGTTGATGTTAGTATAGAAGTCAATTAGCTCTGGGTATGGCTTTCCAAATAGTTCTTCTGTTTGGTAGTAGTTGTCATAGTTAGGGTTCATGGTGTTATTTAGACATAAAATTAATAATATAAATCACTACGCTAGATAGCTAGTTCTTAACAAACAGTTTGATTACTCCTAATATCCCAATAATTATCAATACTATTCCAGCAATAAGCGATATCCAATAAAAGGAAAAAAAGAAAAGCTCATCTTCAGGACTGTAACCTTTAGAGTTATAGTTTTCAACTATTCTAAGTGGTTCTATGGTTGCATAGCAGATTACCAAACATCCAATTCCAAATAGAATTCGCATTATTGGCTTTATATCAAAATTTTGATTTTTCATGATAGGTTTTCAATTACATTCTTAGAAAATGGAAATTTTGAACAGAGTTTCGACTATCAGTTAAATTGTTCATGTAAATTAGTGATAGTGATTTTAGTAAAATTCAACAGATGGGAAATAGCAAATTTGATGAAGCGAACCATTCACTATATGGTCTAAAAGGAGAGTGGAAAATAAGAAAGCAAAATATCTATATGAAATTTGAAAGTGGGAATATTTTTCAAACTGCTCTTTAATAGATGACTTTCTATTTGATCTACATATTTCTAAAACTATCGTTTGAACTTTCTTTACTTGTTAATACGATAAATGGAATAAAGGACAAAAGCAATGTAAGAACTATACTAAAAATCGCTCCCATGACCGAACCAAACAATAAGTAAGAAGCGCCTGAAGATAAAACACTTAAAAATATGCAGGATAGAACATATGGCCATGGATTAAGTTGACTTTTTTTGGCTTCTTTATATGTCGCTCTAATGGCAATAATTATGATAACTAGTTCAAACATGGTTTATAATCTTTCATACAAGATAAGCATCAATAATACTAATTAATCCTTATTTCTCATATTCTTTTTTTTTCATAAAAAAGTAAAACACACCAGCTACACCAACCCAAAACAATTGTCTTGCCCTACGCATAATAGACACAACCAACCAAACCTCATTTCCGGCTATACCAACTGCCTCTAACATAACCTTATTGGCATATTCTTCCACGCCTACTTGTCCTGGGACTATAGCGCCAACCGTCTTGAAGAGAATCACGCCCATCTCTATAGCTACTGCATTGATAACGGAAATATCTAATCCTAAAACTTTCAGAATTAGATAGAACTCTGCTGCGCCCAGTATCCAATGTAAAACAGATAACATGAATGCCCAGAAAAACTTAACCTTATTATTGGAGTAAAATATGTGTGCTTCTTGATTGATCTCTTGGACGGACGTAATCAACTTATCAGAAATGTATTTATCGCCAAATCTTTTCTGTAGTCTTACGACTACCTTGTGCAGATATAGCTTGGAGTGCAGTAGAAATCGAGCCAGCAAATACCCAAATCCACACACTATTATCAATGCTAAAACAATGATCGGAAGTCCTTGATTATCCGCCACGACTCCGAGTACTAAGTATAATGCTGACAGAATGATCAACAATAACGCAGATAATATAATCAGGATTCTTGATAGTAATATTGAGCTAATAGATCGTTTATTATCTACTCCGTTTTTAGCTAAGTAGTGGGCCTTAAGCGTCTCCCCTGCGATGACGCTTGTAGGGTTAAAAACACTCAACATCTCTCCCACGTGCCGAATCATAAACAGCTGGAGTATTCCAGTCTTCGTACCATCCTCACCCATGCATAAGCGCCAGGCAATAGTTGCACTCAGGTAAGCAAAGAACGAAAGTCCTACAACCCCAAGAAAAGTAAAAGGCATCTTTTTTAGATATCCGCCAATAACTGCGAGATCAGAATTCCATACAAATTGCCCCACAAAAACTAGGACTAGAATTA
>CALKXE010000072.1 GCA_938003955.1 uncultured Saprospiraceae bacterium | reverse complement strand
TTACCATATACAACCAAGGAACCTTGGATGGGTATGATATAGATGTATCTGACTATGCACCGACAGGTATGGGTGCGGCAACATTAGTTGCAGGACAGACGGGTGTAGCGGAAGTTGCAGCTGGAGACTTTACAGTTGATTATGTAGAGGCAGGCATGAATTATTCATTCGAAGTAGAAGCAACAATTGATGCAGGCTTCATGGGAACAAGTTTGATTAACGATGCAGAGATCACAGGCGGTAGCGATACTGACGGAGGAGCTGATGTTACGGATGTAGATAGTACACCAGGCGACGATGGGACACCTGATGATGTTATCAATGATAATGATACAGCTGATGAAAATGGTGGTGATGATCAAGATCCAGCGGAAGTAACGATCGGACAAGTATTTGATTTAGCCTTGATCAAAACATTAAGTGCGGGGACTGTAACACCAATAGTGCCAGGAGGAACAGTAATATTTGATATTACTGTTACAAACCAGGGAAGCTTAGATGCTTATAATGTAAATGTGAATGATTATATCCCAATGGGCTTAAGTATAGCGGATGGGACTTGGACAGAAATATCAGGAGTAGCTGTTTTGAATACTGCGATAGCAAGTATAGTGGTAGGCGGAAGTGAGACAGTAACGATATCGTTTACAGTAGATGCTGACTTCATGGGTACGAGTATTACAAACAATGCGGAGATCAGCACAGCGGATGATGATCAAGATCCTAGTAATACACCACCTAAAGATGTAGATAGTACACCAGATACGGAAGACGGAACAAGTCCAGACCCAAACAATGATGACGTAGATGCTACAAACGGGACTGACGATTATGATCCAGAAACGATAGTAATTGTCCAGACGTTTGATTTAGCTTTGACAAAAACATTTGACAGCAGTAGTACGACACCAATTGTACCAGGAAGTACAGCAACATTTAATCTTACAGTATACAACCAAGGAACCTTGGATGCATACAACGTACAATTGAATGATTATATCCCAACGGGGTTAAGTTTGACAGATGCAAACTGGACGGCTGCAGCAGGTGTTGCAACTTTAAATAATAAGATTACATCGATTGCAGCTGGAGAATCTGAAGTAATTTCGATATCGTTCACAGTCGATGCTGATTTCCAAGGTACGAGTATTGTGAATGATTCTGAAATCGAAAGTGCAGAAGATGTAGATGGCAATACTCCGACAGATATAGATAGTACACCAAATGATAATGACGATCCAAATGATCCGAATAATGATGATACGGATGCTACAGATGGTAGTGATGATCAAGATCCAGAAGAGATCACGATTGTCCAGACATTTGATTTAGCCTTGACAAAGGTGGTTAATATGACAGTAACGCCTGCTCCATATATGCCTGGTGGTACAGTACAGTTTACAATTACAGTATACAATCAAGGAACATTAGATGCGTATGATGTAGATGTATCTGATTATGCACCGGATGGTATGAGTTTGCCGACATTAGTTGCAGGACAGACAGGTGTAATGGAAATTACAGCGGGTGATTTTATGATTGATTATGTAGAAGCTGGGATGAGTTATTCATTTGAAATAGAAGCAACAATCGATGCAGGCTTCATGGGCACAAGTTTGATTAACGATGCAGAGATCACGGGCGGTAGCGATACTGACGGAGGAGCAGATGTTACGGATGTAGATAGTACACCAGGTGATGATGCAACAGCGGATGACATAGTGAATGATAATGATACACTTGCCACAAACGGAGGCGATGATCAAGATCCAGCTGAAATATTAATGTGTCAAGCTATGGCTTGCAAAGGATCTCTAAATTTCAGTATTGATGAAAGCTGTACTGGATCATTAACTCCTCAAATGTTATTGACAGGAGATATCTTTCCAGATTTCATATACGAGATTACAGTGAAAGATGAGAATGGAGAAGTAGTGCCTAATCAATTTGGAATTGGTGATATTAATAAAACATATGAAGTTAGTATCAGTAATCCTTTATGTGAGGGCAATTCATGTTGGTTGCCTGTAACAGTTGAGTACAAGTTCGATCCAGTAATAGAATGTGTTGCTACCGATACACTAAGTTGTTTACAAGCTTTTAGCGAAGCAATCAAACCTGCTATAGCGTTTAATTGTATTTCTTCGAAGCTATTACTTATTGCGGAGCAAATCGAATTGTTGGATTGTAACGAAAAATTCACTTCGATGATGACAAGAGAGTGGATAGCGGAGGATATATACGGAAACTACTCAGAAACGTGCACACAAGTAATATTCTTGGAGCGTACGAACCTTGATAGTATAGTACCAGTTCAAAACTATATGGTAGCAAATAATAATGTAATATCATGTAGTTCGGGCTATGCGACGATTGGCAATACAGTGTTCCCTCAATTAAGTGTGACGGGTGCACCTAAGCTTACGATCGATGGTCAGTTGGTTGATATTTATCCTTATGAGACAAGTACTATCTGCAATGGATTCGCAGAATTCGAAGATAAGATATTACCTGGAGGGACGAGTTGTGTAACTAAAATACTAAGAACTTTTACCATTGGAGAATGGTGGTGTGGAAGTACTAACGATAGAGAATTCAAACAATTTATAGAGATTGTTGATTTTGATGGACCTGAGATTATGTGTCCAGCTGATATGACGGTAAGTACAGGATCATTTGCATGTAATGCTTCAGTTACTGTACCATTACCTCAGGCTACTGATGCATGTAATAATGATCTAGTCTATAATGTAGGAACTCCAATAGGGGATTACGAAAACTACAGCGGAGAATCATTCTCATTGCCAGCTGGAGTGCATACGATTAACTATGCAGTGTATGATGCATGTGAGCAGGGCAGTTTCTGTTCTTTCACTGTGACAGTAGTAGATAATGCAGATCCGATTGCCATATGTGAGCAATTTACGGAAGTGAGTCTATCATTAGAAACGACAACCTATGTATCTGCAGAAGCAATAGATGATGGCTCATTCGATGAGTGTGGTCCAGTAGTACTCAGTATAGCAAGAGTGGATGATCCTGGATTTGATGACTTTACAGGCTTCGGGCCTAAGGTTGATATAAGTTGTGCTGATGCTGGACAAACAGTAATGGTTGGGCTATTAGTAACAGATGCAGGAGGGAATACCAATATGTGTATGGTCTCTGTAAATGTGAAGGATAAGGTAGAGGCACAAATGGTATGTCCAGCGGATACGACTGTAGCGTGTAATTTTGCATTCGATCCTGATAATCTAAGTGCATTCTTCGGTGAAGTACAGATATTTGACAATTGCCCAGATGCCAATACTATAGATCAAACAATAGTGGGAGATCTTAATACATGTGGAAGTGGGGTGTTAACAAGACAAATTACTTTACTTAACGCACAAGGAACACAGACGGATTACTGCGAACAGACAATCACATTCGTAAGTGGTTCACCATTACAATACAGTGATATAACACCACCTAATTCTCCAGTAGAAGTAACAGGATGTGGGATTGGTGCTTTAGATGCAGCCAATGTGCAAATGCCAATCGTACCGGATGGTGTATGTCAACAGGTTGCAATTGCGACAGTAAATGACACATTTCCATTCACAACGGATGGTGCATGTCTCAAGATTATTAGAACATACAAGATTATAGACTGGTGTATAGTGAGTGGTCCTGGTTCAGCGGGAAGTCCGTTCGAATTTGAGCAAATAATCAAAGTGAATAATTCTGTGAAGCCTACATTTGTTAGTGTGTTTGCAGATTCTACATACTGTAGTTTTGCGGGAGATTGTCAGGGAATTGAAGTTAATGGATTGACAGCTATTGCTACAGATGATTGTACACTTGATAGTGATTTATTAAGAACGTATGAAACTAGAAATGCATCTGGAACAATTGTGAAACTCGGAAACGGACACGATGCAAGTGGAGATTATGATCTTGGAGAATATACAGTAACATTTATCGCTGAAGATAAGTGCGGTAATCAAGAGATTGCGATTTCTACATTTTCTGTAATAAGTTGTAAACAACCAGTGCCATATTGCTTAGATGGGATTAGTACTACATTGACATTAATGGATCCAGATGGAGACGGCGAGTTTGACGCTATGGTAATGTTGGGTACAGACTTCTTTAATGCAGGAAGTTATCATCCATGTAACTTAGATGTAACACTAAGTTTCTCATCGAATGTTAATGATACAATAGTTGTTTTTGATTGTAGCGGTCTTGGTGATCAAGAAGTAGAACTATGGGTGACTGATTCTAATGGAAATCAAGACTTCTGTATTGCAAATCTTGATGTACAGGATAATGATGATCTATGCAGTATAATGAAGCCATTAGATATCCAAGGTAGAATCTATACATCGGCAGATGCAGAGTTGAATGATGCGATGGTGCAGCTGATAAGTTCAGAAACGGAAGAAGATATGACTGACGAAAATGGAGCGTATGGATTTATGGATATGCCACATGGTGGAAGCTATAGTGTAGCACCAATCAAGAATGATGATGTACTCAATGGCGTATCAACACTGGATCTAGTTATGATACAAAGACACATACTAGGGATAGCGGAATTCGATGACGCCTATAAATACATCGCGGCAGATATCAATCATGATGATAGATTAACAGCTGCAGATCTATCGAGTCTGAGAAAAACAATACTTGGTGTTACTACAAATTTTGTAAACAATACAAGTTGGAGATTTATAGATGAGCAACATGTATTTGAAGATGAAACTGATCCATGGAGTGCACCTTTTGCAGAATCATATGATATCTCAGAATTGAGTGATGATATGTGGATTGATTTTATCGCTGTCAAAGTAGGAGATGTAAATGGTAATTTAGATGCAAATCTTCAAGCTGGAATCATTTCTGAAACAAGAAGTACTCAATCATTGATCATGTCTCTTCCTAACACTGCAGTGGAAGCTGATAACGTATATGAAATTGATGTACTTACATCCGATGCTGTTAATCTAAGAGGACTACAAGTGGCACTATCTATTAATGGATTAGAGCTAATTGAAGTTAAGAGAGGAGCTATGAATATCAGTTCAAATGATATAGTTGCGAATGATAATGAATTGAAAATGAGTTATGCAAATGCAATAGGTGATTACGCTCAATCAGGTGATTTATTATACACATTAGTTGTAAGAGCTAAGGAAAATGGTCAACTTTCGGAAATGATAAGTTTAGATGATAAGGCAATAAATGCAGAGGCTTATCTAGGAGCTGATCTTAAAGTAGGATCTGTTGAAATCGAATGGAGAGATGATGAAGTAGTTGCGCCAGTAGAACTATTGGTTGCACATTCTGCATCGCCGAATCCATGGAGATCACAATCAGAAATTAATTTTGAGATTCCAAGAGCAGGAGTAGTTAGCTTAATCGTAAGAGATGCTGCAGGACGAGTATTATATACTAAATCTGATGAGTTCTCAGCGGGTAATCAGTTATTTACAATAACAAATGACGATGTAACTGTTGCTGGAGTTCTCCTCTATGAGCTTAAATTTGGAGCGCAAGTTGTTCGTAAGAAAATGATTAGGATAAAGTAATATTTTATTATTTGAATAGATAGAGTAATGCGGAAGTTGTCTTAATTGATGGCTTCCGCTTTTTGATATAGTATATAGAACACATATAATTAGGTGGAAGGTCCGACTTCTCTGAAGTCGATATAAATTAGATTCGGGCTTTCTAACATAGTGGGACTTCTCTGAAGTCCTCTTATAATATGAGCATTGCTCGAGGCCATAATCAGAGAGATCTCTCTTTGTGTTGAGAGATGAATAGAAGTTATATTTTATATAGTGAATTCCAATAAATTAGAATTGACACTAGAGTGATTGCCTTATTTTTAAGCCTTCATTCTAAAGCTAGGCACTAGCCTAAGTCCTGCCTACATATCCCCCTTTGGAGGGGGCAAAAGCGTTTCATCTATGAACGCTGACTACTTTAGATTTACAGCAATGAGACAGCAAAAGGGTGGACAGCATCCCAATTAGGAGAACAGTAAATGATATATATTCGCTTGTTCCATTAACAGGAAATCTATATCTTTTAATAATGCACATTTCATTAGATGGAGGGTGGCGACTTCTCTGAAGTTGGTACAATTTGTTTTGGGTTTTCTAACATAGCGGGACTTCTCTGAAGTCCTTTTTTGTATTCTTTTGCACTACATAAAACCTGGCAAGAAATATCAACAGCTACTTTAATATATACTACTCAACATAAATTAAACGTTATCTATCCAATCAAATCTAACTCGCCTATAAAACATTGATACACTCGCAATATTCTTATAATCAAAACACAATGCACATGTATCGATCTATGCTTTTCATTATTTTTATTTTATCTATTACCTCTTGTCAAGAAGACCTTATTCCGGATGAGCCCGACCAGACTTTAGGGGGAGATATTCCGACAGAGTTGGCCTCCTATTTCAAAGCTTTTCAAGAAGAAGCTAGCCAACATGGTATCGTAGTAGACTATGATGAAGCAAATGTTACCGCGGAAATCCAAAAGCTTAATCAAGGATCGGTAGCCGGAAGCTGCACTACAAATGGACAAGATATTCGTCATATTACCATTGATCAAGAATTCTGGAATAAAGCAACTCATCTTATCAAAGAAATGGTCATCTTTCATGAACTTGGACACTGCGTTCTTGGTCGTGGACATAAGGAGGATTCCTTCGAAAATGGAGTCTGTCAAAGTATCATGCGTAGTGGACTTGGATCTTGTCAGGATGCCTATGTTTTAGAAAACCGAGCGTATTTCATTAAGGAGTTGTTTGCCGGAGATGATTGAATAATTATTAATTATTCAGATCTACATTCATTTTTACTGAGATTGATTAAAACATTAATTGTTAATTAAACAGTGTTTTTTTATGCATTACGCTGTAAAGTAGCATCTATGTTATAGATAATATTCTAAATTATAATTATGTCCAAGCAACTTCTAAGTGTAACCTTTCATCTGACCCATCATTGTAATCTCCGATGTGACTATTGTTATACGGGTGAGAAATTACCTATCTCGATGACAAATCAAACCTTATTACAAGCTGTACAATTTGTGCAAAATGAAGTTGATCGGCGTAAGATTAAACAACTAGACATTACCTTTTTTGGTGGCGAACCGCTATTAGAAAAGGAGAAGATATTTCAGATCATCGATCTGTTGGATCAAAGTTTGGAAGATATTAGTATACACTATAAATTAAGTACTAATGGAACATTACTGTCTGATAAGTTGGTGCAACAACTATTCGCAAAGAAGGTATATATGTCTCTAAGTTTAGACGGAGATCCTTCTGTTACGGATAATCAGCGTAAGAATGCTGCAGGAAAAGGCGTCACACACCAGATTGTCAAAGGATTGCAGTTATTACTCAAGTACAATAAATCAACTAATGTGACTTGTGTAATTACTCCTGAATCTGCGGGTAAAGTAGCGGAAAGTATTGATTATATATTTGAGCAAGGAGTAAGATTTATCACAACCACATTAGATTATTCTGCAGATTGGGAAGTAGAGCATTTTGATCAACTAAAACGATCATATATAAAATTGGGTAGATGGTATGAGCAGAAGATAAAAATGGGCGAAAGGTTTTACCTGAGTTTTTTTGATGAGCGAATCCAAACAAGAACACACAAACCTATCGCCAAATCTGAGCGTTGTCATATCGGTCAGAGACAATTTTCGATTGCTCCAAATGGCGAGCTATATCCATGTATCCAGTTTGTAACTACAGAGGGTATACCCGAGTATCTCATTGGGCATATTAATACAGGATTTGATGAATCTTGTACCAGTTATATCACAAATTGTTCAGAAAAACCTAAAGCTGAATGTTCAGGATGTGCATTAGAATCACGATGTAGTAAATGGTGCTCATGTGTCAACTATATGAGTACAGGACGGATAGACAAAGCAAGCCCGATCGTTTGCTATAATGAGCGAATTCTCATAGAAATAGTAGATAAAACTGCGGATCGGCTTTGGAAAAGTAGGAACAATCTATTTGTACATAAACACTATAATTCCGACTATCCAGTAATCTCTCATCTTGAACTTAATCTTTAGATTATGAAGAATAATAGACTATTAAAAGTAACACCTTTAGTTAAGGCATACAGACCGAAATATCCATCGTTTTCTGATCCAAACCCTCTTGATCATCCAGAAAGCAGGCCATACCCGTTTACTCTAAAGATGCTACATAGACTTAGTGCAGCCGGGTTTTTAGGAACTGTGATGTTTTCTTGTGGCGTGCAAGCTCCGAATTACAAAGGAGCTTCTGATTCAAAGACGTCCCAAGATTCATTAATTAATCCATTTCCAATATCCGCAACAAATCTTCCCTATCAACCAGCGATGTTTGGTACGGGACTACCTTCGAGACTGTCATCCAGAGAAGTAGTCGAAGTACTCAATGAAGCATTTACTGCGGAGGGGTTACATGTTGTGAAAGATACATCGATTAAGATTGGAGATCAATTTATTCCTGTATCAGCTTACAGCCCAGAGACTAAAATAGGATATATCTTGATGAATTCTAGTAATCATGGTGATGGAATGATCAAGGGGAAATACGGAGTTGAAGAAAGTAATTCGGTCAAAACTAGAAAAAAAGATCTCAAATTTCAAATAGAGAGATCCATCAAAAGCTATAATAGTGACCCAATTAAATTTCTGTCATGGCAAGCAGGTAAGGATGAATACGCAGCAAGTATAAAAACTGAATTGAAATTAAATCTTCCACTCCAAGGATCCGAAAAAAAACAACAAAAATATCTAAAGAAGAAGGTGACAGAGTATGTACTGCAATCAAGAATCAATCGGGTAATAAATAATGAACAAGACAACGTTAGAATTAAATGGGAACGTTCTGCGGTAACACACCAAAATGACAAAGAGGATGTGTATGTCACTTTATCCCGCATTGGTTCCGCCTGTAATTTGCATTCTTTCAAACCGGATCAATTAAATAAGTTAGAAGAGGTTGTACTAAGGATTGACAAAGCGACAAATAGAAAAGCTTGGTTAAAACATAGCAATGCTTTGATAGAACTTTTAGAAGTGGGCAATACTAATAGGATCAGAGGAAATACAAAGTATCGCGAATTGCTTATCGATATAGTTTCTAATCCTGATTATACTACTTGGGAAGAGAGGTGTCATGAAATCAGAGAATTGGTCGATATTGTCCAACTATCTTATGAGGAATTAGAATCTATCGCCGATAATTGTGATAAAGAATATCATATAGCACCATTCAGTATAAGAGATGATCGGACTGTATATCGTATGGATTATCAATATGATAACGAAGAGATGAGTGCATTAATGAAGAAAGCGAGAGCTGAAACAGACATGACAAAGAAAGCTAAACTGAATGCAGAACTGGCAGCTCTAAGGGTAGTTGCTAATTCCGAAATGGATAAAAGACGGAATGAAGCAATCCGCGCGCAGTCATTAAGATTGCAAGAAGATATGAAAGGGTATATTCGATGGGCTAAGAGTCAGATTGGGTATTGAGTTAAATTAATTTATTTCAACAATCTAATTTTCCCATATTTGCAGTTAATGCAACAACACAAACTCACAATCGGTATCCTAGCACACGTAGACGCAGGCAAAACATCACTCACAGAGTGTATGCTCTACGAATCTGGTGCGACAAAAGACAGAGGCAGTGTAGACCAAGGATCAGCGATCACGGATGGTATGGCGATGGAGAAAGATCGAGGAATTTCTATCAAAACGGCTACCGTAGATTTTGAGTGGAAAGGAACGCATATCAACATAGTAGATACTCCAGGACACATTGATTTTTCGGCTGAGGTAGACCGAGCATTATCCGTATTGGATTTGGTTGTGCTGGTAATCTCCGCAGTAGAAGGAGTACAAGCGCACACGCTCAACCTCTGGGAAAGTATCAAAGAAAGAGAGATACCTACTGTCATATTTGTAAATAAAGTAGACAGAGCGGGGGCAGACCCGGAAGAGGTGTTTAAAGAATTGGAGAAGGATTTAGGAGCATCACTATTCGCGTTGAATATCCCTGATATGAGTAATCCTAAAGAGGTGAGATTATTTGATTTTATAGCGTCGAAAAAATTTCTATCGATTTATATTCTTGATCATTCGATGGAGAATCTCGCCGAGGCAGACGAATCGTTTTTGGAAGCATATCTAGAAGGTGATGTATCTGATCTTCTATCTATTCTACAGAAGTCAAAAGCTGCGATTAGACAGAGAAAACTTACTCCCATATTATTTGGTAGTGCGAAGTTGCATATTGGCATACCACGACTGATGGATGAGATCATCAATGGAGCTAATCAAGATCGGGTAGGGACAGAAGGTTTACATGCTAGAGTATTCAAAGTAGAATATGATCCGAAATATGGCAGACTGGCCCATGTTAGAATATTTAGCGGAGGATTCAAAACCAAAGATGTAATTCAATCTTCTGGAGCATACGAAGAGGTGAAGATCAATCAAATATATCAAAGGAAATTAGGTAAGCTTACCCAAGTCAATGAATTAAGTGAAGGTGATATTGGAGTGATTACAACTTCAGAAATAGTGCTGGCTGGTGATTCACTGGGGGTGTTTTCGGAAAACGAAACCTTCTCATCGATGATGGAGCCGGTATTGAGTGTGCAAGCCATTGCCAAAGAAGAAAAAGACTACCAAAAACTTGGTGAAGCCCTTGAAATTCTGAATATAGAAGATCCTCAGATTGATTTCAGATGGTATAAGGATGAACGAGAATATCACCTTAAAATATTAGGGCCAATACAGACTGAGGTATTACAAGATAGTCTTCATCGTCGATTTGGGGTGGATGCTGACTTTTTACCACCGGCGGTTATATATAAGGAAACACCTAAGAAATCAGCGGAAGGTTATGTTAGATATTGGATGCCGAAGCCATGTTGGGCAATTATGACTTTCCGTGTCGAGCCTGGAGAACTAGGAAGTGGTGTAATATTCGATTCTAAAGTTCGGACAAGTGATATCAGTATCAAATATCAAAATGAGGTGAAACGTGCCATCCCTTGGTCACTGAAACAAGGTATCAAAGGATGGGAAGTCACAGACATCAAGATTACGCTTATAGAAGGGTCAGAACATAATGTCCACTCGAATCCAGGAGACTTTCTTCTGGCTACTCCGATGGGAATTATGCGTGGTGTCGAAGCTGCTGATACAGATATTTTAGAACCAATGTATACCTTTCACATCAAAGCAAATAACGACCATCTAGGTCCGATCGCAAGCGACCTCAATCAGATGAAAGCTACAATTGGAACACCCATTTTTGATGGAAATTTCTTTACGCTGACTGGACGTGTATCTGTAGATCAAGCAATGGAATATGGGATCAAATTTAGCACTAGAACCTCTGGAAAGGGGAGGTTGAAACTGACCTTAGATGGATATCAAAAAACAATTGATTCAGATAATAAAATAAGACCTTACCGCGGCGTGTCACCGCTTGATGAGTCCTTGTGGATATTGCATAATCGTGGGGCATTTAAGGCAGAGGATAGGATGAGATGATAGTTCGACCTCTCTGAATTAGCGATAGAATAACCATCTAGTCGTCAACATCTAAGGAACTGTTCGACCAAGTGGCTTGCACAGCGGACACGATGACTAGTGTAACAAATAGAATATTTGTGGGCTAGCGATTCAAGCAGAAAGTTCTTTTGAAAATCTATGGCTTATTTTATTACAAAAGTAGAATTCATTTTACACACAAACACACCAATTAATAAGGAATGGTACATTAATACAGTAACAATTTTATACGGTGGTATTTTATTTTATACGAAGCAAAAAACATAGGTAATGCAGGGCATTGACGAGGCTTTTTAACGATGTAGAAATAAAAAATAACAAGCGGGATGTGTTATCTTATTATTGAATCATTCCTAAGTCATTTTGAGATGAATAAAATATGCTAACTTTGATGAAACACAATAAACATAAAGCATAATGGTAATTAATTTAGGATATCATGAATCGCATTGATATCTTTTGTTCTCGTTTTATGCGTTTTACATTGATCTTTATCAATGTGACAGTTGGCTGTATTTGTCTGGTTCAATCACAAACAAGCAAAGTAGAACCTTTGTCGTCGAATGAAGGGTTGACGGATGATTATAGCCATTATAATCAAACGTTATATCGAGATTCTTTTGGATATATATGGATTTCAACTTATTCTGGACTCAACCGCTATGATGGATATGAAATTACGAGATACAATCAAGTTTCTACTTCTCCAAATGATCTTCCTTCCAAACGACTAGGTTCAATTACTGGAGATAGGGATAATAACTTGTGGATGGGAGAAGAATACTTTGGGATGATTTTTTATGATCGGAAATTGGAAACCTTCGAGGAACTTAGCGACAAGTTAGAGAACAATTCAACCTTTGATATAAAGTTGATCTATGATCTTTCTTTTGATTCAAGTGATGTTTTATCTATTTTTACAACCTTAAATGGGACGTATTATCTGAATACAAGAACAAACGAAATTACTGAACCCTTAAGTAAACAGAATGATTTTGGAATGACGGTACAGTACAGCGAGCCAATGGACAATGGTTCGAATGTTTATGCTGGAAGTCGAGTAATAATTCAAGATGGTGATTTGATTTTTACTATTGATGAGGAACCCTCTTATTTTATAATCGAATTAGCTAACAATAAGGTTTACTTTGAGAAAGTAAAAACGTCTGATAGAAGTATTTACGACTTTAAGCTGAAAAGAGCTAAAAAATTTGGGCCTGATGAAGATATCTCTGAGTACTTCGATGTAAAGACAGGGTATGATATTTTTAACGTAAGAATAAAGAACCCCGCTAAGTTCACAAATGGAACATTTGATTTTAAAAAAAACTTTTGGTAACAAAAACTTACCTTTTGATATATCGGATTTAATATTAGACGTATCGGGTGATTATATTTATTCTTCAATATTTGATGGAGCCGGCAAGATTTTAAAAAGCAATTTATCATTCAAAATAACAAAAATAGATAGCATTGGTGGAGCGCTCAAGAAGATAGGTGATAAGGTATACTTCAGTCGTCCTAATTTTGTAAAAACGATCAATGGTGATTCTGTATATACTGAATTGTCAAAAGGGATAGATCATTCTATATATTCAGATTGGAATCTATGCATAAATGCTGACTCTAATATTGTTACGAACAATGGAATAGGACCTTTTAGTACATCTGTATACAATGCTAAAACAAAAGAGTTAATAAAAACTTTTCCTTCCTCGCCTCATGATCAGATGGAGCTTTTGCAAGATGGAGTCGTAGCTGTAGATACAAGGCAAGGAATAGGTACTGATGACACAGTAATAAAATTCATAGGAGAATATTATGAAGAGGTAAGTGGAAAGAAATTCGAAGACTATAGGGTATTCTATTTTAATGAATCTAGTAATGGGGATATTTGGATTGCGACCCTCAAAGGAGAAGTAATCAGAATTTATAATAACAATCACGACTATGAGTGGGTCGTATCCGATCCTTATGGCAATGGGAAATTACGAAATTCGAAAGTATACTACATCTATGAAGCATATGGCAAGGTCTATCTGTGCAATGCGATGGGGATAGATGTGTTCGATCCTAAGACCAACACATATGACTATTTAGATTTGGATCTTGGGACTACACCTTTCTATGTCAAAGGAATGGTCCATGATGATAAAGATCAGATTTGGATCATGGACTATAATATTCTTTATTGTTATAATCTAAATGACAAAAGTCTAAAAAAATATCCAGTTCCGGAGGAGTATAAGATTTTTGTAAATCCATGCAAAGATTTAGTATTTCATGAGAACAAAATACTTTATAAAAGAAATGATGGCATAGTAAGTATAGACTTGGATGAATTAGGTACGTCTAGAATTCCAGAAAATGTCATATTCCAGGATCTGTTTGTCGATAGAGCAAAGATATATCCCAATGATAATACTGGAATTTTAGATTCTTCTCTATTGTATCAGTCTGTGTTTTCCTTAAATTATAATCAAAGAAATATAGGTTTCAAATTTGTATCTGTAGACAGTAAAGAGTTGTTTGCAGAATATGAATATAGATTAATAGGGCTCTATGATGAGTGGATAAACATAGAAGATGAAAGAGTATTGCATTTTACGAATCTTAGCCCTGGAAAGTATGAATTTGAAGTAAGGGTGAAATCGAGTAATGGAAAATGGAGCAGAAGTACATCGAAACGATCCTTTGAAGTACTGGCTCCATGGTATGCAACATGGTTGGCTTTTTTAATTTATACTTTTATCATAGGGGGATCGTCTACACTATCTACAGATTGCAAGTAGATAAGATAAAGGAAAAAATCAAACTCCGAGATAAGATATCAAAAGATCTTCATGATGATGTAGGAGGCATACTCACGGGACTGCGTATGCAGTCTGAAATGTTGGAAATGACCTTGGACGGAGAAGATAAGGAAACTGCTGGATTAATTAGACAGTTGGGCCAACAAGCATTAAGCTCAATGAGAGATACCGTATGGGCTATTGATTCTTCAAAAGATGATGTAGTAAGTTTGTTGTACAGGATGAAAGATCACTCAGAAATAACGCTCCGTGGAGCAGGATTGGAGATAGAATATCAAATAGATATCACGGATAATAAACAAACACTACCAACCTATATCAGACAGCAGACTTATCTCATATACAAAGAGATCGTTACCAATACAGCAAAGCATTCTAATGGTGACAAGGCTGTCATAAGACTTCGAATAGAGAAAAAAATGATCTTTTTAGAGGTGCATGACAATGGCAAGGTCGCTGACTTTAGTAATTCTGGTCAAGGTTTGAGTTCTATGGAAAATAGAGCGGAGACCATTAATGGTATATTAAAAATTGATACTACAACAGGATTTAAAACAACATTTACTGTAAATTGGTAATTACTTAGTTTACCTAAGAAAGAGTTCTGCACTTCTAGTCCGCTTGAACTCTGTATTTCATCGTCATTTTTATGGAGAACCTCAAAAGCACCCAAAAGGGGGATTGACAAGGCCTTTTTCCTATGGTATGTTTACACCATCATACAAACAGAAATATTGACAATCAAAAAAATCAGATACCATGCGATATCACAGCTTAGTCATCACATTTATCTTTTTAGCCGTTTCCTTACAAGCACAGGACATAATACGCTTCGACCTCAATGGATCAGAAAAATTTAAGTTTGAGAGTGATTCTATAGGGAGAACTAGGATCGTCATGAATAATAACTTGTTTAATATTGCTTTGGGCTTACAAACTTTTAATGTAAACACAACTGGAGCTAGAAATATCGCCTTAGGCTATCAAGCTTTAAAAAATAATAAAACAGGAAGTGATAATATCGCCAATGGTATAGGAGCTTTATCATTTAACATCTCAGGAAATAGCAATATTGCTAATGGATATGCAGCATTGTTTAAAAACACCTCCGGAGATAACAATATAGCAAATGGTTATACCGCGTTGAATAAGAATACGACAGGAAATAGCAATACCGCTAATGGTTATCAAGCCTTGTATAATAACACAGAAGGAAATAACAATATCGCCAATGGTTATCAAGCCTTGTATACTAACACAGGAAGTGACAATATCGCATTTGGATATCAGGCCTTGGCAAATAATATTACCTCTGATAATAACATCGCTATGGGCAATTCTAGTCTAAAAAATACAACGGGTCTTTCCAATATAGGGATAGGAGGAAAAACCTTAGAGAATAAT